>JAKVCP010000001.1:0-6445 GCA_022448925.1 Paracoccaceae bacterium
TCCCAGACTGCAGCGGTGGTCAAAGCCGACGCATACGGCCTGGGCATCGGTCCGATCGCCCAGGCCCTGGCACAAGAAGGCGCCCGCACGTTTTTCGTGGCACTCGCCGAGGAAGGCGCCGAACTGCGCAAGGTTCTTGGCCCGGGCCCGACAATCAATGTCTTTTCGGGCCACATGCAGGGCGATGCCGCCGTGTTGCAAGAGGCCAAGCTGACGCCAATGCTGAACAGCATCGATCAGATGCTGCGCCACGTAGAGGCCTTGCCCGGTCACGCTTTTGGCGTACAGCTGGACACCGGTATGAACCGCCTCGGCATGGAGCCCGACGAATGGGCGGCGCTGCGGCACGTGGCGCTTGGCCAGGCCCCAACCCTGTTGATGAGCCATCTGGCCTGTGCCGATGCGGCTGATCACGCCATGAACGCCAGGCAGTTGCAGGTTTTCCGCGAGATGACCGAGGACACAGGCGTGCCCCGCTCTCTTGCGGCCACGGGGGGCATCCTTTTGGGAAGCGACTATCATTTCGACCTCACCCGTCCGGGCATCGGTCTTTACGGTGGGCTGCCATTTTCCCAGGCTCGATCTGTGGTCACGCTGGACGTGCCCGTCATCCAGATCCGTGAGGTGGCCGCAGGGGAAACCGTGGGGTACGGCAACACCTGGACTGCACAGTCCCCAGCCCGCATCGCGACCATTTGCGCAGGCTACGCGGATGGCTTGATCCGCGCCATGGGGCCAAAGGGCTCTGTCTGGGTCGAGGACACCCCCTGCAAGATCGTCGGCCGCGTGTCGATGGACATGATCGGCGTCGATGTGTCAAAGGTCAGCGGCGCCCCTGAAAGCGTTCAGATGCTGGGGGCTCATCAGTCGGTTGACGCCCTGGCAGAGGCCGCCGGAACGATCGGATACGAGATCCTGACGTCACTGGGCGCCCGCTATGACCGCGTGTTTGGCGCCGCATGATGGCAACCGCGCCTCTTGCTGCCCTGGGACGGGCCACACTGGCCTTTTTGGCCAGCATCGGCAGAGTTGCGCTTTTTGCGCTGGATGCGCTTAGCCATGTGGTGCGGCCGCCATTTTACGGGCGTGAATTTGCAATCGCGCTTTTGAACATCGGCTGGCTTTCACTGCCGGTTGTCGGGCTGACAGCCTTGTTTACGGGCGGTGCCCTGGCGCTGCAGATCTATGCCGGTGGGGCCCGCTTCAACGCCGAGGCCGTTGTCCCTCAGATTGTGGCAATCGGCATGGTGCGCGAACTTGGGCCAGTGCTGGTGGGCTTGATGATCGCGGCTCGGGTGACATCAAGTATTGCTGCAGAAATCGCCACCATGAAAGTGACCGAGCAGATCGACGCATTGGTCACCCTTTCGACCCATCCGATGAAATACCTGACGGCACCGCGCGTTCTGGCGGCTGTGCTGGTCGTGCCGGCGCTTGTGGGAGTTGGCGATGTGATCGGGATTTTCGGAGGCTACATTGTCGCCACCGGGTCACTTGGGTTCAACCCTGCCGCCTATCTGAAGAACACGGCAAATTTTCTTGAAGCGCTGGACATCGTGTCATCCCTGGCCAAGGGGGCCGTGTTTGGGTTTATCGCGGCACTCATGGGGTGTTACTTTGGCATGACTTCCGGACGTGGCGCACAGGGTGTTGGGCGGGCGACAAAGGGCTCGGTCGAAGCGGCGGCGGTGCTGATACTGGCGGCCAATTTCCTGCTGACGGGGATCTTCTTTTCCATATGATCGACTTGCGTGACGTCCATAAATCCTTCGGTACTAACGCCGTGCTGCGCGGCGTGGACCTGTCGATCCGCAAGGGATCCTCCATGGTGATCATTGGCGGCTCTGGGACGGGGAAATCCGTGGCCTTAAAGTGCATTCTGGGGCTGATACAGCATGACAGCGGTGCAATCATCGTTGATGGCTCTGAGGTCGGCAGCGGTGATCGCGATGCCTTCCTGGCGCGCTTTGGCATGCTGTTTCAGGGGGCTGCCCTGTTCGACAGTCTGCCGGTCTGGCAAAATGTGGCGTTTCGCCTGCTGCGGGGCCGCCTGAAGCGTCCCCGGGCCGAGGCCCGAGAGATCGCTGTCGAGAAACTGCGACGGGTAGGCCTGAAGCCTGATGTCGCAGACCGCTTCCCCGCTGAACTGTCCGGCGGGATGCAGAAACGCGTCGGTTTGGCACGCGCGATCGCGGCAGATCCCGAAATCATCTTTTTTGATGAGCCCACGACAGGGCTTGATCCGATCATGGCGGGCGTGATCAACGACTTGATTCGTGAAATCGTTACCGAAATGGGCGCAACGGCTATGACGATCACCCACGACATGTCCTCGGTTCGGGCCATAGCGGATGAGGTGGCCATGCTGCACGATGGGGTGATCAAATGGACCGGGCCCGTGACACAAATGGACACCTCGGACGATCCGCATCTGGACCAGTTCATCCATGGTCGTGCAGACGGGCCGATCGAGGCCGTCAGATGAGCTTTTTTGAGCCCAACTACACGGTTCTTGCCTTTCTGTTCATCAAGAAGTTCGTTTTTCTGGAGATCATTGCAGTGCTGGCGCTGTTGCGCCTTGGTCTTGGGCCCGGATCAGCGCGGATCACGGGTCTTGTGGCGCTGATCCTTGCCTTAGCTGGAATCGCCACGATCTTTGGGCCCGCACTGGGATGGACGACAGGCCCTGTCTATGCGGCGGCGGCCCGTGGCATGAACCATGGCTCCGGGATGACGGCCCTGCTGATCCCGGCAATCGTGTTGATCGCGGGCGCGCTGCACCGCACCCGACGTGGCGTCTGGATCGAAGCTTTGGCCGCACTGTTTACCGTCGGCCTGTTTGGGCTTTGGATCGCCACCTGGTTCTGAGCAGCCAGGCTTTTGGCGCGTGTTGCATGCAGCCCAAGACTGGTTATCTCGAGTGTGTGACCAAACCGGAGCCACCATGCCTGACGTTATTGTGAGATGCACCAATCTGTCGTTGTTGATCCTTTATCCCATTGCATGGTTTGCGCCATTGATGCGGGCGGGATTTCTGCCCGGCTTTGGCCTGTCAGAGATCAGCGTGATCAGTGGGCTGCAGTCCCTGTGGAAATCGGATGTGGTGCTGGCGCTGATCGTTACGGCGTTTGCGCTTTTTGCGCCGTATTTGAAGACACTCGGGTTGGCGATGGTACAGTTTCGGTTGGCCAGTCGTGCTATTTTGCCGTCCCTCGCAACTCTGGGCAAGCTGGCGATGGCAGATGTGTTTCTGATCGCGATCTATATCATCCTGGTTAAAGGGGTGGGAGTTGGCAGGATCGAAGTGGCATGGGGACTGTATCTTTTCACCGGCTGCATTCTGGCTTCACTGGCGATCGGTATTTGGGAAGGCCGGCGTCGGACCGCCTCTGGCGGGAGTATTTGACGAAAGATGAAGGAATCTGGGTCACGCAGAATCATCGGATACGGTGCAGAGCCTGTTGATGGGCTCGGTTGCCTCTTGAGGCCAGTCGCGGCTTGGGTCACATAGTGAGCATGGCAAAATCGTCTAAGTCTTTCGCCTGCACAGAATGCGGCAATGTTACATCGAAATGGTCTGGACGGTGCGAAGCCTGCGGATCATGGAACACCATTGTCGAAGAGACCCCGCTGAGCAGCGGACCTGCGAAGAAGTCGCTTGGGGCATCGCGTGGGCGGGCTGTTTCTTTGACGGATCTGGGCGGTGTAGAGTCACCGCCGCCGCGGACCTCTTGCGGGCTGGATGAACTGGATCGGGTTCTTGGTGGCGGATTGGTGCCTGCCTCGGCCATTTTGGTTGGCGGGGACCCCGGGATCGGCAAGTCTACGCTATTGTTGCAGGCTGCCGCAGCTTTTGCAGGGGCGGGCCTGAAGGTCATTTACGCCAGCGGTGAGGAAGCCAGCGCGCAGGTGCGGATGCGGGCCCGGCGGTTGGGATTGGCGCAGGCCTCTGTGCAACTGGCCGCAGAAACCAATTTGCGGGACATTCTGACAACGCTGGAGACAGAGGCCCCCGATTTGGTGGTCATCGACTCGATCCAGACCATGTGGGCTGACAATGTTGACAGTGCGCCCGGCTCTGTCGCGCAGGTCCGCGCAGCGGCCCATGAGTTGACGCAATTTGCCAAGCGTCGGAACACCTCGGTCGTGATGGTGGGGCATGTCACCAAGGAAGGTCAGATTGCCGGCCCCCGGGTGGTTGAGCACATGGTTGACACCGTGCTGTACTTTGAAGGGGACCGCGGCCACCAGTTTCGTATTCTGCGCAGCGTGAAAAACCGATTTGGGCCCGCAGATGAGATCGGCGTGTTTGAAATGACTGGGCAAGGCCTGGCGCAGGTGCCCAACCCATCGGCGTTGTTTCTGTCGGAACGCGGCGACCCCAGTCCTGGCTCGGTGGTTTTTGCCGGGATCGAGGGCACACGTCCTGTGCTGTGTGAGTTGCAAGCTCTTGTAGCGCCGAGCCCGCACAGCCAACCGAGACGCTCGGTCGTTGGGTGGGATGGCGGGCGGCTTTCCATGATACTGGCGGTGCTCGAAGCGCGCTGTGGCATCCCTTTTGCTGGTCTCGATGTCTATCTGAACGTGGCTGGTGGGCTGAAGATCAGCGAGCCGGCGGCCGATCTGGCTGTGGCAGCAGCGCTACTTTCGGCACGCGAAGATGTTGCCGTGCCCGCTGAGTCTGTCGTTTTCGGCGAGATTAGCTTATCCGGAGCCTTGAGGCCGGTTGGACAGACAGAAAATCGGTTGAAAGAGGCTCAAAAACTTGGTTTCACCTCCGCCATCACGCCGAAAGGCGGGAAAGCAGGCGAAACATCGGGGTTGTCGCTTACGCAAAGCGGCGATTTGGCGGCCTTTGTGGGTGAGGTATTCGGCGCGGGCTAGCGCCAAAAGCAGGAAAGGGCAGCTCTTTCATGGAAGGGTTCACCATTATCGACGGCGCCGTGGGCGTGGTCATCGTGCTGTCGGCGCTTCTGGCCTATTCACGCGGGCTGGTGCGCGAAACAATGGCCATTGTCGGTTGGATTGCCGCCGCGATCCTGGCGTTCATCTTTGCCCCGCAGCTGGAGCCTTTGGTCAAAGAGATCCCGGTCATCGGAGATTTTCTTGCTGACAGCTGTGAACTTGCAATCATAGCAGCCTTTGCCGTTGTCTTTGCGATTGCGCTGGTGATCGTGTCGCTGTTCACGCCGCTGTTTGCCTCGCTTGTGCAGCGGTCGGCGCTGGGCGGGTTGGATCAGGCACTTGGGTTCCTGTTTGGTGTCGCACGAGGCATCTTGCTCGTTGCGGTTGCCTTTTTCGTCTACGATACCGTCCTGACCTCACAGAATATTCCGATGGTCGATGACTCGCGGTCTGCATCGGTGTTCAGCCGGTTCACAAACCGGATTGAGGAACAAAACCCCGAGGCGGCTCTTGGTTGGATCACCGAGCAGTACGAGGATCTGGTCGGGGCGTGCAGCACACCAACTGGCGAAGACGCGTAGCCTGTACGAAGTGGCGCGCAGACTACCCACTGCTTGGCGCGCATTCGGCTCGTGATAACAATCCGGACCGCGTCATTTTAGCCCGACCCCGGGTGGTGTGGACTGGATGGCCTCGATGACAGGGTGGCGCAGCTGATCCAAGCCCATGCCAGACACTGAATGAACCCCATTTGGTGATGGCTTGGCAGGCCATCTCTTGGCGGGGGTCGGACACATGGATAAGACCGATCCGAGCAGTCGCTGCGCGCAGATCAGCCTGCCAGAACATACATGCGCCTTTGCTGTCGCCACGACATGGTTCGCCCACAGCCTTGATCAGCGGCACCTGCGGCACCAACGGCTTCCATAATCAGCAGTCCGATCGCCGGAAGGCGGGGCAGATTTGCATCAGCAAGCGTGCCGCAGTGCAGCACATTTGTGATAGTTCCGTGACATGTGGCGGACAAAGCCTTAAGTAAACCGCAAACGCGACTTGGATTCGGAGCTGCCCTTGTCCCTCCAGATGCCCCCCTCCCATCCTTTTGACGACGATAAACTGCGCGAAGAGTGCGGCGTCTTTGGTGTGATCGGTGTAAAAGACGCCGCAAACTTCGTGGCACTTGGTCTGCATGCTCTGCAGCACAGGGGGCAAGAGGCAGGCGGGATTGTCGCGCATGACCCCGACCAGGGCTTCAATTCGGTTCGACGCTTTGGCTATGTGCGGGACAACTTCACCTCGCAACGGCTGATGGAAACCCTGCCGGGTCCGTTGGCTATCGGGCATGTCAGGTACTCGACCGCGGGATCAAAAGGGCAGACCGCGATTCGTGATGTTCAGCCGTTTTTTGGCGAATTCTCCATGGGGGGCGCTGCGATCGCCCACAATGGGAATATCACCAATGCCGAGGCGCTGACGCCCTTCGCCGATTTCGGCATCGTGCTGCTGCTGTTTGCAATCGGACTGGAGCTCAGCTTCAACC
>JAKVCP010000001.1:6455-83992 GCA_022448925.1 Paracoccaceae bacterium
CACCAATGCCGAGGCGCTGCGTCGTGAATTGATCGAGCGCGGCTCGATCTTTCAAAGCTCTTCAGACAGCGAATGCATCATCCATTTGATGGCGCGCTCGCTTCAGCGCAAGGTGCCTGACCGCATGATGGACGCCCTGCGCCGGGTCGAAGGCGCCTTTTCCGTGGTGGCGATGACACGGACAAAACTGATCGGGGTACGTGATCCGATGGGGGTGCGCCCCTTGGTGATTGGCCGCATCGGAGAGGGCTGGGCGCTGGCTTCGGAAACCTGTGCGCTGGACATCATCGGGGCCGAGTTCGTCCGCGATGTCGAACCGGGTGAAATGGTTGTGATTGAGCATAACAAGATCAAAAGCCACCGACCGTTCATGCAGGCGACCTCGCGGTTCTGTATTTTTGAACATGTCTATTTCAGCCGCCCCGATTCGATCATTGGCGGCCAATCGGTCTATGAAACGCGCCGCCAGATTGGGGTCGAACTGGCCCGCGAAGCCCCAATCGAGGCAGATCTGGTCTGCCCGGTCCCCGACAGTGGCACGCCTGCGGCAATCGGCTATGCCCATGAAAGCGGTATTCCTTTTGGCATGGGTATCATTCGCAATCAGTACATGGGCCGAACCTTCATCGAGCCGACCGAGCAGATCCGCAACATGGGGGTGCGGCTCAAACTGAATGTGAACCGGGCGCTGATCCGGGGCAAACGCGTGGTTCTGGTCGACGATTCAGTTGTGCGGGGCACCACCAGTCGCAAAATCAAGGAAATGATCCTCGACGCGGGCGCAGCCGAAGTGCATTTCCGCATTGCCTCACCTCCGACAGCTTGGCCTTGCTTTTACGGTGTTGACACCCCCCAGCGTGAAAAACTTCTGGCAGCCACCATGTCCGAAGAGGAAATGCGCGATCACCTGTCGGTGGACAGTCTGAAATTCATCACGCTTGACGGCCTGTACCGCGCTGTCGGCGAGGCCGAGGGACGTAAAAAGGACTGTCCGCAATATTGCGATGCCTGCTTCTCGGGCGAGTATCCCGTAGCGCCGTCTGACATGATCGACAAAGGCTTTGAAATGCAGGCGGCGGAATAGCTCTGGCTGATGCCTGACAGATCGCCCGACCATATTGGGCTGTCCTCCTTTGGCGAAAGTTAGTCTCCGTTTTGCAAGAGTGTCCACCCGGTGTGCAGCCGCCTGGTCAGGCACAGGTTGGACCCCTTTGCCGGGCTGCAAGCGCCCCCCGGGTATACGTTCCAAAAATGGCTTGTGGCGCAATGATACTGGCCAGCGCCCGCCTGGCCAAAAGGCTCAAATATTGCAAACGGGCATGCGTGGACTGTTGCGCAGAACTTTGCAAGTTGTCCCGGCTGGCGATTGTTGCGCCTTTCAGCTTGGCAAAACAACGGTCACTTGCCGAACGAGGCGTCACAGTGCCCCGAACACACGGGTCCAGATCCCGTGCCGGTCATGGCGCAGCCTGGATTGCGCATCCTGCATGACGCGCCCTGCAAACAGGCTGATGTTGACATTTGGCACATGACCGGTCACCAGATAAGCGCTAAGGTCGCGGTCTTTGGTGCAACGCAACTGACCGGCCTGCGGACATGACCCTTTTGACCCTTGATGCCCGATGGCGGCGTTTCCACGACGAGACACGGATTGGTCCCGATGGGCAGCCGTTCAGCGGTATCTTTGACATCGGGTTCGACCACCCCGACAGCTGGCGCCACGGCCCGCTGCGGGGGGCTGGCACATCCGAGCTTCAGATCGGCGAGGACAAGCTGTCTGCCGATCTGTGCAAACTCGGCGAGGATCGCTTTGTCTGCGCCATGCTTCACCTGCCGGTGCGCGGCGCGGATGAAAGCGTTGCCCTTGCGGTCTGGGTCCAGATCCCATCCGAGGCGTTTTATGCCTACATCGACTTCGCAACCGGCACGGCGCCGGACTTCCCCACCTGCGAGAGCCTGCTTGTGAACGCCCTGCCCGGCTTTGGTGGTGACGTTCCCTGCACGCTGAACGAGGGCGCAGAGGGCGAACGGCCCATCTTGATAGCTCAGGACGGGCCGCTGAAAGCGGCGCAAGAGGATGGGATCTCGTTTGACGATCTGCTGGACCTCTACGCGGGATGCGGGCAGGATGTCCGCCCGCATCTGATGGCGGATTAGCCGTGCTTCAGGACATAATCGACCAGCGCCTTGGTTGATCCGTCTTTGCTCTCCGTCGGGGCCTCTCCGGTCACCAGCGGACCCAGAGCGGTTGCCAGTTCCTTGCCCAACTCAACGCCCCATTGGTCGTATGAGTTGATGCCCAGGATCACGCCTTCGACGAAGACGCGGTGTTCATAGAGCGCCACGATTTGGCCCAGCACCTGCGGTGTCAGCTGCGGATAGATCAGCGTGGTTGAGGGACGGTTGCCGGGGAAGACGCGGTGGCGGGCCTGCCGTTCAAGCTCTGCGCCTTCGAACTTGCCCGCGACCTTGGCGCGGGCCTCGTCCAGCGTGCGACCGCGCATCAGCGCCTCGGACTGGGCCAGGCAATTGGCCACCAGCAGCGCATGGTGATGGGCCAGATCGGGCTCGTGCCCCCGTGCCGCCAGCAGAAACTCGCAAGGCACCACGCGGGTGCCCTGGTGGATCAACTGATAGAAGGCATGTTGGCCGTTTGTGCCGGGTTCGCCCCAGACAATCGGGCCAGAGCCGACCGCCAGGTCCGCGCCGTCCATGGACACGCCCTTGCCGTTCGATTCCATCTCCAACTGCTGCAGATAGGCCGGCAGGCGCATCAGGCGGTTGTCATAGGGCAGCACGGCGCGGGTGGCGTGGCCCAGAACCTGCGCGTGCCACATGCCGACCATGGCCAGCAACACCGGCATGTTTTCTGCCAAAGGCGCGGTCTGGAAATGGCGGTCCATCTCCATTCCGCCCTGCAAAAAGGCGCGGAAGTTGGCAGGGCCAACGGCAATCATCACGCTTAGCCCGATCGGCCCCCAAACGGAATAGCGTCCCCCAACCCAGTCTTCAAAACCCAAAACGCGCTCGGCTGGAATACCGAATTCGGCCGCTTTTTCCTTGTTCGAGCTCAGGGCGACAAAGCGGCCCTCTTTCGAGACGCCGGCGGACTCAAGCCAAGCCAGCGCAGAGCGCGCGTTGGTCATCGTCTCGATGGTTGTGAACGTCTTGGAGGCGACAATGAACAGTGTTCTGGCCGGGTCGCATCGCTTGAGCGTGTCGTGAATGTCAGCGCCATCCACATTGGAAACAAACACCGTTTCGGGGCCATCATGGTAGGGTGCAAGCGACAGAACGGCCATGACCGGCCCCAGGTCGGACCCGCCGATGCCGATGTTCACAACATGATCGATATCGCCTGCGCGAATTTCATTGGCCAGTGTTTCCATGCGATCAAGCGTTGCCAGGACTGCAGGGGTGACATCCGCCCCGTCCACCATGACCGGACGCCCGTCAAGATTGCGCAGCGCTGTGTGCAACACGGCACGCCCTTCGGTTTCGTTGATCTTGGCCCCGTCAAACATCGCGGTGCGGCGTGCCTCAACGCCAGAAGCCTTGGCAACGGCAATAAGATCCGCCAGAATATCGCTATCAATCTGCGTCTTCGAGAAATCAAAGCGCATGCCTAGGGCATCAAGGCTGAAGTCCTGGGCCCGATTGCCCTGCGCAAAAAGATCTTCGATGCGACGCTCGCCCAGATCCGCAGCGCGATGTTTCAACGTATCCCACATGTGTTTTGCCTATTCTGCCCAATGAATTGTCGCGCCATCGAGAACCGACAGCACGGGCGCCTCAGCATGCGAGAAATTTCGCCCCGCCTCAAGCGCGTCGCGCTTTTCCTGACCGAAGATTACGACATGTTTGCGAAGAGCGCCGTTCAAAACGCGGGCAGACAGGGTGATCCGCGGCTCTGGCGCCCCCGGAGCGCGCATCGGCAGCAGGATAGGTGCCTTTGCATCCAGCGCATCATCCAGCCGATCGGCACCGGGAAAAATCGAGGCCGTATGCAGATCCGCCCCCATCCCCAAAAGCACGACGCCAAGGGGCAACGCGGGTGCAATGGCAGCCTCCAGCGCCTCCAGCCTGTCTTCGGGATGGTCAGCCGGCGCATAAAGAGGCAACAGGCGCGCCTCGGCGGCGCGATTGACCAACAGGCGTTGCCGCAGCAACCGCGTGTTCGAGCGATCGCTGTCGCCCGGAACCCAGCGTTCGTCCGTCAACAGCACATCCGTCCTGTCCCAGGGCAGATCGGCCGCGCAAAGATGATCAAAAATCGGCCCCGGTGTGGTGCCCCCGGGCACGGCAAAGGCGACGCGTTCCCGGTGGTCCAGCGCCTGCGACAGATCACCGGCCAGCTGGTTGGCCAAATTGATGACCAGCATCTCGCGGTCTGGGTAATCTTGGAACTCGTATGTCATGTGCGAATGTCTCTCCAGCGGCGCCCGTCGCGGTGTAACAACATCAGCGCATCGTCGGGACCGGCGCTGCCACTGTCGTAGGGCTTGGGCACCTCGCCGCGCTTTTCCCAGCCCTGGATGATCGGATCCGTCCAGGCCCAGGCAGCCTCGACCTCATCGCCGCGCATGAACAGTGTCTGATTGCCCCGGATCACGTCCATGATCAGCCGCTCATAGGCGTCCGGAACATCTTCGGCATCTGGACCTAACGCCTCGGCAAAGGACATATCAAGGGGCACATCCACCAGACGCATGCCACCGGGACCAGGTTCCTTGATGGTCACCCCAAGGGTGATGCCCTCGTTCGGCTGCAATCTGATCGTCAGGATATTGCGATGGCCGCCTGCCTCGTCACCAAAGATCGAATGCGGGGTTTCCTTGAACACCACGGCAATTTCGCTGGTCCGCGCACGCAACCGCTTTCCAGTGCGCAGATAAAACGGCGTTCCAGCCCAGCGCCAGTTTGAAACATGCACCTTCATTGCCACGTAGCTTTCCGTGGTCGAGCGCGGGTTTTCGGCGTGCTCCCGATAGCTGGGCTGCTCTGACGACGCGTCATACTGGCCGCGTACGATTTGATGGTAGTCCACCGGTTCAAGCGCCCGGATCACCTTCAGCTTTTCATCCCGCACCGCGTCGGGATCAAACTTTGAGGGTGGTTCCATCGCGATCAGGCAAAGCAGCTGCATCAGATGGTTTTGCACCATGTCCCGCATCGCGCCCGACTTGTCGTAATAACCGCCACGACCATCCACCCCCACGGTTTCTGCAACGGTGATCTGAATGTGGTCGACGTACTGGGCATTCCAGAGAGGTTCAAACAGCATGTTCCCGAAGCGGACTGCCATAAGGTTCTGAACTGTCTCTTTGCCAAGATAGTGGTCGATGCGATAAATCTGATCTTCACGGAAATGCTTGGCCAGTTCGGCATTCAGCGCTTTGGCTGACGCCAGATCGCGGCCAAAGGGCTTTTCAACGACCACGCGGCTGGCATCGGTGATCAGACCAAACTGGTGCAGGCGCTCGGCCAGATCACCAAACAACCCCGGCCCGACCGAAAAGTAGAAAGCGCGCACAACACCATCACGAAGCTGCGCACCCAATTCGGGCCATCCACCTTCGCCACGGGCATCGGTGGTGACATAACTGATGCGTGACAGAAAACCGTCAAGCTGTTCGGCCTCAGCCCTGATGTCCTTGCCGAACTGGGCAATTGCCTCTTTCACGGCAGCCCGATATCCGGCTGCATCCATCCGAGAGCGGGCCGCCCCGATGATTCTGGCATCCGAGGGCATCTGTCCTGCGCACCAACGGCGAAACAGTCCCGGCAATATCTTGCGACGGGCCAGATCGCCTGTGCCGCCAAAGATGACCAGATCAAAAGGGTCTACTGGAATCACGCGCGAGACCATGGCGATTATGTCCTTTGTGTCGAAGTCGGCCGAATTCTCGGCATTCGTTAGCGCTAACGGCACTTTCCTACTCCAGCTCACTGACAATGTCCAATGCGCTCTTTACGCATCACAATGGCGTCATGCCAACTGTCCCTCACTGGCCACAATCGCGCACGACCGGTACCACTTGGTGAGATGATACAGACAAGTGAACCGTTGATGAAAGACCAAGCACCAGCCCCGGCCAACGCCCTGAAATTTACGGACCCCGCTCTGACAGCCAAGGGCGAGCCAAGGGCCACCGTTTCGCTGACGAATCCGCAGACACTGTGGTTCAACACGGGAACGCTGTGCAACATCGAATGTGCCAATTGCTACATCGAAAGTTCACCAAGGAACGATCGATTGGTCTACATCACGACAGAGGACGTATCTGACTACCTCGATCAGCTTGAAACACGCAAATGGGGCGTCCACGAGATCGGCTTCACCGGCGGCGAACCATTCATGAATCCGCAGATGATCGACATGGCCGACCGCTGCCTGCAACGCGGATATGCGGTTTTGATCCTGACCAACGCAATGCGCCCCATGATGCGCCGATCCGTGCGTGACCGGCTTGAAAACCTGCACGCGCGATTTGGCACCAGGCTAACGCTGCGCATTTCAGTTGATCACCACTCGGCCGAGCTGCACGATACAGAACGCGGCAAAGGCACTTTTGAGCGCACGCTGGAGGGCATGCGCTGGCTGCGGGATATCGGCATGCAGATGGCTGTTGCCGGACGCACCGTCTGGGGCGAAACGGACGCCGAAGCCCGCGCCGGCTATGCTGCGCTTTTCGCGCGCGAAGGCTTTGAGATTGACGCCGCGAACCCAGTGCAGACGATGCTCTTTCCCGAAATGGACACCACGGTTGAGGTGCCCGAGATCACGACCGCCTGCTGGGGCATCCTGGGCAAGTCCCCCTCTGAGGTGATGTGCGCCTCGTCCCGCATGGTGGTAAAACGCAAAGGGGCGGCACGTCCAAGCGTTCTGGCCTGCACCCTTTTGCCCTATGATCCGGAATTTGAGCTTGGCAAAACCCTGGAGGAGGCCGAACAGCCCGTGGCTCTGAACCATCCGCACTGCGCGAAATTCTGTGTGCTTGGCGGCGCAAGCTGTTCGGCTTGAGAGGGGCTTGACCCAAAAAATGCGCCGACACCAAGCGCATGACACTCGCAGGTTTGGCTAGCGACGCAAGCGGGTTGCCCAAGGTGTGACGCACTCTGCGTTACCGGAGGTCAGAAATCGCGCGTTGCTGGCCTCTTTTTTCAAGGTATTGATCTGTGCAATTTGATGTCAAAGGCGACGTCGGATCAGCCGGAAGAGCGGGGGTCCACAGTCCCGATCTATGACCACCAGGAAGGGAGCCCACAGAACAATCAGGGGCAAACGCCCGGACAAAACTGAAAGCGAGGGCTGCAAAAGGAGACGCCATAAAATGCCCCCCTTGCGCGTCCAGACCTTTCTCGGACACGCCACAACCGTGGGAGGCAAACACCGTGGACTATCGCAATTGTTGTCTGGCAACACGCCATTGAAAAAACGTTCAGCCCAAATCTGCCCTTGCGGCAGGCCGCAGAGAATGACGATATCGCGCCGATTGTGTCTGATGACATGCGCACCGGTAGTGGCCGCGTTTTATCTGGCTTTGTGGTTGGCGCGCAGACGGCTCATTGTAACCGGCGTCATCCCTAAAAACGATGCAATCAATGTATGAGGAAAGATGTCTTCATAGCCCGGAAATGCGTGGCGAAACCACGTGAGCCGATCGGCCCCGCCACATGCGGCGAGGCACCACTCTCGATCGGCTTTCCTGCTCAACGCCTCTCGCAGAACGCCATTGGCCCAATTTCGGACGGCCTCTGACGAAATCATCCGTTTCGACAGCATATCGCTGTCAATCCGCGCCAGTACGGAATCGGTCGTTGCCACAATGGACACAAGCGACAAACCTTTGCGCGTTCGCGCGATATTTGGCGTCACAACACAGGGACCCACATATAAACCGACGCACACTTCTCTGCCGTCCTGGTCACAAATGCTGCTTGCCAAGCAGCCTTCCAAAAGCATGAATTCATCTGTTGAGGACAGGTCCTGGCGGGTGAGATGCGCCCCTTTCTTGAGGCGCTGACCTGTCCAGTCTGATGCAAAATCATCCGCCAAAGCCATGTCTGAAAAGTCTGGCGTACGCATCAGTAAACTTCGTAGATCCATCTTCGCTTGCCTTATCAAATGATAATGCGGGTCAAACCTTTTGTGGGCATGTGTGGCACAGGTCAAGGAGTTTACAAATGACAAATGGAATTCTGGCAAATCACATTGGAATAATTGCAATCGGCTCAGGTTTGATCGCAGCGTCAATCTATTGGCTGATGATGAGCGTCACGATCGCGCATATCGAAGCGATCTCTGGACTGGTCCCATTCGACATGCGCCCGGCCGGCTATGGCCCCACACAGGCAGCAGCACTTCTGGACGCCCTGGGGGTCGAGGGGCGCGCGTATTACCTTAGTCACCAGCTCACTTTGGACACGCTTTATCCAGCGATGCTTGCAGTGACACTGATTGCCACGATCTGCTGGCTTGGGCAGCACAGGCCCGACAAGAGATTTATCCGCATTGGCATCGCCCTTTCCGGTGCCAGCGCCCTGTTCGACTATGCCGAAAACCTCGGCATCATGACCATGATCTGGAGCTGGCCAGGTGTTTTTGGACCATTGGTATATGCCGCCAGCTCAGCCACAATTCTAAAATCCATCTCGACAACCTTGGCTGTGCTGCTGGTCCTGTTTTTGGGCTTTCATCGGGCACGGCACCCAAAAGCGACCCGTCCTTTATAGTCGGGCAACGACAGCTTCCCCCGCATCGCAGACCTCAGTGCAAAGTGCAGCGGGTCTCCGAAAGCAGGGATTCCTCATCTTGCCGGGCTGATCTGCCCGCCTCCGACGGCGGCGGATACGCCGGTGGTTGCCGGACAAGAGGTGGTCAATCCCCGTGCCACACGCACTGCCAGAAAGGCAAAAGCCTGCGCTTCCAGCATGTCGCCGTCAAGCCCGGCCGCCTCTACCGGGTGAACCGGGCAATCCAGACCGGCTGACAACATGCGCATCATCACGGGATTCAAGCGGCCTCCGCCGGTGACCAGAACCTGCCGTGGCGGCGCAGGGCAGTGTTCAATGCCCAGCATCACAGCTGTCGCCGCCATCGCCGTCATCGTGGCTGCAGCATCGGCGTCATTCAGCTCGCGCACAAGGTCAAGCATCACTGCAAAGTCATTTCTGTCCAGAGATTTAGGAGGTATCTTTCGAAAGTAGGCCTCATCGAGGAAAAGTTCGAGAGCACCGTCTTCAACCCTGCCCGTTGCGGCCAAAGCCCCACCTGTGTCCATCGGCGCCCCCAGGCGCGCCTGCATCAGGTCATTGAGGGGCGCGTTCGCCGGACCGGTGTCAAAGGCCAGCAAAGCGCCAGGCGCATCCGGTGCAGGTTTGGCGGGGTCGATCCAGGTCAGGTTCCCGACACCGCCAAGATTCAGGAAGACAACCGGCTCTGTCGCCCGCATCCATCTGGCACAGGCAAAGTGGAAAAACGGCGCGAGCGGCGCGCCCTGGCCACCCAGGCTGACATCATTGCTGCGGAAGTCCCAGACCACAGGCACCCCCAGTCGCTGGGCCAGTGCGTCCCCATCGCCCAGTTGGTGCGTGCCCCGGCCCTGCGGGTCATGCGCGAGTGTCTGGCCATGAAATCCGACCAGATCCACGTCATCAAAGCTGTGCAGGATCTCTGCGTGCGCGGCTTGAACGACCTCAAGAGCCTCGTGCAGGTCCTCATCTTGCCATTTGCCCAAAGCCGCGTGCAACGTCGCACGCTCTGCCGATGAATAGGCGCGATAGGTCGAGGGCCCAAAGCTGATGATGTCGTCTCCGTCGGTTTCCAGAACTGCCGCGTCGACCCCATCCAGCGACGTGCCTGACATCGCCCCAAGCGCCCGTATCCGCCCACCTTTCAACATGCCCTTTTCCTTTGCCCGATGCCGCCTTATAGCCTTGCGTCACAGTGTAAAGGGGACAGACCATGACCTACCATCCCAAATCGGACTTCATGCGCGTCATGATGGAGCGCGGCTACCTGGCCGACTGCACCGATTACCAGGGCCTGGATGACGCTCTGACCAACGGGGTGGTGCCGGGTTATATTGGCTTTGATGCCACGGCAACCTCATTGCATGTCGGATCGCTGATCCAGATCATGATGCTGCGCTGGCTGCAGAAAACCGGGCACAAGCCGATCACGCTGATGGGAGGCGGCACCACAAAGGTCGGAGACCCGTCTTTTCGGGCCGACGAGCGCCCACTGCTGACGGCCGCACAGATCGACAGCAACATCGACGGGATCCAAAAGGTCTTTGCAAAGTACCTCGACTATGACGACAGTCCAACCGGCGCGTTGATGTTGAACAATGCCGAATGGCTGGACGACCTGAACTATCTGGCGTTTCTGAGGGACATCGGTCGCCATTTTTCGGTTAACCGGATGCTTTCATTCGAAAGTGTCAAATCCCGGCTTGATCGGGAACAGTCGCTGTCGTTCCTCGAGTTCAATTACATGATCCTGCAGGCCTATGACTTTCTGGAACTGAACCGCCGTTATGGTTGCCTGGTTCAGTTCGGCGGATCGGACCAGTGGGGCAACATTGTCAATGGCATTGATCTCACGCGTCGGGTGCTGGATCATAGCATCTTTGGACTTACTTCGCCTTTGCTGACCACGTCTGACGGCAAGAAAATGGGCAAATCCCAGGATGGTGCGGTCTGGCTGAATGCCGATATGAGATCACCTTACGAATTCTGGCAATTCTGGCGCAACACCACTGATGCGGATGTTGGGCGCTTCCTGAAGCTATATACCGAACTGCCAGTAGAGGAATGCGACCGCCTGGGCGCATTGGCTGGATCAGAGATCAACGACGCCAAGGTAATCCTGGCAAATGAAGTCACCACGCTTTGCCATGGCGCAGAGGCAGCACAGGCAGCCCAAGCCACTGCACGCGATGTCTTTGAAAACGGGGGCATCGGAAACGATCTGCCAACTCTGGCACTTAGTGCGGAAGAACTTGGTGACGGGATTTCGGTTGTCCAGGCCTTGGTCAAATCGGGGTTGGCCAAATCCGGGAAAGAAGCCAAGCGTCTGATTGCCGAACACGGCGCACGGATCGACGATGCCCCGCTGACCGATGCCGGACTGATGCTGGACGCCCATGCGCTGGCCTCGCCGGTGAAATTGAGTGCGGGTAAAAAGCGGCATGCCTTGGTCAAATTGGCAAGTTGAACCGCTGATTTGAGTATTTTGGGAAAGATGAAGGGGTTGGAGGCACATGTGGTTTCAGCCCCTTTTTTCGTCTCTGGCTTAGGCGAGGAGACTGAAACACAAGTCAATTCAATTGTTTAAAAAGATTTTTCTTGGTGGGACTCACCATCACGCTTATGTGATGAAAGAGAATTGTTCTTAGCGAAGAGGATAATGATGGTGATCGGACCCATTCTTGGATTGTTTCTAATTGCTGCGGGATTTGTGCTGCGGCGATCGTTTGATTTTCCCGACAAGCCCGGTTTGGACGGGATTGTGAACATGACAGGTTGGGGAGCCAAGGTCGGCGGCATTTTGTTGTTTGTCGCGACGACGTTTAACGGCATGTATTTTTACGCCGAGCCGGGATTCAAATACCACGTGCGCACCATCTTGGGCGAAGAGAAGATGGTGTCAGATACAGGCTACAATTTGCATTTGTTCGGCCGCTACAATGCCTGGAAGAACGCGATGTCGGTGCAAGCGTCTTCGACCGGTCAAGGCACCGTCATGGCAGAGCAGGACAGTGCCCAGATGAGCGCGAACCTGGCGCCAAAATCATTGGTTTTTCTGGACCAAGTGGACGCGTTGGTCTCGGCCACGGCGCGGTTCGAATTGCCCTCTGATCAAGAGGGGTTTCTGACGTTGGCCCGCCAGTATCGAACCCCGGAAAACTTGTTGAGGACCGAATTGGTTCCGGCATTCGAGGAAACGCTGGGGGCCACGGCGGCGCTTATGTCAGCAGAGGACTACTTTCAGGGGGGAAAGACCGAATTCAACAACGAATTCCAGCGGCAAATGGAAAATGGCATCTACCTCGTACGTCGGATTGAGCAGCGTGTCAGTGTTGAGGGTCAACGTCTGGGCACAGCAAATGCGGCTCTTGGCGAAGATCAGGAAGAATTCGGCAACGATCAAAAGACGATCTTTGTGGTGCAAAAACTGCTGGATGAAACAGGGCAGCCGCGTCGCAAGAAGCAGTCTTTTACCAAGTTCGGCATTACGGTCACATCTGCCCGCGTGACCGATGTAAACCCGAACCAGAAGTTCAAGGACCGCATGGCCCTGCGCCAGCAAGCCGCCGCAGACAGGGCGATTGCTCGGGAACAGCGCATACAGGAAGAAGAGCAAAAGCTGCTGGCTGTTGCTCGGGGCGAGCGCGAAGTGGCGGAACGTCAGGCAGCGGCCAAAGTGATCCAGATTGAGCGTACGACCGATGCGGAAACTGAAAAACAGCTGGCCATAACTGCAGCCGAACGCGAGCGGGAAGCGGCAAGGATTGCAAAAGAGCAATCGCAGATCCTGCTTGAGAAGGCAAAAATCGATGCGCAATCCGTACAGGTTGCAGCAGACGCCGAAGCCTATGCCAAGCGACAAATCCTTGAAGCTGACAATGCGCTTGCGCAGAAGCTGGAAGCGGAAGTGGAGATCCAGAACCTTTGGGCCTCGGCCTTTGCGCGTCGCCAAGTGCCACTTTATGTGTTTGGTGCAAGCGGAGATTCAGGTGTGCCCGTTGGCTCAGATGATGAAGCACAGCGGTTGTTCCAGATCCTAACGCTGCAAGCTGCCGAGCGGCTGGACTATGACAGGCGGATCTCTGAGGGGCAACAATAGTGCCGAAGGCGCCCCTTGCGGGCGCCTTCTAGCCAAGGGTCCGATGTCAGCTATGTACGCTCACGCTGTGGATGCCCGGCCATCTTGCAGATGGTTTTCCGACATATGACCTTAGCCAAAAAAGACCAGCACCATCAAAAACAGTATCGATAAACCAACCGCAACGAGGCACGTGGCGGCAAGGCTGGGTTTGGCGGGTGGCGCGACAATGCCGGCGACTGCATGTTTTTTGCGTCTCATGATCAATGTTAACGTTGGATTAGGTTACGCCTCGGTTAATTCAGGCAATGAAAACCGAGTTGATGCAGTTTCCGGCCTTTGCTGCCGCATTGACCGCCTTGGGGGTCAGGACACGCGCGTTGCAGCTTGCCAAGTGTCCACCTGTGCAAATGGTGGTGCGGGATATTCCCGCTTTGGGGCGCGCAGCGATGATTTCGCGTGTCACGGTCCCCCCCGCTGATTTGCGTGATGCGGCGCGCGCATCCGGGATTGCCGCGCTTGTCTTGAACCCTGCGCAGCCAGCCGGAGCGGCGTGCCGGGATGCAGGATTTTTCCCGCTCTTTACCCCGGCTTATCGTGCCATTGTACCGCTGCACCAAGATCCTGAGGTTCAGACCGGGCGGCAGCGGCAGAAATGGCGGAACCGACTCCACCATGCGCAAAGAAGCAGACTTGTCATATCGCGTGTCGCAATGCCGACACGCGAGGCAGGTTGGGTATTTGACGCCAATGATGCCCAGGCCCGGCGCAAAGGGTATCGCCCCCTGCCCCGGTGTCTGATCGAGGCCTATGCAACGCAGGCCCCCGACGATGTGTGTCTGTTCGAAGCGCGCTTAGGCGGGCAGCCTGTCGCGGGCATGATATTTGCCCGCCACGCCCAATGTGCGAGTTATCTTATCGGTCACAATACCGCCGAGGGGCGACGACGCTCGGCGCATAATCTGTTGCTATGGGAGGCGATGCGCTGGCTGGCCTGTGCCGGAGTTGAGATGCTTGACCTTGGCATGATCGATACGGTCAATGCGCCGGGACTTGCACGGTTCAAGCTTGGCTCGGGCGCAGTGGCTCAGTCCCTTGGCGGGACCTGGCTTCACGCCCCCGGACTGAACCTGATTGCACGCGCTCTGCCGCGCGCGCTCTTGGTTTGATCGGTTTGCCAGGACCGACCCCAGAGCGGCTTGCCGGCACGGTGCCCCCGCCCCAGGTCTTGTCACTCGCCCAGCATCCATTCGCCCTCAGGCCAGAAGGCATGAAACGCAAAGGCAAACATAACATCATGCGCCAGATCGTTGCCGGCAAGATCGCGGACCCGGATAGAGCCAACATCACGCCCCTCTGAAATCCGCGCGGTGTCCAGCGCCGAGGCTTGACCTGCACTCCAAGAGATCTCGATGCCGTTTTCACGAACGACCTGGGCTTTGTTCAGGCGCTTCATTGGCCAGGCCGCATCGCCGACACGGATCACGCGTGCCAGCGGTTCTATGCCATGCGGGGGCATCTCACCCCGGTACAAGAACGGACGGGACGAACTGTCATACCCCCGGTACGGGTTGGCTCCATAGCGCCGGTTGTAGCCTGGCTCGGCCATGACCAATCCCTGGGGATTGCGCGCCTTGAATTCGCCCCAGCTTTCCATCCAGGTCGGCAATGCGGTCAAGGCCACTCCGTTCATCTGACCCACGATGCCCTGGCCAATTGCCTGCTGCCACCAACTTTCGGTTTCGCGGTCATACATCACCATGTCCGAGTTGCGCAGCTTGCCTGACACCCCAAAGCTGAGCACCTGCCCTGCGACGCGGCGGTCAAAGGTAATGCCCGAGTTGCACAAAGGACAGAAAGTCACGGCCACCGGAACCTCTCCGATCACATCGTTGACGATTTCGTGCCAAGTCAGATAGCGGATCGGATAGGCACGAGGGGTTTCGCCATCGATTTCAACGGTGATCACGGGCTCAGTGTCGGCAATTTGCGTTTCCGCATCCACAAAGATGAACTGCGGGTCATCCAATGCCGGAATGCCATCCTTGGGTGGCCCCCCGGACATGATCTCGGCCCAATTGGTAATCGTGGTTTGGGAAAAATCCGTGCGCGGCCACTCGTATTTCCACGAGTTCGGATTGGCCTGTGCCACGGGTGCAGTCAGCATCACAGCAACTGCCAGAATGGATCTCAGGAACATGGGCGTCACTCCTCTTTGCGCCATAGGGTCTAAGGTGCGCGGAAATGACGGCTCTGGCTACCCCGCCCCACGGGCTTGTGAAAAGATGTCGGCGGGGCGAATTGGCCGGATCACGTCACAAAACGATGACAGCGCCGGCGGCTTTGGGCAAGATGATCCCGTTCGCATGATGCGCGTCAGCACACAGCGCAGGTGCGGCCCAATCGGGGGAATCCTTAGGCACATGAAGGTCCGGCATCCAGTCTTTGAGATGCGAACCCTGTCACACGTCTGGTTATGCGACAGCATTCCGGCGTCTTGCGGATTAGGGTCCTGAGTGTTGGGATATTGGTTTCCGGCGCCCAAAGACCGGGGCATCAGCGTTTCCGTCAGGGTGCCGCCGGAAACGCCTTGATCAGTTTTTCACGACGTCAACGGACACCATGACATCCGGTGCGCCAACCACAGCGCCATTCGACCCTGTGCCGCGCTTGATGGCGTCCAGCACCTCAAACCCCTCGGTAACTTGGCCGACAACCGTGTATTGACCATTCAGATGGGGCGCGGGGGCAAACATGATGAAGAATTGCGAATTGGCACTATGAGGGCTTCGCGAGCGTGCCATCCCGACCGCACCGCGTTCGAAGGCAACATCCGAGAATTCAGCCCGCAAGTCCGGCCGATCGGATCCTCCGCGCCCGGCCTGCGCCATGTCACCGCCCAGCTTGCCGAACTGCACATCACCGGTCTGCGCCATGAAGCCATCAATCACCCTGTGAAAGACAACGTTGTCATAGGCTCTTTCAGAGGCAAGTTCAGTGATCCGCTTCACATGCCCGGGGGCAGCGGCTTCGTCCAGATCAATCACGATCACGCCGTTTGCGCCTTCGCCACTGATGCTGAGCTTCAGGCTGTAATCGGCAGCGGGATCGTGACGGAACGCCTGAGGAGCGCGGGCCTGCGGCGCCACTGCCTGCGGTGCAGTGGTGTCAGACTGCGGCGTCGCCCGCAGGACTGACCAGCCGCCGGCGGCAATCAGGATCACCGCCAAGACGCCCAAGCTTAGCCCCAGCCGTTTAGCCATCAGCGGCCACCTTGACGCTGATCATCCGGTCGGGCTGTGCTGGCGGCTCGCCGCGGACAATGGCGTCAACATGTTCCATTCCCTCGATCACCTGACCGTAGACCGTGTATTGACCATTCAGGAAATCATTGTCGCTGAAGTTGATGAAAAACTGAGAGTTCGCACTGTCGGGGTTCTGGCTGCGTGCCGCGCCAAGGCTACCGCGCGAGTGTGGTACGCGGCTGAACTCGGCCTTGAGGTTGGGCAGCTCCGACCCACCGGTGCCGGCCATGCGCAGGTTGAAGTCCTGCTCCATGTTGCCGTTGGCCACATCACCGGTCTGCGCCATGAACCCGTCGATCACCCGGTGAAAGCACACGTTGTCATAGGCGCCGGCGCGTGCCAGCTCTTTCATGCGGTCGCAGTGCCCCGGGGCTACGTCGGGCAGCAATTCGATGACAACGGTGCCACCTTTCAGTTCCATGAGGATTGTGTTCTCGGGGTCTTTGATGTCGGCCATGGTCGGCTCCTTCGATGTCTTCTTTGCGCGATAAGTAAAGCGCACAAGGGCGAATGCCAAGAGATCGCATTGACGACCTCTCCACAACCCGCCAAGAGACAGTCATCCCTACCGAAAGGAACACCCCGTGGCCTGGAAAACCCTTGATGACATGGAACTGAGCGGCAAGCGCGTGCTGACCCGCGTCGATATCAACGTGCCGGTGGAAAATGGCGTTGTGACTGATGCCACAAGGATCAACCGTATCGCGCCCACCGTTCAGGACATCATCCAGCGCGGAGGCCTGCCGATCCTTCTGGCACATTTTGGCCGACCAAAAGGACATCGGGTTCCCGAACTCAGTCTTCAGGCTCTCGTGCCCTCGCTTGAGGCCGCATTCAACGTGCCGGTGATGTTTGCAGCCGAATGCGCAGGCCCTGCAGCCGAGGCGGCCTCGGCCGCGATGCAGGCAGGCCAGGTTCTGCTGCTTGAAAACACCCGGTTTGAGCCGGGCGAGGAACAGAACGACGCGGATCTTGCCAAGGGCATGGCCAAGCTGGGTGACATATACTGCAACGATGCGTTTTCGGCCGCACACCGCGCGCATGCCTCAACCGAAGCTTTGGCGCGCGAATTGCCGGCCTGTGCAGGTCGCCTGATGCAAGCCGAATTAAGTGCACTGGAAACCGCTTTGGGTCAGCCCGACAGACCCGTTGTCGCGGTCGTTGGTGGGGCCAAGGTTTCGACAAAGCTTGACCTGCTGGGCAATCTGGTCGCCAAGGTCGACCACCTTGTGATCGGTGGCGGCATGGCCAACACCTTTTTGGCGGCACAGGGTCTCGATGTGGGCAAGTCGCTTTGTGAACATGACATGGCCGAGACTGCACAACAGATCCTGGTGAAAGCAGAAGCAGCTGGCTGTCAGGTGGTTTTGCCGTCAGATGTGGTTGTGGCCCGCGCGTTCAAGGCCGGGGCCGCGAACGAAACCGTCGCCGCCGATGCCTGTCCGCCAGATGCCATGATCCTCGACGCAGGCAGCGCCACCGTGACCCGAATTGAGACGGTTTTCCGGGGGGCCAAAACACTGATCTGGAATGGGCCATTGGGCGCTTTCGAAATTGAACCGTTTGATCGGGCCACCAATGCCGCCGCTGCAACGGCTGCCGCCCTCAGCCGAGACGGTGCGCTGACTTCTGTTGCGGGCGGCGGAGACACTGTCGCAGCGTTGAACAAGGCCAATGCAGCCGCGGATTTCACCTATATTTCGACGGCCGGGGGCGCGTTCCTTGAATGGATGGAAGGCAAGGATCTGCCGGGTGTCGCCGCGCTGGGATGACCCGCTTGGGGCACATGTCTATCCCTCGAATGTGCCGCAATCTGACCAGCTGTGACCGCAGCAGTTGCCCCCAAAGCGGCAGTGTTTGCCATCGCACCTTACAGGAAGGTGCGGATAGCGCGGCAAACACTGTGGTGCAGGTTGGTGTTTGCCCTGCCTTGGCAAGGGACTGCGCCGTCTTGGCGGCACAGACCCGCCGCAGGACACATGGGGGTGGCAGACACCACGAGGCGGCAGTTCTCCCCCCGGCAATCGCCCATGCCGCCGGCAACCCTTGCGTGCATCATGCCGGCGTCCAATGAATTTCACGCAAATTCCCAAATTGTGGATTTTCGCCGTGTTTCAGCCGAATAACCGCCACGAAACCTTCTTGATAGCGCAAACAATCCAAGCGTTAGCGGTACCATGATTGCGCGGGGGTCCGCCGCCGCATATGCGTAATGACACGAGCACATTTCTTCCCAACGAGGATCATTACCGATGAAATCCACACGTACCGTCAGCCGTATTCTGTCCCATTACGAAGGCGAAACACCGGGTGTAAAAGCCAACTTGAACCGCATCCTGATGACCGGCAAGCTGGGCGGTACCGGCAAGATGATCATCCTGCCCGTTGATCAGGGGTTCGAACATGGGCCCGCGCGCTCTTTCGCCCCCAACCCCGAAGGCTATGACCCGCATTATCATTACAAACTGGCGATAGATGCCGGCCTGAACGCCTATGCGGCGCCGCTTGGACCGCTTGAGGCCGGTGCTGATACATTTGCCGGTCAGGTGCCGACCATCCTCAAGGTGAACTCGGCCAACTCATTGATGTCTGGCACTGCGGGCAAGAATCAGGCCGTGACGGCCTCGGTTGATGATGCCTTGCGCCTGGGCTGCTCGGCCATCGGATTCACAGTCTATCCCGGTTCTGACATGGCGCTCGACATGTTCGAAGAAATCGTCGAAATGAGAAAGGAAGCCGCGGCCAAGGGCATTGCAACAGTGATCTGGTCATATCCTCGTGGTGAAGCGATCACAAAGGACGGTGAAACAGCGATCGACATAGGTGCCTATGCGGCCCATATCGCGGCGCTCCTGGGTGCCCATATCATCAAGATCAAGCTGTCCACAGATCATTTGATGCTGCCTGAGGCCAAGAAGTCTTTTGAAGAAAACAACATAGACATCGCAACACAGACCGCGCGCGTTCGTGAATGCGTTCGCTCCTCTTTCAATGGCCGTCGTCTGATCGTCTTCTCGGGCGGCGCCGCCAAAGGAGCCGATGCCGTCTATGATGACGCCCGCGCAATCCGTGACGGAGGCGGAAACGGCTCGATCATCGGGCGCAACAGCTTTCAGCGGTCACGTGAGGACGCGCTGGCTATGCTTGGCAAGCTGGTCGACATCTACAAGGGTCGGGGCTGACACGAACAAATGCTCGGGGGGTGACCGACATATATCGGCGACAGTACCCGCCAAATTTCCAATCAATGTAAGTCGCGCGGGTCCTGCACAGGGCCCGCGTTTTCATTCCACGATCCGTAAATGTCTTGCGGCCTGCGCCCAGATCCCCTGTGCCCTCGCCACAGACGCTTTTGGGGGCTCCCATTTGACCGGAATCGTGTCAGCCACAACCTTTGTCCGCCGAAGGGATTCCTTTTGCGAATCATCTGTGCAATACTTCTATGAGCGTCCGAAAAAAGAGGCGCACCCGAGGCAGACTAACATGACGTCAATGACACCATCCCGGCGCCCCGCTTTGGGCGCGGTTGCGTTTTTTGCTGTGGCATTCAGCCTGGCGCTTTATTTCGTTTTCGCAGCAGTACAGGGGGACTACGGCCTGTTTCGCCGGGCTGAAATCGAGTTGGAAGCGCAGGCGCTGGACCAGCGACTTGCATCCCTTCGGGCTGATGTTGCGCGAATGGAGAACCTGACACGCAGATTGTCCGATGATTACCTGGACCTCGATCTGCTGGATGAACAAGCCCGGGATATTCTGGGCGTGGTCCGCGCCGACGAACTCGTCGTGCGCTGAGTTGAGGCTGCCACGCAAACTGGCACCCGTAAGGCACACGATTGCCGCGCGGCAGCCTCTTTACTCATATTCATTGCGGCTCTAAGCTTCCCAGAAAGTTTAACACTAAACCATTCTTTGGGAGGGTCCGGCATGGCGGCGAGAAAGGCGGCAAAGGCCTCAAACGTGTCAGCAACAGAGTTGACACAGTACTACCGCGACATGCTGCTGATCCGCCGGTTTGAAGAAAAGGCAGGGCAACTGTATGGCATGGGCCTGATCGGCGGGTTCTGTCATCTCTATATTGGGCAAGAGGCTGTCGTGGTCGGTCTCGAGGCCGCCGCGGACGAAGGTGACAAACGGATCACAAGCTATCGCGATCACGGTCATATGCTGGCCTGCGGGATGGACCCAAACGGCGTCATGGCTGAACTAACGGGGCGCATTGGCGGGTACTCCAAGGGCAAGGGTGGCTCCATGCACATGTTTTCGGCCGAAAAGCATTTTTACGGCGGACACGGCATCGTCGGAGCACAGGTGCCCATTGGTGCAGGTCTGGCCTTCGCGGACAAGTACAAGGCAAACGGCCGTGTGACCTTCACGTATTTCGGCGATGGCGCGGCCAACCAGGGCCAAGTCTATGAGACATTCAACATGGCGGCCCTTTGGGATCTGCCGGTGGTTTTTGTCATTGAAAACAACCAGTACGCCATGGGTACGGCGATGAAACGGTCGACCTCCACCCCGGATATATACACCCGAGGCGAAGCCTTTGGCATTCCAGGCGAAGCCGTCGACGGCATGGATGTCATGGCCGTAAAGGCTGCGGGCGAAAAGGCCGTTGCGCACTGTCGCGCAGGCAAAGGCCCCTATATCCTCGAGGTCAAGACCTACCGCTATCGGGGGCATTCCATGTCGGATCCAGCCAAGTATCGCACCCGCGAAGAGGTCCAGAAGATGCGCGAAGAACGCGATCCCATCGACCATGTGCGCGATCTGCTTCTAACCGGCAAACACGCGAGCGAGGACGACCTGAAGGCCATCGACAAAGAGATCAAGGCGATCGTGAACGCCAGCGCGGATTTCGCGCGGGAAAGCCCCGAACCGCCGCTGGACGAACTGTACACGGACATCTACGCCGAGGCCAATTGAGATGCCCCATTTCGAAATCCACGCCAGCGACGTGGCGGCGGCGCAGGCTTTCTACGCGGGTCTCTTTGGCTGGACCTTCGACCCGATGCCAGGCGGAGAAGAGCTCGACTATCATCTTGCGACAGGCGACAGCCTGGACGGCATGACGGCAGGTCTTATGCGTCGCATGGGCGCGGCACCGCCCCCCGGCAGCCCGATCCGCGGCGGCACCATGACGTTCGAGGTTGCGGATTGCGACGCCAGCTATGCCTGGGCGCTGGCCCATGGCGGGGCCGAGGCCCTGCCGCCCATGGACTACCCCGGCATCGGCCGCTGCGCCTATGTCGAGGACGGCCAGGGCAATGTTGTGGGCATGATCACGCCCTCCGAGACGGAGAAATAAGAAATGCTGCTTGGGTTTCTGGTCTCGACGATACTCACCGCGCTGTGGATCCACTACGGAACCCGTTGGGTGCAATTTGGCCCACCAAGCTGGTTCAGCACCTTTCTGGCCGTCGTCTTGGCACAGGTCGCTTTCACCGCCATCGCTGTGTTTTTGATCGTCGCGATGCGGTTTCCCTTGAGCTCTGGTCTGGGCAGCATGCTGCTCTTTATTCTGGCCGCCGTGGCTGTCGGGATTGCCAGCTATACGCTTGCAATCAAGACCTTCCTCAAAGCACGGATCAGCAAGTCGCGCCCAACCTGGCGCGCGTCATTGATCTTGTCCGCCACCACCGTGGCCGTAACGACACTTGTTAGCGTAACAGGCACGGTACTGACCGTCCTCACATCCACTCTGGAGGCTGCATAAATGGCAACTGAAATCCTCATGCCCGCCCTGTCCCCCACGATGGAGGAAGGCACCCTGGCCAAATGGCTGGTCAAGGAAGGGGATGCCGTCAATTCGGGCGATATCCTCGCCGAGATCGAAACCGACAAGGCCACGATGGAGTTCGAGGCCGTTGACGAAGGCGTCCTCGGCAGGATCTTGGTCCCGGAGGGCACCCAAAGCGTGATGGTCAACACTCCTATCGCCGTTCTGGTAGAAGAGGGTGAAGCGGTCCCCGACAACGCGCCCACGTCCGCGGCTGCCCCGGCGGCGCAGTCCGCCGCGGCCGTCGAGGTGGCCCCTTCAGGGCACGCCGAGCAGGACGCCCCCCTACCCGCCCTACGCCTCACTCAGGATTGGCCCCAAGACACCCCCGTCACACAGCAAACCGTCCGCGAGGCCCTGCGCGACGCCATGGCCGAAGAAATGCGCGCCGATGAAGAGGTCTTCCTTATGGGAGAAGAGGTCGCCGAATACCAAGGCGCCTACAAAATCAGCCAAGGGCTTCTGGACGAATTTGGGGCTCGACGCGTGATCGATACGCCCATCACTGAACACGGGTTTGCCGGTGTTGCAGTCGGTGCAGCCTTCGGCGGCCTCAAACCCATCGTTGAGTTCATGACCTTCAACTTCGCCATGCAGGCGATGGACCAGATCGTCAACTCGGCTGCGAAAACACTTTACATGTCCGGCGGTCAGATGGGCGCACCCATGGTCTTCCGAGGCCCCAACGGCGCTGCCGCCCGCGTCGCCGCCCAACACAGCCAGGACTACGCTGCCTGGTACGCCCATATCCCCGGCCTGAAAGTTGCGATGCCCTACTCGGCCTCTGATGCCAAAGGCCTGCTGAAATCGGCGATCCGCGACCCCAATCCCGTGATCTTTCTGGAAAACGAAATTCTCTATGGCCGCAGTTTTGACGTGCCGCAAATGGATGACTTCACCATTCCGTTCGGCAAGGCCCGCATCTGGCGCGAAGGCTCTGACGTGACCCTTGTCAGTTTTGGCATCGGCATGACCTATGCGCTTGAAGCCGCCGACAAACTCGCAGACGATGGCATCAGCGCCGAGGTCATCGACCTTCGCACCCTGCGTCCCATCGACTACGACACACTGCTGGCCAGCGTTCAGAAAACCAACCGCTGCGTCACCATAGAAGAGGGCTTCCCCGTCGCCTCCATCGGCAACCACCTCTCGGCTTATCTCATGCAAAACGCCTTTGACTGGCTGGACGCGCCCGTGATCAACCTGACCGGCAAAGACGTACCAATGCCCTATGCGGCGAACTTGGAAAAATTGGCCTTGGTCACCACTCAAGAGGTCGTCGCCGCAGTCCAAAAGGTCACTTACAAGTGAGCAAGGGCCATCTCATGTCGCGCATTGTCAGCCCCAGATCCAGATCCATTGGCCGTTTCAGAATCATCAGACCGGCGAAAAAGTCGCCAGGAAGCTTACCCGCTTCGATGCATCCCATACCCTACGAATCTGCCCCTCTCCTCAAGGAGATATGTCATGCCCATTGAATTGCTGATGCCCGCCCTGTCTCCGACAATGGAAGAAGGCACCCTCGCCAAATGGCTGGTCAAAGAGGGTGACAACGTCGCCTCTGGCGACGTGATCGCCGAGATTGAAACCGATAAGGCCACCATGGAATTCGAGGTGGTGGACGATGGCATCATCGGCAAAATCCTTGTCCCCGAGGGCACAGCAGCCGTCAAGGTGAACGCCCCCATCGCCGTCCTGCTCGAAGAGGGCGAAACCGCCCAGGACATCAGCGCCACCTCGACACCCGCCCCGGCGGCGCAGCCCGCCGCGGCTGCCGAGGAGGCCCCCAAAGGGGCAGCCGAGAAAGCAGCCCCCCCAGCCCCCGCCAAGGGCGACCGCATCTTCGCCTCACCGCTTGCCCGCCGCATCGCCGCCGACAAGGGCCTCGACCTTGCGACCCTCACCGGCACCGGCCCCCGCGGACGTATCGTAAAAGCCGATGTCGAGGCCGTCGCCGCGGTCCCGGCCCCGCACCCCAAGTCAGCCGCCCCCGCGCCTGTGCCCGCCGCGGCACCGGCCCCCGCACCCTCGGTCAGTGCCGACCAGATCCTCGCCATGTACGAGGGCCGCGAGATCACCGAGGTGCCTCTGGATGGCATGCGCCGCACCATCGCCGCGCGCCTGACCGAAGCCAAGCAAACCATCCCGCATTTCTACCTGCGCCGCGACATCCACCTGGACGCGCTTTTGAAATTCCGCAGCGAAATCAACGCGCAACTGGCCGCGCGTGGCGTCAAGCTGTCTGTCAATGACTTCGTCATCAAGGCCTGCGCCGCCGCCCTCCAAGCGGTGCCAGATGCCAACGCGGTCTGGGCCGGTGATCGCATTGTCAAACTGACGCCATCGGATGTCGCAGTTGCAGTGGCAGTGGAGGGCGGATTGTTCACGCCGGTTCTGAAAGATGCAGACACCAAATCATTGTCAGTCCTGTCCGCAGAGATGAAAGATCTGGCGGCCCGCGCCCGAGAGCGGAAACTGGCCCCACATGAGTACCAGGGCGGAAGTTTTGCCATTTCAAACCTCGGAATGATGGGAATCGAGAACTTCGACGCCGTCATAAACCCGCCCCACGGTGCCATCCTCGCCGTCGGCGCGGGTGTGAAGAAACCCGTGGTCAACGCGGACGGAGACCTCTCTGTCGCGACCGTCATGACAGTCACCCTCAGCGTCGATCATCGGGTGATCGACGGCGCACTTGGCGCGGAACTTCTGGCTGCAATCAAGGACAACCTGGAAAATCCGATCGCCATGCTGGCCTGAGTCCATGCGCGGGGCCGCGCCCCGCGCCATGCCAAGTCAGACGACCCCATAAGCCAGCATCGCGTCCGCAACCTTCTTGAAGCCCGCGATATTCGCACCTTTCACATAGTCGCAGTATTCGCCGCCCGCCGGATCGCCATCGGTCACGCCATACTGCAGGCACCTGTCGTGGATGCCCCGCATCAAATCCCGCAACCGCGCTTGCAAATCGTCTTCGGACCAAGAAATCCGTGCCGAATTCTGGCTCATCTCAAGTCCTGACATTGCCACACCGCCTGCATTCGCAGCCTTGCCAGGCGCAAACAGGATCTTTGCCTGCTTGAAGACCTCGACCCCGTCCAGATCGGTTGGCATGTTGGCCCCCTCGGTCACGGCCTGACAGCCGTTGGCCACCAACACCCGGGCTTCGTTTCCGGACAACTCATTCTGCGTCGCGCAGGGGGCTGCCATGTGGCAGGGCACGCCCCACGGTCTTTGACCTTCGTGATATGTGGCGTTGGGAAACATCTCGGCATAGGCGGCGATACGGCCCCGGCGGCGGGTTTTGTGTTCCTTGACCCAATCGATCTTTTCCTGCGTGAAACCATCCGGATCATGCACAAATCCCCGGGAATCCGACAGGGTCAAAACCCTGCCCCCCAATTGTGTAATCTTTTCAGCCGCGTGGGTTGCCACATTCCCCGACCCCGAAATCACAGCAGTCTTTCCCTCGATATCCTGTCCCGCGCGGCGCAACATGTCCTGCAGAAAATAGACCGCGCCGTATCCTGTTGCCTCAGTTCGAACCAGGCTGCCGCCATACTCCAGACCTTTGCCGGTCAAGACCCCGGTGAACTGATTGGTGATCCGCTTGTACTGACCAAACATATAGGCGATTTCACGGGCGCCTACGCCAATGTCACCAGCCGGTACATCCACATCTGCGCCGACATGCCGGTAAAGTTCGGTCATGAAACTCTGACAAAAGCGCATCACCTCATGATCTGATTTCCCCTTCGGATTGAAGTTTGCTCCGCCTTTTCCGCCGCCCAGGGGCAGGCCCGTCAACGAGTTCTTGAAGGTCTGCTCAAAGGCAAGGAATTTCAGGACACTTTCTGTAACGGAAGGATGAAACCGAATACCCCCCTTGTATGGCCCGATCGAGTTGTTGTTCTGAACGCGCCAGCCGCGTTGAACGCGGATGTTGTTGTTGTCATCTTCCCAACAGACCCGGAAACTGACCACGCGATCGGGTTCTGCGATGCGTCGCAAAATCTGATATTCGTGATATTCTGTCTTGTCTTGAATAAAGTCGAAGATGTCCTGAGCGACCTCATGAATGGCCTGGACAAATTCAGGTTGGCCGGGATTGCGACGCTTGACCCCCTCCATGAATTGATTGAAATCCACATGATCCGCTGCGGTCATGAGCCCCTCCTCTAAATTTTTCAACAACTTATGGTTGGAAAACGTCAATCAGCAGCGCCTGGATTCAATGCCAGACCACCGATGTCCACCACAGATCCAAGTTTTGTTGGGGGCCTTACACAAAGCAAGACATTCTTTCACGCATATCTGAAAACACAAAAAGGCGTGCCGGGTCGCGACACGCCTTCTACCGCATTACGGGAAAACCGGCTACTGGCCCAGCAACTGATCCATGCTGACCGAGGGCTGCGCGCATCCAGCTTCGCCCACGACCTTGGCGGGAACGCCAGCAACGGTCTTGCAAGGCGCAATATCGTGCAGGACCACCGACCCTGCCGCAATACGCGAGCAATTGCCAACCGTGATATTGCCCAACACCTTTGCGCCAGCACCAATCAAAACTCCATCACCAATCTTTGGATGGCGATCCTCTTCTTCCTTGCCGGTCCCGCCAAGCGTTACCGAATGCAACATCGACACATTGTCACCAACAACGGCGGTTTCCCCGATGACGATCGAGTGGGCGTGGTCGATCATGATCCCTTTCCCGATCCGTGCCGCAGGATGAACATCGATCCCAAACACCTCCGAACAACGCATTTGAAAGAAGTACGACAAGTCCTTGCGTCCCTGTCGCCACAGCCAATTTGCCACGCGATAGGTCTGAATCGCCTGGAAGCCTTTGAAAAACATCAAGGGCTGCAGAAACCGATGACATGCCGGATCACGCTCATATACCGCGACGATATCAGCCCTTGCAGACAATGCCAGTGACGCGTCCGACGCATAGGCTTCGTCACAGATCTCACGCAGGATCTGCTCGGACATTTCGCCAGAGGCGAGCTTCAATGAAATGCGATACCCCAACGCACGCTCGATCGTCGGGTGATGCAAGACAGAGCTGTGAACCAATCCACCAAGAAGTGGTTCATCAACCACAGCTTGCTGAGCTTCGGTGACAATCCGGCCCCAAACCGGATCCAGTTTGGCAATTTTGGTGCGTGTCTCAACCATCTGCACTTCCCCTACTTCGCCTCGGTATAGCAGATAGGGTAGAGGAGCGGAAACGCAATATCGTGATGAGTGCGCAAGACAGCAAAGCCATGTGGCCTGAGTTCTTGATGCTGCGCGTTGCATCTATCTCTGTCTTGGTAAACCCAAACGAAATTAGGCAATCACCCTTCTGTTTGAGGTTGGTGATTTTCGTAGCGCGCGCGCTCTTGATCCATAGAGGTGCGCCAGCGTGCACGTAACGCCGATGCTCTTTCTGGAATTCGTTGGTCTAGAATATCCGCTGAAATCATGCGATCCGTTCGGAAATAGCGAAATCCGCTTCTGAGTTCACACCACCCGGCAAGAATGCGCCCCGTGTCCCGATAACCAAGCAAAATTGGCCAGACCACACGTTCGGTAGTCGTTCCAGAACCACTTTCGTAGATCAAGGCAATCTTTCGGTGGGTTCGAATAGCATTCCTGAGCAATGAGGAATTGACCCTTTCAAGTGCTGGGGCAACAGGCGCGATACTCGTCGCAGGTTCCAGCACGTGTCCCCGCAAACGTTCAGGAACGACAATCTCGATCTTTGCAAGAAAGTTGAGCGCGGCCTTTGCCAAATCCGGCTCACCTCTACTTGCAACCCAATGTGCGCCCAAAACGGCGGCATCCAACTCGTCCGAGGTTAGCATCAAGGGCGGCATGTCAAAGCCCTTTTCAAGGACATAACCGATACCAGCTTCACCCCGGATTGGGACATCTTGCGCCATCAAGGCCGCGACATCTCGATAGACCGAGCGCTTTGACGACCCCAATTCTTGCGCAATCTTCTCAGCCGAGACTGGGCCACTTACACGGCGTAGCAGTTGCACAATCTCAAAAAGGCGTTCTGCCTTGCGCATGATCACACCCCTTTGCTTTATGCTGCCACCATGCTGTCAGCATGCCATATTCATCTGGCTCAGAAAACATGACAGGACGGTGTTTGAAACAGAAAGTGAGGTCATCATGATCAAGGGAAGCTGCTGCTGCCAAGCCGTTCAATTTGAGTTGTCAAACCCACCGTCATTTGTGGGAACCTGCCACTGCTCACGGTGTCGAAAAGTTGGCGCAAGCACAATTGCATTTGTCAAACGCGAAGATGTGAAATGGATCAAAGGCAAAGACTGCGTTCAGGTTTTCGAACCGGTTGCGCCTTACATTTATCCACGCTCGTTCTGCAAGATCTGCGGCACATCCTTGGGAGAGATCCTATCGGACGAGGAAAGCTTCCCCATAGCCGCGAACGCGCTGGATACGGATCTGGGCCTTGTGAACCAATCCCACGAGTTCGTTGGCGAGAAGCCTTCATGGTATGAGATTTGCGATGATGCCCCCCAGAATACAGGTCATCCAGAGTAGGGACAGTCGGGCACAGAAACATTGCAGATCATTGACCGCAGCGTCTGTATGTTACCTGCTCTCGTTCTGCATGGCGCGCGTGAGCCATAGCAAATCCTTGTTTTCGACCGAGCGCCTGCCCCGCACTTGGTACGGCAACATGAAGTGGGTCCATAGAGTTTTTCGAACACCATTCAGCCCGGGCTCACTTTGATCAAAATAGGCTCATCGATAACAAGGGCTTAGGTGACAACAGCGCAGGTCTACCGCCAAACGTGACAGACATCCCCAAGAGCGTTCAGCGCATCCGCGACCAAGACGCATGCGTTTTACGCTTGGACACATATGACCCGCGCGGCTCAATAGTCCAGCGGTTGGGACCTACAGGTTCAAAGATCCCGCAGCTGCAACTGAGACAGACCCGGCACCGATCACAGCACATGTTGCAGGCCCAAGCGACGGACCGCCCGCGATGCGCTGACGTCACAACGGGACATCACCTGTCCATCAAGCAGCCCGGTAAGCAGTAATCCGCTGCAAGACTGTGATCAAGCAGGACGCGTAATCTGGATCATCCAGACGCGGCTCATGCGCCAAATCAAACCGTCGGGCACTGGTCATCAAACTACCGGTGCCCCAGACCGGATGAACCCGACCGGTTTGAAACAAATGCTGATGCGCTGCGTTTGCATCCTCGATGATCCGATCTACAAGATCCCGTCGCGTTTCCGCAGGCGCTGCCAAAAGCGCCCGCGCTGCCACAGTCAGATCGCCGTGCAAGACTGGTCTCATACGGGAAGATCAATCTCTGCTTCTGCGCCGGAACCAAAGAGGTCCGAGATTTGGGCAACTGTTATCCGAGCCCCGGCTGCCAGGCCATCCTGCGCACGCTCCTGTGCGGCATAGACCCAGTCTGGACGTGTCACCTGTGTTTCACGCACGACCGTTTGCCCTTGCATCACGCGGACTCGGTAGCGTTCGCTCACCTCGCCCAATGGGACGGTCTCTGGCTCCCAGGCATCCCCTGCAATGCGTGTCCTTCGTACCCAGGAAAACGAAAGGTCACCTTGATGTTCTTGCATCGCCAAATGTACCGGACTGTAAGGCCGCAGGCCGATGCCAACAAACGCATGTTGCTGATAAACATAGCTGGGGTCGTCAAACGGACGCCGTGCAGGCCCGATCCGATAGTGCCGCGAAACGTCACGAAGGCTGCTTGGCAACTCAATCTGTTGAGGAACACCGTCCAATGCAACGACAAACGATCCGACAGGCCACTGCGCAGGTACCTCGGACTCGGTGCCGAACTGACCGCGCAAACGGTGACTGAGAAGCCAGGTTTCTTCGCCGATCAAGCTGGCGTCCCGCGCCTGGAACACCTCCCATCCATCCGGAGTACCATCGCCAATCGCAAAAAGATTGCCGCCCGAAAAGAAAACGTCATCGGGAACAGATGACAGGGTCCCGGAAAGCATGCGCACCTGAACCGCATCGCCACGATCCACACGCCCGGAAGGCGCTGCAAACATCGGGGTTTCGGTTACTCCGATGGAAGCACGGGCCGCAAAGATCTGGTTCAATGCATAATCCGCATCTGTTGGTGCATCAAACACGGCGACTGAACCCGGCCAAGGATCCGCAGTCAAGGCCAAATGGGGGGCCTGCGGGTCTTCGTTGCCGGTCAGCAATGGCAGCTCCATGAACAGCGGCAGCACTGGGACAACAGGCACGAAGGCCTCAAGCCGCGTCGCATCTTCGGGGAACTCGGCCGGAAGATAGACATCGGGTTCGACCCGAACCGCCTCGACGGTTCTCATGGTTCCCATTTCAATACGGTCGATCCTTACGAGGACATCTTCGTCAGCAGAGTGAACGCGCAAAAGATCACCTGCACCAATGTGACTCCAGGACGGGGGTAAGGCAAATCGCAATGAATCCCGCGATATGCGCGACTCAGCAAGCCATCGCTCGGCAATTTGATGCCCCTCGGCCCTTGTCAGCAACAAAGGCAGCGTTGTTGTTGACACCGCATGAGTTGCTTCATCAGGCAAAACAGCTTCGACCTCGGCCACTTCAAAACTGGCGTCGGCCTCGGCAAATTCCAAGCGAACCCGACCAGCCAGATCTGACTCTCCTGATCGACGCTCTTCCAGATCGCCATCCAGTTCGTCACTCAACGCAAGATCGTTGCGGGTCACAGTGCCTGCTATCACCCCCGACCTCATTTGGAATTGCAGAACACCGTCGCGTTCAATCGCGTCAAACCCGTAGGCCAGCATCAACGGCTGCAAGGACCGCCGCGCGTCAGATACGCGATCCACAACATATCCGCGGACGACTCCATGCAGTCGGCTGACATCATACGCGATCAGACCCGAGCGTTCGCAAATCTCTGCAACGACAGAGGCCAAGCGCCGTCCAGAAGCCCGCCCCGTTATCCAGTGACCGCGGCGATAATTCGGCCCGTCAGACCACAATGCCTCGTTGCCTGGAAACCAAGGGTATGGTCTGGCGTCCCAAGCCCATACAAACGCCCGTGACAGATCGACCATCGGCGCGCCGTATTCCTCAGAGACCGGATTGTTTTCCGGCCTACTCCAATACCCCAAAACGGCACGCAAGTACTGAATCTGCAATACTTCGTCCCGCAAGCCATTGGAGAAATATGGCAAACTGCTTTCTGACGACTTCGGATCAAGGAACTTATTCGGTTGATTGGTGCCCTTGTCGATCGCCGCACAGCCCAGTTCGGTCATCCAAAGTGGTTTTGACTGAGGCACCCAATCCGTAGGGGTTTCTGACCTTACGCCGCCAACTCTTTCGTGATGCCGATTGCTCCACCAATTGCGCAGGTCCTTGTAGCGGAACACCCAGGGCTCGCCATGAGCACCATCCGCTATCGGCTCTCGTCTTTGCGTCGTGCGGGCACCTTCACTGGGGTAATACCAGTCATAGCCCTCTCCTCCGGCAACATTGGACGTCAGATAGTCCAGATCATAGATCGAGCCCCACCCAGCGTCCGCATGATCTTCGCCGTCACGCCAGTCCGAAAGCGGCATGTAGTTGTCGATGCCAACGAAATCGATCTCATCATCTGCCCACAATGGATCGAGATGAAAATACACATCCCCCGAACCATCCTGAGGATGATAACCAAAATATTCGGACCAATCTGCCGCATATCCTATCCGCGTATCGGGACCCAGCAGCATGCGAACCTCGGCCGCCAAAGCGCGCAAATGGACAACTGCTGGAAAACTGCTTTCCCCGCGGATCTGTGTCAAAGCGCGCATCTCAGACCCGATGCAAAAAGCCGATACACCACCGCCGGCCACACAAAGAGCGGCATTGTGGAGAATGAAACGCCTATAGCTCCACTCATCAGGACCAGAGTATGTTACGGCTCCATCTTCTACTGTGAAGTCTGCTGCAGATGCAGTGCCAAAAAAGGCGTCGACTTCAGATTCTGATGCACCAGTGCCATCTGTCGATCCCGCACGACCCGGCGCGGCGTCCAAAGTGATCCGGCCACGCCATGGCAAGGCTGGCTGATTGTCGGCGCCAGTCCAGGGATCCTCCAACCCGTTATCGGCGAGTTGCTCCATCAAGATGAAGGGATAGAACATCACATCTTGGCCCAGTTCGGCCATTCTCTGTATCGCCTGAACAACCGAACCATCTGCAGGCGTCCCGCCATAGACAGGCGCACCATTGGAATCCGCCGGCACCACCGATGCAGTCATTCGGGTTTCACCGGCGACCTGCCAAGGCATATCGCCGTCGTATTCTTGCTGCTCGACTTTGGGTCGCAGCGAGCATCGGCCACATCGCAAGTCATCCCCGAACCAACTGACGATCAGCGACACTGCTCGACAGTTGGGCAACTCGTCACTTAGGTGCTGCAATGATACATCAAGATCGGGCATCTCCTGCGGCGTATTCACATTGGCCAATGCCGAAGATCCATGCCCGTAGTCGAAAAGCACCGGCTCAGTCGCCAGGGAATACTCTCCGCTGCCCGGCATCATTGCAACGCCCTGTACCAACGCAGGCACGTCCATTGGATCGTCCTGCGAAGGCCGCGTCACCTCAAAACTGAATTGAGGCACCCTGTTGCCGAATTGCTCAAGCATTAGATCCTCAATTACGACATAAGCCGTGCCGCGATAGGCAGGGACATTTCCCACGCCCTCAACCGCCTCGATCTTCGGGTCGGGTTGTTGCGTGGCGCTGCCCGTGTGAACTCGCATATTGAGATCACTCAAAGGCAGTTCCGCGCCATCTGCCCAAACCCGGTTCACACCGGTGATTTCACCTTCACAAACGGCCAGCGCAAGACTGACGGAATAACTGTAACTCTTTATTTTGGGCTTTGACGGCGCACCTTTGCCACCACCAGACTTGGTAACGTGCTCTTCGAATTGGGTTGCCCAAATCACATGCCCACCAACCCGCATGCGTCCATAGACCTGCGCCAAGGGCGAGCCTTCGCCGACACCTGTCAGACGCAGACGCTCCAGCCGCCCGGTTTCAAGGGCTTCTGAGCCCTCTCCCATCAGTCTTTGATCAATCGCGCGCCCGACGGTTGACCCGACGAAACGGCCCACAACAGCCGCTGAAAGGCCAGCCACTGCACCGCCTACAGATGAACCAATAGCGGCTCCGACCGCCCCAAGTACTATCGTCGCCATCCATCAGTCTCCTCGAGGCAAGGCAAAACGTGCAACAATGCGCCGTTGCCAAGCCCGCCCCAGCGGGCTTTCAATCACACCATGTCGGTCATAGGCATGTACGAAGGTTGGCGCGTCGCCGATTTCGGCCTGCAGGCCGAGATGTTTGGCCACCGCTCCGTCACGCATTCGGAACAACAAGCAATCTCCAGGCGCCACATCGTCAACGGCTTTGGGAACAAGATGCCTTAGACCTGCTTGCCACAGCCGCTCTTGACGCTGCGGCTCAGACCAATCCGGAGTGTAGGCAGGAACCGTTTCCGGTTCGTCTCCGATAACCTCGCGCCAGACGCCTCTCAACAGGCCCAAACAATCACAGCCCGCCCCCCGAACCGAGGCCTGGTGCACGTATGGCGTTCCCAGCCATTCCCGCGCGGCCTGAACAATCAAATCAGATCGCGTCACCTGCGGCTTCCTCCGTTTGTCGATGCCGAGGCCGTCGGATGAACCATCAACCAATCCTCGCTCGGCAAGTCCGGAAACCCTTGGAAGTTCAGTGTATTGTTGAACTTCAGTCGGCAGGACGCAAAGCGCTTGTCACAGCCGGCAACGACCTTGAGGATATCTCCGTCCGCAATGGGTGCGCGCAGCGGCTCCCACAGTTCGATCCGTCTGGCACCGGTCTCACCCAGCACATCGCGCTTGATCGCGCCCGACAGGCCCTTGGCAACACCAGACAAGACTGTCAGTCGTCCCCTTTGAAACCACCCCGGCTCGAAACCCGAAACGGATCCAAAATCAAAAATTCTGGACGCCTCTTGGGACATTACAGCCCCCTCATACACATAGCCCGGGGTGCCCAAGTCAAAGCCGCATTTGGAATCGCCAAGTACTGCGGTACAGGGCTTTTGAAAAACCCGGCCAATAGGCCGGTTCAGGCGTTCTGACAGTCCGCGCAACTCGACACGAAAAGCCCCATCCACTCGGACCACCTCGCCAAATGTGCCTTGGAAAGTCAGCTGCCGTTCACTCACATCTGCCCAATTTACCAACCAGGCCCGCACGCAGGCCTCGTCAAACCGGCCAGATAGAATATCCGCCTCGGTTATCGCGCCATCGGAAAGCGCACCCAGCGCTTCGGTATTGTCGACAGACAAGCCAGTCGTCTGCTGCAATGCCGCAGCAGTCAGTCCCGTACCGGCCCGAAAGGTAATCCCATCGAAAACAAGATCGCCATCGTGATCGGTGAATCCAAAGACTTCGCCGTCAGACCGTTCCACCGCCCAAGCGCGCGCAACGGTTGTCAATCCACGTTCCAGATGCGCCTTCAACCCTGCGTCGAAACCAGTCACAACCGCACCTCGACCACCGGAACGTTTGGCACGTCACCGGCTTGAAACCGCGCAACGCTGGTTTGAATTCTGTCTGTATCAAATCGGACCGGAACGTCGAATTCGAAACCGGCCGTGATCGCAGCCCCTGCAAGGGGCGGATTGTCAAAACTCACCACGCCAGAGCTAAGATCAATGGTCCAATCGATACTCTCTTGTTGCTGTACGGATTGCACCCCTAGGCGAACCGTGCCTGCAACTGGTTTCACGACGGGTCGGGAATAGCTTTGCGCGCCCGAGGAGTAAGATTTTGCCAAAGCAAACTGTGTCGACACGCCGTCACCAGTGGCAATCACCTGATCATCATAAGCAGGCGCATCCGACGGGCGACATGACTTGTAATCCGACCAGTCCTTCCAACGGAATCCATAGAGTTGCCCTTGCCGAGCCTCAAAAAAGGCCACCAGCGCCTCGATGTCATCCAATGACCGCAGCCCAAGACCTGCATCATACCTGCGGCGCGAATGCGCCCAAGGCGTATTGCGCTCTTCGAAACCGCTGGCCAACGCGACAATATCGGTTCGGCGCGCTGGTCCGCCAAGCGAGCCAAAGCTCAGATTTGCGGGGAACCGCACTTCATGAAATCCCATCTCGACCCCTCCTTACAGATTGCGGCGGCCAAGGCTTAACGCCCGGCTCATTTGGGCAGCGACCTGACTCTGAGATCTGCGGAAACCCTGGACATCAGGTGTGGTGATATTCATCACGACCGTAACCGGTCGACCGCCCCCCTCGGCACGGACGCCAAGCTTACCGTTGGCACCGCGCGACAAGGGCATGATCGCCTCTGGTCCGGCCTCACCCATAACGCCCAGCCCGCCGCGCATTGGAAAAGCTGTCGCAGCCGAGATCACCCCACCCGATGCAAAGGGCATGACGCGTCCCTGCGAAAAGCCTGCACCATTGGCAAAAAGCCCAAGGCCACCGAACAGGTTCGACATGGTCCCGGCAAACATGCCGCCCAAATGCTCGACCACCGGATCCACCGCAGACCGATAAGCGGTATTGACCATTGAATTCGCGACAACTGTCAGTGCCTCTGACAGCCGCATACCATCCAAGACCACGCCATCAATGGCCTTGCGCAAACCACCGGTCATGGCCTTTTCCATATCCGACATGCTCAACCCGGTCACCGCCAGGCTGTTCCGCATCCGCTGCATTTCGACGTCAAAGGCAGCAGCCAGCTCGGCAGTCGCCGAAAGTGTGCCACCCAGTTCGACAACGCGCTCGTCAAATTCTTCGATGTCTTCAAAGTCGGTCATTGCTCTCCATCCTCGCTGGCCTGATGATCGGGGTAAGCCGCCGCAAGTTCCGCCAAACGATCGCGCCCCATGGGACGTGCGGCACTGCCGCCACTTAGCAAAGTCTGCAGCTCAGCCGGTGTCAGCTTCCAAAAGTCATCAGGCTTCAGCCCAGCGCCGCGCAGTCCGGCGCGCATCAATCCTGGCCAATCGAACCGGGTCATCTAGGCCTCTGTGGGCAATGCAAAGGCCCGAACCAACAATTCAGCCGCGACGCGGGCTGCAGCTATTGGTCCGCCCTCAATCTGCGCATCCACCAGGTCTCGTGGCGCACAGCGCCAGCCTCCACCGCGCAGGCCTGCCACGATCAATGCCAACACATCCCGCGAGGTGCAGCTGCCGTCTTCGAAGCGCTGGACCAGATCAACCAGTGATCCTGTCTGCAGTTCCGCTTCAAGCTCGGCCAACGCTCCCAGCGTCAACCGCAGCACCCGCACCTCGCCGTCGATCACCAACTCGACCTCTCCCCTCCATGGATTGGCCATCGCTTAGCTCGCCGGCACAAAGGTCAATGCACCCGCCGAAGCCAGAGCGACCTCATATGTCGCCTCACCATTGTGAGAGCCCGCATACTCGATTGACGTCACCTGAAAGGGGCCCTCAACTGTACCAAAATCGGGAATAATCACCTGAAAGGCAGGTGTTTCACCGTCGAAAAAGATCTGTCGCGCTCGTTCATCGGTGGTATCATCCTTGAATACCCCCGATCCTGAGATCGATGCCGACTTTACGCCCGCGCCCGACAGCAGTTCACGCCACCCGCCCTGGCTTTCCAACGTCGTGACATCCACGGTATCAGCATTGAAACTGACCCGTGTCGCGCGCAGGCCCGCCATTGTCTGGAACGAGCCACTGCCCGTCAGGTCCACCTTGATCAAAAGATCCTTGCCGTTCTGAACAGCCATGTCATGTGCTCCTTAGGTCGTTACGCCGCTTCTAAGCGCGCGCGAAATGTCAAATTGATGCGTCGAAGTCCGCCGGGCTCTCTGCTCGCCCGCGCCTTCACAAAGTGCAGACTGACCAATCGGCCTGTCGACAACGTCAAAGGCGCGTCGACCAGAGCATCGCTCACAGCTCCCGCAACCTGTTTTGCGTTTGCAAATCCGTCAGCCTCGCTGACCACTGAGATTGCAAAATCGTGCCAAGCCCCCTGGCCGGAACCATCCGAGGCATCCTTGACCTTCTCGTCACCCAGCAGGACGTAAAGGGCCGGTACTGAGCCCGTTGGCAACGCATCGTAGATGTCTGCACCAACCAATCCAGAGACCCCTGCATCAGCCAATAATGCTTGGTAAACCGCAGCCTGAAGGGGCGCTGAAAGCGCATAGGTCATAGGCTAAGCTCCTCTTCGGCGATGCAGGTAAGGTACTGATCCAACCCAGTGGCCTCTGTCACAGACTTGATCATCAGTAGCCGCTCACCCATACGTAGCCGCTGGCCAGCGACAGGCCGACCAGAGTGGCCAGGCGCAGCTGCGCGCACGGTAACTCGAAAACCGGTAAGCGATTGTGCCCCGGCTTCACCGTTCACTTCGCGTCCTGTCCGTGGCAAAACCTCAGCCCACAGAGTTCCGACAGTGCTCCACTCGAAAGAGCGTCCACCGTGCCCATCGGGTGTCGCAATCTTATCCTCAAGCACAAGTCGCCGATTCAATGCGGGCGGTTTCATTGCGACGCTCCAAGGCGCATCGGCCGATACCGCGCCGTCAAGCTGGTTACGCCGAACGGCATACAACCATCCTTCAATGCCACTTCGTGCCGGAACTCATAATAATGTGCGGCGAGCAAAAGAACCGCCTGCGCCAAGTCCGCAGGGAGGTCGGACCAATCGGTACCAAACCCGGCAGTCACCAAGATTTCGACCCGACCAGCTTCTGGGATCACAGGCAAATGTGATCCGACCGGGATCAACCAGGCAGCCATGCCCTCGTCCTGCAGAGAATAGCGCGCAGGATCCACGACCTCAGCGGTTTCGGGCTGCGTGATCCTCCGAACTTCTGATACGGACTGAACCGGAGCAATCGGCAACGCCTGACGGGTTGGATTGCGCCAACTATGCAGCGTTACACGGAACTCCCGCGAAATTATTGCTTTGCCAGTTCGGCTTTCGATGGCAGCAATCGACGCCCGCAGAAAGGCCTCTAGCACGCCGTCCTGAATGTCGTCTTCGGCAAATCCACTGCCCATGCGCAGGTGCGCCTTGAAGGCAGCCATTGGCAAGGCAGCCAAGGGGATCGACGTCTCTTCGACCAGCTTCATCATTTAACTCCGAATTTGGTGTCGTGTGGCCCGCCAAATCTCTTGGATCGGGCGCACGCCACTCACGTTGCTCGGACGGAGGGGAGCAGCTAGGCAACGCAAGCTCTCATCGGCGCGCGCCCGGCAGAGGGGACGCAGTGCCCCCCCTCCACTTCACCGAGTCCAATCAGGAAACGGCAAATCGCAGCAATTTGATCGCAGCAAAATCGCTCACGTCACCGCCAACCCGTTTGGTTGCGAAGAACAAAACATGTGGTTTGGCGCTGAACGGGTCACGAAGCACGCGCAAATCTGGCCGTTCTGCAATTGTGTAACCGGCGGTAAAATCACCAAAGGCGATCGCATCCGCCCCGTTGCCAATGTCTGGCATGTTTTCAGCGACTAGAACCGGGTAACCAAGCAGGCGTGCAGGTTCGCCGGCTGCCAGACCGTCCGACCATAGATGACGGCCATCCGCATCCTTCAGCTTGCGAACAGCACCCGCTGTTTTCGAGTTCATCACGAAGGTTCCGTTTGCGCGGTACTCTGCGCCCAACGCGTAGACCAGATCGATCAATGAGTCGCCGCCGTTGAAGTCCCCGTCGACACCCGTAGCGATGTAACCGAGGTTTCCCCAAGTCCAGCTTGTGTCCTCCACGGCTGGGTGCGTCAGAAACCCGGTAGGCTTGTCAACGCCATCGCCCGAAACAAAGGCCGCCGCCTCTGCAATGGCAAACTTCTGGGCAATACGACCGGCCAACCAGCCCTCGATGTCAAAGGCACTGTCATCCAGCAAGCGTTGGCTTGCTTTGGGCATGGCGTTCAATTCATACAGCGGAATTTGGATGCGATCGATGCTTGGCGTCGCTGTTTCCGCAGCGGGGTCAACCTCTGAAACCCAGCCTGCACTTGGTTCAGTATGATCGATAAGAACGTCATACGAGGTTGCTTCAACATGAACAACTGTCGCAATAGCACGGATCGAAGCCGTGGATGCCAGAACCGTCTGTACGGTTTCGCTGGTTACCGGATCCACCAGGTACCCCCCGTCACTGTTGACCGCCGTGCTCATGGCCTTGCCTTCCAGTGCGAGCCCGCGAAGGCCATCGTCTTCGCCCGAACGCAAGTAGGCCTCGAATGCCTTTTGGTGTGGCGCCTCGATTTCGGCAGTAGTCGACAGTGCCGGGCGCAGCGCGGCGTGAGATTTTCGATCAAGCATGTTCAGTCGCTCTTCCTGTTTGCTCATTTTGGCCTGCAGGTCATCCCGCAGAGCCGTGACATCACCAACCAGTCCCGCAAGCGCGGCACCAATCTGAACAGCCGGAGTCACATCTTCCCCGGCCCGAGACGCGTTCTCGGCTGTGGTCATTCAGCTATTCCTCGGTTTAGGATCGGGCGCTCAGCGTCCCGACAGATGACAGCGGGCGCGCTCGATTGCCCCCGCCAGATCCCGCAGCATCGCGTCGCCGGGGTCGTCCCCCTTGGCCGCAACCCGTGCGGTCGGCAGCATTGGAAAAGTCACCAAAGAGACCTCCCAAAGCTCCACTTCGGTCAAGAGCCGTTGGCCCTTGTCATTCTTGGCTGAACTGACTGTGCGATAGCCAATCGACAGGCCATCAATGGCGCCTGCATCGATCAACGCAGCGGCTTCGCGACCCTTTTCGACACACTCAAGCAGCTGACCTTTGACATAAAGCCCCCGGTCATCTTCTCGGACCTCATCCCAGACGCCAATCGGTTGTGCAGGATCGTGCTGCCACAACATCTTGACCCTGCGCCCGTCTGCAGCCAGCTTTCTGAGCGAGGCCGCATAGGCCCCGCGAGTCACCACATCATTGCCCTGGTCGGCCGCTCCGAAAAGGGATGCATAGCCTTCTATGCATGCGCCCTGCACCTGAACCATATCGGCATCGAACCGACAAAATTTATGTTCCAAATCCATTTCGATCTCTCTTTTCCGAACCCGCTTTACGGCGCTGACGCCACAAACCCCTGCATCACCTCAGCCAGGATCACCGCCGCAACTCCGTAAACTGTCAGCCACAATCGTCGTTCCAAACGCTCCATCAGTGTTTCAAGCCGATCAAGCCGCGTGCCCAGGGCGTCGAACTGCAGCTTCGAAACTCTTTCATGCGCCTCCAGCCGAAGACCCGGAGCACATTCAAAGCTTTGATAGACTGGCCGTGTATCATCCATCCGTTTGCTCGCCAGTTGTTGCGGGCAAGCCAAGCAAGCTGCGTTTTTCCGCGTCACTCAGGAAACTGGCAGAGGTTACTCTGGACCAAAGCGCTTCGCGCTCGGTCGCCAAAGCCGGCACTTGATCCAAATCCGGCTTCAACACGACCGGAGACCCATGGAATTCCGAAAGCCAACGGCTCAATTGGGCGGCGACCCGTGTTGCCAGCGGCAGAACCGTCAACCGGTAAAAGGCCCTATGCGATTCCTGATAGTTCGCATAGGTCGCCTCACCGGGAATACCCAGTAGCATGGGGGGCACTCCGAAGGCGACGGCGATCTCTCGGGCAGCCGCCTCTTTTGTTTTCTGGAACTCCATGTCCGACGGCGAAAAGCCCATCGGCTTCCAATCCAGACCGCCTTCCAGCAACATGGGCCGACCTGCATTCCGGGCGCCTTGATGATAGCTTTCCATCTCAGAAACCAGCCGATCGTACTGATCGGAACTCATGCCGGATTGGCCGTCCCCGCCTTTGTAGACAATCGCACCCGAAGGTCGCGCAGCATTATCCAAAAGTCCCTTGGACCAGCGACTTGCACTTGTGTGCACATCGATCGCCGCAGCTGCGGCCTGCATCGGTGATAAACCATAGTGATCATCTTGCGGATGAAACGACCGGAAATGGCAAACCGGGGAACAGTATGGCGTCACATCAAATCGGTGCTTCCTGCCACCCGCCGAATACTCAAACGCAACGGGCCATCCATCAGCGCCAGGCAGAACCCGCATCCGATCACTGCGCAAGACATGCAGTTCACCCGGTTGGCCGGCTTCGGCACAGACCGCCTCAAGATAGGCATCGCCCGTGAGGGTCAACTGACCAACCAGCGCTTCGATAAGTTCCGCCCGACCCTGCATCGGATTGGGCGCATTCAGCAACGACAGGATGGGATGCTGATCATAGCGCATATCCGCATCCTCCAGCACCAGTGGCACCGCCGCCACGGCCTCAGCGATCAGTTTGACCGCCCGGAACCCCACAGGGTTTCCAACAAATCCGGTCTTTGTCAGCGAGACCGTGTCCCGAGGGCTCCAGGCAACCCTGCCTGATCCTGCCCAGGCCACCACCGGCCCCGTAGCACTGGCTTTGACCTCGGGGGTCGCGGCCTGTTTGTTGCGTCGTATGAAGTCCAAGACCAAGGTTCGTCTCCCACATCATCGGCCCACTCGGGGCACCCGCTTCGTTCTCAAAGCGCCGTGTCCCGCCGCCTGTGAAAAGAGTTATCTCACCAAAGTCTTAAGACGTCCCAAGACCACCGTGCGGTGCTCAGAGCGCACGCAACCTTGGTTTCTTCCAACCTGCCGCTGGTGCAATCAGCAAATCGGTGATGGCCCAGACCAGCGCATCAACGCGATCGGGCGAACCCTGGCCCGCGAAACCGCGCAGCGTCATCTGCGTCATTTGCCGCTCAAGAGCTGATAAGCCACGCACATGTGACACCCGTCCCTGTTCGTACAGCGCGGCGACCGGTTCAGCCCGCGCCGACTTGGATCGGGTTGCATGTACCTTGGACAAGGGCACCAAGGGATCCACCTGCCTCAGCACATTTTCAACAAGATCCCCGCCCTGGTTCACCTCGGCAACAAGCCGATCTGCACTCCAACGGTCCCGTGCCGCGATCGCCGCCTTGGCCCAGCCCAAGGGACCCTGCCCCTGTACAGAGGCATCTTCAAGCACAACAGCGCGCCATCCCTGTGGCGGCCCGCTGGTGCAGGCGCCAACAACCACGATCCCGCATTCATCCGATGACGTTTTGGCCGAAACTGGTGGATCCACTGCAACAACGATTCGATCAAATTGGGGAATTTCATTGACGAGGCCCTCATGCAGCCCCCCAAGTGTCCACAGCGCACCTTCATGGTCTTCCAGAAGTTCACCATCCAATTCCTGCCGGCCAAGCCTTGACCCCGCATAACGTGCCCTGACTTCTTCAAGAAATGTCTCTGCCAAATTCGCGGCATTCGCCTCTGTGGCCGCCCGCGTCACCACCGTAGAGGATGCCGCCAAAAGCCGCTTTAGAACTTCAGAATTTCGCGGAGTTGTGGTCACACAAGCACGTGGCGCGTCTCCAAGCCTCAGGGAAAACTGCAACATGTCCCAAGCGGCCTCTCCCTTACGCCACTTACCCAATTCATCCGCCCAGGCAGCATCGAACTGCGGCCCGCGAAGGGCCTCGGGATCATGAGCCGAAAATGCATGCGCCTCGGCGCCATTCGGCCACGTCAGAACCCGTCTCGTGGCACTCCAGGTGGGCCGCCGATCAGGTGGAGAGCACGCCAACAATCCGCTTTCGCCAAAGACCATAACCTCGCGCACCTGATCAAGCGTTTCGCCCACCAGCGCCACGCGATGTGCCCGGCCTGCGTCCAGCGGTCGGGACCCCTCAACCATGCTGCGGACCCATTCGGCCCCGGCACGCGTCTTTCCGGCACCCCGGCCGCCCAGGATAACCCAGCTTCGCCAATCACCCGATGGCGCCAACTGATGATCCAATGCCCAGAACTCAAACAGAAAAGGGAGAGCCAAAAGCTCTCCCTCGGTTAGCTCATTTAGGAAGTCGTCCCTCAGGACAGCATCGGCGGATGCGAGCCAAGCGGCACCCGATTTCAGTTCGGGCGCGATCAAGGTCGAGTCCGTAGTCTCCGACGATGGATTTGTCTTTGCGTTGTGCGGCTGCAAGCTGCACCTCCGTTTCTCGGGCAACCTTCAGCCAATCGCGCATCTCTTTAAGACGCCCACTCAGGTCGCGTTTGCCAATTTCCTCCCCGGCCCGCACCTGTTGCATCAGGTCTTCAAGTTCTGACGCGATGTCCGAGACCTGTTGTGTGCAACTCTCTAGCACCGCGTTCAGCCGCGATGTGCCGTCTTCCGGGGTTATCAGGGTCATTCCTGCGTTTTGCCTTCTCGCTTCGACGTCTCGAGCCCGCTCGAAACCGCACAACTACTGCCCTGTCCAAGCCAATGGCATGACAGGATATGTACGGTTCAAGAATGTCCCGAAACGCCTGAGGTTCTCCGTCCCTCGACCAAAACAAAAACGCTCAAAGCAGAGCTCTCTGCTTTGACCACTCATGCCTTGTCCAGCATGACACAACTCATACGTTAGATCGTACGCTCCGTCAAACGCAGACGTTGACCCGCACTGTTAACGGAACAGAAAGACAGCTGTGTGATTTTACTGATTCGCCCGCTCTGCCTCAATCACGCGCCATTTGGCAACATTGGCGTTGTGCTCGGCCAGGGTTGCGGCAAAAGCATGCCCCCCGGTACCGTCCGCAACGAAGAAAACAAACTCCGTTTCATCGGGATTCAGAGCTGCCAGAATGCTGGCCCGTCCTGGGTTCGCGATCGGCGTAGAGGGCAGCCCATCGATCACATAGGTGTTCCAGGGCGTCTCACGGCGCAATTCGCTTTGCCGCAAACCTCGACCAAGAACACCCTCACCACGCGTAATTCCGTAGATCACCGTTGGGTCTGTTTGAAGCCGCATGCCCCGGTTCAGTCGATTGACAAAAACGCTCGCGACCTGCCCCCGTTCTTCGGGCTGCCCAGTCTCCTTTTCAATGATCGACGCAAGGATCAGGGCCTCTTGGATATTCTCAAGAGGCAGGTCCGGCATTCGGTTCGTCCAGGCATTGGCCAAAATGATTTGCTGCGCACTCTGCATCCGTGACACCACAGAGGTCACACTGTCCCCTGGCTTTATCTCATAACTGTCTGGCGCCAGTGTGCCCTCTGCGGGAACCTCATCGATGTCGCCTGTCAAGGCGTCAACCTTCTTTAGTTCTTCGATCACTTGCCAGCTTGTCACACCCTCAGCCAAGGCAATCCGGTACCGGGTATCCCCCTGTTCGCGGACGCGGGTATAGGCCTCGGGAATGTCATCTGACGACAGATCAAAGGAAATCCGTTCAACAAATCGTTCTGTCACCGGATCTAGTTCACGCACCTGGACAGTTGCCCGCGTGACACCAATCCGATACACCACCTCGGTCCCGCAGGTGCTAGCCCCACCTCTGGTTACAATATCAACGATCTCTTGCATCGAAGCGCTTTCAGGCACCAGAAAGCTGCCGGCTTTCAGTTCCTGTGTCTTGTCTGCATAATCGGCTCCGACGCGGAACAGCATGCCGCTGGTAACAGCGCCCTGCGCCTCCAATTTGTCCGAGACACGACGAAAGTTCGAGCCCCGATCAACCTGCAAACAAATCGCTTGTGCCAGAGGACCGGCCCCCGTGTATTGCGACTGAGCCCACAGCAAAACGCCGCCAAGCAGAAAAATTGCCACCACCAGGAATGACAGTGCGTTCGAGGCGACACTACGCCACATCAGCCAACCTTTCCAAAGATCACACTTGCATTGGTCCCGCCAAATCCAAACGAGTTCGACAAGGCGTAGTTTATCTCACGCTCGCGCTTTGCATTCGGCGCAAGGTCCAGCGCCGTTTCGACAGCGGGATTTTCAAGGTTGATTGTAGGTGGCGCCACCTGATCCCGGATGGCGAGAATCGAGAAAATCGCCTCAATCGCACCTGCAGCGCCCAGCAGATGGCCCGTTGCAGATTTGGTCGACGACATCGTAACAGTGCTGGCCGCGTCACCAAGCATTCTTTCGACGGCAGCCAACTCAATCGTGTCAGCCATTGTGGAGGTGCCATGGGCGTTGATGTAATCGAGCTGACCCGGTTCAATTCCCGCGCGGGACAGCGCAGCGCGCATTGAACGCTCAGCCCCGTCGCCATTTTCAGCCGGAGCCGTGATATGATAGGCATCGCCAGACAGGCCGTAGCCTATGACCTCGGCATAAATCTTGGCCCCACGCGCCACTGCGTGGTCATACTCTTCCAGCACGACGATCCCGGCGCCTTCGCCCATCACAAAGCCATCACGGTCTTCGTCATAGGGGCGGCTTGCCTTTTTCGGTTCGTCGCTACGTTTGGTTGAAAGCGCCTTGCATGCATTAAAGCCTGCAATCCCAATCTCACAGATCGATCCTTCAGCGCCGCCGGCAACCATCACGTCTGCATCGCCCAACGCGATCAAACGCGCAGCGTCACCAATGGCGTGCGCACCAGTCGAGCACGCCGTGACGACAGCGTGGTTCGGGCCTTTGAACCCGTATTTGATGCTGACCTGTCCAGATATCAGGTTGATCAAAGCCCCGGGAATAAAGAAAGGTGAAACCCGGCGCGGGCCCTTTTCCTTGATCAGAACCGCCGTATCGGCAATCGATCCCAGCCCTCCAATGCCAGACCCGATCATTACACCTGTGCGCAAAAGACTGTCTTCATCCTCGGGCATCCAGCCAGCATCCTTGACGGCCTGTTCAGCCGCGGCAACGCCGAAAAGAATAAATTCATCGACTTTGCGGCGATCCTTGGCAGGCATCCAGTCATCGGGGTTGAACGTCCCATCCGTGCCGTCGCCCAAAGGCACCTCGCAGGCATAGTCCGTGCCCAAATGACTTGCGTCAAACTTTGTGATTGTGCCAGCACCGGACTGACCCTCCAGCAAACGGGACCACGTCTCTTCGACCCCGCAGGCCAAAGGTGTCACAAGCCCCAATCCAGTTACGACGACGCGACGCATGGTTCTGCCCTTCCTCACTTTGTCTTTGCCTGCACATACCCCGCCAAAGGCAATAGGAGCAAGAGCGGCAAAGCCGCCAAAACGGGTCTTGATCGATCTGCACCCACAATTTTGGGCAAAATACCGCACGAGTGACCTCAACGATCCGCCGTTTGTGCCGGTCAAAGCCCTTCATCGATCAGAGTGACTGACGGATTGAGTGACGTGAAATTCAGAGCAGCGCCGCAAGGACAGCCGTGGTCGAGGTTTGAAAAATGCTCAGCCCCTTGTTTTGCTTGCAGTATGCAACAGAGGTCTTCGTGACTTGGCCGGCCGCTTCAACCATCGACAAAGGCATTGCATGCGTGCCCCTGTCTTCAAGCATATGTGTCACCAGACCCAGTCACGAAAAACCCATATCGCGCATGCAGCATGAACCAAAGTGTCAGATGCTGTGCCCTATGCATTTGGATGACCAAGGACTGCATCTCCCGTTCAGCGAGCGTCAGCGCCCGGTCAGCGTCATTAAGAGGTTCTTGCACGCTGCCAAGCAGAACCTGAAAATGCATGTTTCGTTTTGAGGGTAAGCTTGGTGCAGACAAGGTCACACCAATACAAGTTCAAATCCACCAGTGACATGACTCGATGTCAGTCACAAAGCTCACCGCGAGATGACAAAACCATGGCCTTCGGGAAAAGAGGGCACAAAAAAACGGCGCTCTTAACGGGCGCCGTTTCCGAATTCAAAGAACCAGTTGTCTTAAGATGCGTCCGAGATGAACTTGACCGCATCGCCAAACGTCTGGATGGTTTCTGCGGCATCGTCAGGGATTTCGATACCGAATTCTTCTTCGAACGCCATAACCAGTTCAACGGTATCCAGGCTGTCTGCGCCAAGATCGTCGATGAAGGAAGCTGCCTCGACAACTTTGTCTTCATCAACACCAAGGTGCTCTACCACAATTTTCTTAACGCGATCTGCGACGTCGCTCATAGTTCATCCTCACAGTCTGATCGAACCTTGCGGCCCGGTTTTTGCCCTAGCCCGGGCGGTGGCATTTGGTGCCCTGGCGGGCGGTTTATCTACCCGCTATGCGGAAACCACAGGACCCGCGCATTCACGCCCCTGTCAAAAGATGCTGCGCCTATAGCACATGAAACCGGGATGGCAAACGCTTTCCCATACCCAGTGCCAAGGCTTTAAATCATGGCCATTCCGCCATTAACATGCAGTGTCGCGCCCGTCACATACCCAGCCTCTGCACTTGACAGATAAACGACAGCTGCCGCGATTTCGTCTGCATCGCCCATGCGACCGGCTGGAATCTGGCCCATAATGGAGGTCTTCTGATCATCGTTCAGCTTGTCCGTCATCGCGGTGCTGATGAAACCCGGAGCGATCGCATTCACGGTGATGCCGCGACTTGCCACTTCATATGCCAAAGATTTTGACATGCCGATCATACCCGCTTTTGCGGCCGCATAATTTCCTTGCCCGGGGTTTCCAGTGGCGCCAACCACAGAACTGATATTCACAATCCGTCCCCAACGTGCCTTCATCATGCCACGCAACACACCTTTGCACAGCTTGAAAGTTGCGGTCATATTCACGTCGATTACCGACTGCCATTCATCGTCTGACATGCGCATGAACAGATTGTCCCGCGTGATGCCAGCGTTGTTGACCAATATGTCCAGGGACCCCATCGCCGCAACAGCCTGCTTGGGCAACGCGTCGACAGCTTCGAAATCACCAAGATTGCAGGGCAGGACATGCGCCCGCTCACCCAGATCCGCTGCCAAAGTTTCAAGCGGTTCGGTCCGTGTGCCGCTCAGGCCGACCGTGGCACCCGCATCATGAAGGGCCCGGGCAATGGCCCCGCCAATGCCACCCGAAGCGCCAGTTACAAGCGCAGCTTTTCCAGTCAGGTCAAACATGTCAGTCCTCTTGAGTATTCCCGTATCGGTATGAAAGTGCCGTCAGCCTAGGCATTGAGATGCGCAGCGACTGCCACCTTCAACCCATCAGGATCAGCGATGGCGGTTGTGGCGATGCCCCGGTCGATGCGCCGAATCATCCCCGACAAGGCCTTGCCCGCCCCCAATTCCCAGATGCGATCAACACCCTGGCCACCCATCCAGGCCACAGATTCGCGCCAGCGCACCGATCCCGTGACCTGATCAACAAGCAGTGACCGAATCGTGGCAGGATCCGAAATCGCTTCGGCAACCACGTTCGCAACCAAAGGCACCTTGGGGCGTTGAATGTCGACCTCTGCCAAAGCAACCGCCATCTGTGCGGCAGCCGGCTCCATCAGGGCGCAATGGAACGGCGCGCTGACCGGAAGCAAAACCGCGCGTTTGGCTCCTCGGGTTTTGGCAATATCGACTGCCCGTTCGACTGCGGCCTTGCCCCCAGAAATCACAACCTGCGATGGGTCATTGTCATTGGCAGCCGCACACACATCCCCCTGCGCTGCCTCTTGGGCAACGTCACGCACCGCGTCAAGGTCAAGTCCCAACACCGCAGCCATCGCGCCTTCGCCCACTGGCACAGCGGCCTGCATGGCAGTCCCACGCAAGCGCAAAAGACGCGCGCAGTCAGGCAGGCTCAGTGCTCCGGCAGCAGCCAATGCCGAGTATTCACCCAACGAATGTCCGGCGACATAGGCGGCCGCATCCATGGAAATTCCTTCTGACTGCAAGGCCCGCACAACCGCTATAGACGTCGCCATCAGCGCCGGTTGCGCGTTTGCTGTCAAAGTCAGGTCTTCGGCCGAGCCTTCCCAGATCAATGCACTCAGCTTTTCGCCGAGCGCCTCATCGACCTCGTCAAACACTGCCTGAGCATCCGGATAGGCATCGGCCAATGCCTTGCCCATTCCAATGGTTTGTGCTCCCTGTCCGGGAAAGACAAAAGCTAGGCTCATCCCGGGCCCTCCATCAAGTTTTCCAATTGGCGCATCCGCCTGTCCTGATGCTCTAGCGATACACGCGCCCCGGTGCAACGATCCAAAACCTGAATTCCACAAACACAGACAGGTTTCTCTTTGCTCCATAGCGCAACTTAGGTAGCGATATCACAGAGCCCCTGCCCTGCCTGGATCCTGTGCCTTGCCCAATTTGAACACCAAAACCGCTTACGGACGCCTGACACGCGGGTTGCACTGGGTGACCGCTCTGTTGATCCTTGCGAATATCGGGCTCGGTCTTGCGGCGGCCTGGGCCCCGTTTAATTCAACCGAAGCGCTGGCTCACAAAACCTGGCTTTTTTCCCTGCACAAGACGATGGGCGTCGCGCTGTTCTTTGTGGCGCTCATCCGGCTGATTGCAGGCTGTCTGCAAACGCGACCTGACCCTCTTGGCGCGCATCATGACTATGAAATTCTTGCGGCCAAAGCGACCCACTGGATGCTGTACTGCCTTTTGGTCATGATCCCGCTAAGCGGTTGGATCCACCACGCCGCGGCAGAGGGGTTTGCGCCAATCCTCTGGCCTCTTGGTCAGTCTTTGCCCTTCGTGCCGAAGTCACCGCTTATCTTCGATCTTGCTGGCGCAGTGCACAACGGCCTCGTCATCGTGCTGATCGGCACCTTGGCCCTGCACGTCGCGGGAACACTGAAACATGCGGTTATTGACCGGGATGGCACGTTACGGCGCATGGTAACGGGCCACCCATCAGAAACAGGTCCGCCACCGCCGGCGGCGCGCCTGGTGCCCCTTTTGTCAGGCCTTGCGCTTGTGGCTGCCGTCACCATTTCTGGTTGGGCCATCAGCGAGGCAGAGTCCACACGCAAGGCCCGGATCACCTCAAGTACAGACCAAAGCGCAGCCTGGACCGTCAGCGAAGGCGTCTTGCAAATCACCATACAGCAGCTTGGAGCGCCGATCACGGGCACGTTTGAGAGCTGGACCGCAGATATCGCGTTCAGCACGCCATCAAATGCACGGCCCAACGGCCAAGTCAAAGTAACCATCGACATTTCATCTCTCGAGCTGGGGATCGTATCAGCGCAAGCCATGGGTCCCGATTTCTTTGATGCAGAGCGCTTTCCAACAGCAGTTTTCGACGCAAGGATTCGTGCCTCTGACGAAAACTACGTGGCCAATGGCACACTGACGCTCAAAGGCATAACACATCCTGTTCGTATGCCATTCCTGATGACGATCGAAGATGGCGTCGCCACAATGACAGCGCGTCACGTTCTGAACCGAACCGATTTTGACATCGGTCGAAGTTTTTCAGACCAGTCACAACTGGGATTTGACGTGACAGTTGATATCGAACTCAGTGCCCGACGCGCCCCCTAGTGTCTGGATCCCCCAGTTTCTGGATATATTGTGTTTCAGAGCTCTGCGCTGACAGTCTGCACCAGAGTGATGCCTAACGAAAAAAACCTATGGGTCTCAGTGGCCTCGCGGTGCCACATGCCACCAGTCCTTGAGCCTTCCGAACATGATCTCGATACGATGTCGGCGTGTGGCGCGCCGCGTGTCTTAGTTGACGGGCTTGGAAACTCCATGCGTCCGGACCCGAACCAAGGTGTTCCGCATCACAACCACGTGCACCAAGCGACGATTGTCGCTTAACAGACTATCGGCTTCCGACCCTATCCTACTCGGCAAGATGTTGGTCTCTGATAACGCACATCACCCCCCTACTGATGACATCAGTGGGCGGGCTTCGTTAGAGCACCTCCGCAGGCCAGAGACCTGCCCGTTGACGCGGCATGCGACGCGCGCCGACCAAAGCTCATCATGGGTCCACTTTCATCGCTTCGACCGAGATCTGCACCTCTACATCGTCGCTGATGAATGGCACGTAGCCCCCCAAGCCGAATGCACTGCGTTGCAGGGTTGTGTTGGCATCAAAACCAACCCAATCCTGCCCCGTCAAAGGACTTTTTCCAACCTTGTTCAAACGGGTCTCTAACACGACGTCCTGAACCACGCCATTCAGCGACAGGCGTCCAGTGATCAGGGCTGTTTGTGCGCCGGTCACCGTTATATCCGTCGAGTCAAATGACACGTCACCATCCGCATTGTCAGCAAAGAATTGCGGCCCCATGAATGCTTCGAACCGGGCCTCCCAGCCTGTGAACATGGATCGGACCGGAAGCGTCACGCGCACCGAAGACTGCTCGGGCGTTTCAAGGTCGAAGAGGATTTCACCATCAAACCCCGAGAACAGCCCATAGGTTGTGGAAAACCCAAGGTGGTCATAGCTGAACAAGATCTGGCTGTGGCTGGGGTCAAGTTGATACCTTTGTGGGTTCGACAGGGCCGGCGCAGCCAGCATCACGGTCAACAACACGGCACGCGCAAGCATGGAAATCATCAAGTCCCTCCAAATCACATGGGTCTCCGCATGCGGAGACCCAGAAACGCACAGAATCGCTTCGTTATGGTCATGATAGTATGCAACAGGCCTTTTGCGTCCAAGTGCCCGCGAATGCTCAGCGTCGACGCACCGGCCGGGACGATGTCAGAAAACCCGCACCGCTTAACAACATGAACAGAGAAATACCAAGTTTCATCAGGTCAAAAGACGGCTCGGACGTCGGGGAAGGCGCAAGCCACAGACCGACGGCGGATACAATCAGAGCAAAACCCGCCATCGCGATGACAAGACGCTTAACACTGACTGTGTCTTCGGCCACAAACGGGGCAGCATATGGCGGGTAAATTGTAACGCGTCTCATCACAGATCCCTTTCAGCGAAGATATTTCACTCAGGATTCACCCAAAAATCGACGAGAATTGGACCGGCTTGCGGTAAGAGCCGGGCTTATCTGTGTTGGACCCTTCCTCTTGCGTCGCGCATTGATCCGTGTATACCGGCCACGCCTTCTGCGATACGGATGAACCGCGCGGTCTCTCGTGGGCAGGAGCAGGAGGCGTTAACACCTGTCCTTTGAAACGCGCCAGACATGAACGGAGACGACATGCCGCTGTACGAGCATGTATTTATTTCGCGTCAGGACTTGTCCAACGCGCAGGCCGAAGGGCTGATCGAGCACTTTGGCACCGTCCTTGCCGACAATGGCGGCAAACTCGTTGACCACGAGTACTGGGGCGTCAAGACCATGGCCTACAAGATCAACAAGAACCGCAAGGGGCACTATGCATTCTTGCGTTCGGATGCGCCCTCTGGCGCCGTGCAGGAAATGGAACGCCTGATGCGTCTTCATGACGACGTGATGCGGATCTTGACCATCAAGGTCGACGAACACGCTGAAGGTCCGTCAATCCAGATGCAAAAACGTGACGAACGTGACTCACGTCGCGACCGTCGCTGATCCAAGGAAGGAGCTAAACCGTGGCAACTAAACCATTTTTCCGCCGCCGCAAAGTCTGCCCCTTCTCGGGAGACAACGCGCCGAAAATCGACTATAAAGATACCCGTCTGCTGCAGCGCTACATCAGCGAACGCGGCAAAATCGTGCCCTCGCGGATCACCGCAGTATCGGCGAAAAAGCAGCGTGAACTGGCGCGTGCAATCAAGCGTGCCCGCTTTCTTGCCCTGCTGCCCTACGCCGTGAAGTAAGGAGCGACTGACATGCAAGTTATCCTTCTCGAACGTGTGGCCAAGCTGGGCCAAATGGGCGACGTTGTTGACGTCAAACCGGGTTACGCACGCAACTTCCTGCTGCGTCAGGGAAAGGCCCTGACCGCATCGCAGGCCAATATCGCGTCGTTCGAAGCTCAGAAAGCGCAGCTGGAAGCACGCAATCTGGAAACCAAGACAGAAGCCGAAGATCTGGGCAGCCGTCTGGACGGCGAGCAGTTTGTGGTGATTCGTCAGGCCTCGGATGCGGGTTCCCTCTACGGCTCGGTCACACCGCGTGACGCCGCCGAAGTGGCGACTGCTGGCGGGTTCTCTGTCGACAAAAAGCAGATCGTGATTGCGCAGCCGATCAAGGAACTGGGTCTGCACAGCGTTCGCGTTGTCCTGCACCCCGAAGTCGAAATCGAGATCAAGCTGAACGTGGCGCGCTCTGAAGAAGAGGCTGAACTACAGGCCTCGGGCAAGTCGATCCAGGAATTGGCTGCCGAAGAAGAAGCGGCTGCTGAATACGAGATCGCAGAGCTGTTTGACGACATCGGCTCTGCCGCATCAGACGATGACGACATGAGTGCACCCGCAGGCGACGCTGGCGTTGCTGAAGGTTCGGACGACGACTGAGTGATCTGAGCACAGATGAATTTCACAGCCGCGCAGGGCCATCCTGCGCGGCTTTTTCATGTCTGCCTTTTTCGGTTGCATGCCGCACCAACCGACGCTGACTTGAACCGCCAGACGCCCCTTGCCATGCGCGAACCAGGCCCGCCGCGGACTTTGAGTCGCAACGGATCACTGCACCGCCAAGGTCGCATCATGGCCCCCGGCACCACCTGACTTTGCTGCGCCCAAGACACCCTGCAACGCGCCACAAAAAGCGCGCGCGTCGAGGCGCGCTGTAACCACCTGCCAGACCGAATGGAGCGGCCAGTGACCTGGGCCATATAGCGAATTTTGCTGCCAGCTCCTGTCATGGTCCTGCTGTTTTCGGCCTCGCTCCGCTTCGGCCCTGACCCCTCTTATGTGTTGAGATTGCAGGACACACACAGCTGTTTCTGTCGTTCAGGCTGTAAGATCCGATCACCGTACGCCCATTTCAGGTGGATAAAGTGACACTATCGGACGCCAATCTTTGAATATGGCACAAGAAACTGGCATCGAAAGCTTGCCAGATCGGCCTATGTTACGCACCATCGGATACGAAACTGGCCGCAAACGTGGATTGAGGCACAACCCAATAGGTAGAGACGCTATGAAACGTATAATCAGCTTTGGATCATTTGCACTGGCTGCGGGCCTTGTGACACTGCCGGCACAGGCAGAGCAGCACGGCAACACATTTGTTGGCACGATTGTTGCCCGAGACATGATGGGCCTGTCGTACGAAGCCGGCGGCTGCATTGTTGCCGTCAACGAAACTGCCCGCGCATCGGGATCCGCCAAGGCAGGCCAGATCCTTGTTGAGCTGGATGGCAAGGCCGCCGACTTGGCGCTTGAAACCGCGAAAGCCCGGGTCGCTGACCTTGAGGCCGCTGTCGCTGAACGCCAACTGGCTGTTGATGCGGCACAGGCGAATGTTGAACGCCGGTCACAAGATCTGGCCTTGGTCCGCAAAGAGTTTGAGCGCAATGAGCAAATCTTTAGGCGCGGATTGTTAAACGAATCTGCGATGGAGGCTGTTGAAAGCAAATTGCTGAACGCCACTTTTGCTTCGGACCAAGCAGGCGAAACCCTTGCCAGCGCCCTATCAGCCAAGACCCGCGCCGAAATCTCATTGCGGATTGGGCATCTCGATGTGCAAGCCCGCGTAGACGATGTCGAAGATCTGACGCTCCGAGCGCCATTTGACGGCGTGCTGCTGGGCTTTGAACCCAATGTTGGGGATTGCGTGCAGGCCCGCACGCCATCGGCGCAGATTTATGCCCCCGCCAACAAATCGGTTGAAGTCTTTGTCAGAGTTGACCAGCTGGTTACGGCCCAGGCGTCCGGCGTTGCAATCGGCGCTCCTGTCAGCATTGAACGCATAAACGGCGAGGCCTGTGGCGGGGCATTCACATGGATCGGCACAGAGGCTGACGTAGAGCACCAATTCGTCAAATCGAAAATCGAGATCGACGAAACCTGCGCACCCTCACTGTTCCTGAACGAAGCGGTCGAAGTGACCACTCAGCCCAGCGCGTCCTGACGCGCCGCTCATTTGCGCATTAAAAAAGGCCGCCCAGAACACCGGGCGGCCTTTTGTGTTTCATCGAATACAGACTTAGTCTTCGTCCATTGCCTCAACAGCTGCCTGAAGATCTTCCTTTGAGACCTCTTTGTCAGCGACATCGGCCAACTCGACTATGTAGTCGATCACTTTGTCTTCAAACAACGGCGCCCGCAGCTGCTGCTGCATCTGAGCATTTTGCTGGACGAACTCAAAGAACTGACGTTCCTGGCCCGGATACTGACGGGCCTGGTTCATGATGGCTTGTGTCATCTCAGCGTCGGACACTTGGACTTCGGCCTTTTCGCCAAGGTCTGCCAACAGCAGACCCAGACGTACGCGGCGCTCTGCCAGGGACTTGTGCTCATCGGTAGGCTCGATCTCGGGATGATCGTGGCCTTCGACCTCGGGGTTTTCTTCGTGCCAAAGCTGGTGCGCAATCTGCCCGGCCTCTGCCTCTACCAAAGAGGCAGGCAGCTCAAAGCTGACCAAATCATCCAGCTTGTCCAGCAGGCCGCGCTTCATAACGGCACGGGCTGCACCCGAATATTCCGCTTCAAGACGCTCGCGGATTTGGCCTTTCAGGCCATCCAGATCCTCGGCACCGAATTTGGTCGCCAGTTCATCGTTGATCTCGGCGTCCTTAGGTGCCTTGACAGCCTTGACTGTGCACTCAAAAACAGCCGCCTTGCCTGCAAGGTTTTCGGCCTGATAGTCTTCGGGGAAGGTGACTTCCACGTTTTTCGCTTCACCCGCTTTCAAACCCACCAGCTGCTCTTCGAAACCGGGGATAAAGCTGTTTGAGCCCAGCACCAGCGGGTAATCGTCTGCAGCACCGCCGTCAAATGCCTCACCGTCCACTTTGCCAAGGAAATCGATGGTGACCTGATCGCCATCTTCTGCTGCGGCACCTTCGTCGCGATCGTCAAAATCCTGTGCCGTCTTGGCCAGGTTGTCCAACGCCTCTGTTACTTCGTCGTCCGTTGCCTTCGCAACCAGACGTTCAAGCGAGATCCCCTTGAGATCAACTTCTGGGATTTCAGGCAGCTTTTCATAGCTCATCTCGACGTTGACGTCGTCACCTTCTTTCCAGTCTTCGTTGGTCATCTTGACCTCGGGCTGAGCAGCCGGACGATCACCGCTGTCTTCGAAGTGCTTGTTCATCGCACCATCGATGCTTTCCTGCATCGCTTCGCCCATCAGACGCTGCCCAAACTGTTTCTTCAGCAGAGGCATGGGCACTTTGCCCTTGCGAAAGCCCTTCATCTCGATCTCTGGCTGCGCTTCGACCAGCTTTTCGTTCACTTTGTCGTCCAGCTCGGCGGCGGTGACGGTGATCGCGTAGCCGCGCTTCAACCCTTCGTTCAGCGTCTCGGTGACCTGCATGTCATTTCCCTATAGCGTTCGGGCGCGCAGACTCGCGCGCTGGCAGAATTTGGCACCTTCTAGAGAGGCTCGTCGCCCTGTGCAAGCGGCTTTGCCAGTCAGGCCCCAAACGCGACATCTTTGTCGCTGACAAACCGCTGACGACGGCGTCCAATGCGCCGCCCCCAAGCCCAAGGCGATACACCATCGAAAGCCCGCCAAACCGCGTTGTCGAGAACCTGCACCGTGCAAACTCCTGTGCCAACACCAACCCCTGTCCGCGCTGAGAAGAGGTTTGGTGTCAAACGTGGGTTTACCGATCGATCCGGCTGCGGCGCCAACTGGTCGGCATGGGTAGACGTCCCGCCCCGGTTTTCTGCGGCGCCCCAACCCCCCAGGTCATATCCTGTCCCCAGCGATCCAAAAGCCCTTTTCCGATCTTGCGTTCATGCGCCGCGGCACGGTTTATCAGCCAAGTCTCGGTCCCAATTGCAGCCAGATCGGCATCGGACGAGGCATCTTGAAAAGCCTGCAGGATGTCACGTGACGCCAGGCCCGTAGACATGCTTGTGCCACGAAACGCCTTGACAGAGCCATCACGCGCACCGCTGGCCAACAACCCATACAACGACCCGGCGGTTTCCCCCGGATATGCCGCGGAAACCATCGCCCGACCACTGGTGGATCCCGTGCCGCCATCGGTTGCCGCGGAATATAGCGTTGGTCGACCATCGCTGTCCCGATAACTGCCGATGCAGCAAATCTCGGGCAGGCTCAGAGTGGCCACGGCGTTGTGGCTACCGCGCCGTTGTACCGGCCCCTGTTCTTCCCAAGGCTCTTCGACTTTGGCAAAATGGCCTAATTCATAGTGAAACGCATCTCGTTTTCGCCCGGTTTCCAGATGCACCTTGTAGTTTGAGTGATCAAAGTACGATCGCTGCGCCTGCTTGCTGCCGCGCACCGAAGATTGATCCGACTGAATGTAGAAAGACACAGCAACCGGCGGATCACGATGCGCTTCTACTGCAAGGGTCCATAGCCCTGCGGGCGCTTGTCTACCACGTCCCTCTGGATCTTGCGTTGGAGACACACAGACTAGAAAAGACAAACGCCACCCGTCGTCACCGGGCTGGATCCTGCTGTAAACCCGCGCCACGCTTTCAGATGCTGTCGCTGACGGTATCAGGTCAGAATACTGCTGTTCAGACACTTTCGGCACGGGGAACGACGGAGAGCGTGGCGGCGCAATATGGATCTGCAGATCCTGGGCCAAAGCCACACAGTCTTCCTTCGTAGCTTGTGCTTCAAACCAGATTTCAGTGAAATTTGCCGTGCCATCCGCAGGTAGAATGCGCCAGGGAATCTCTACCCTCGGCTGAGCCGGATAGGGCCACGATCCAATCGCTCCCTTTTGCCCCAGAACGGCCTTTGCGTGCCCACGCTCCAGATTGTCATTGCCCACTGGCATCACAATCCGCACCGGCGAGGTCATGCCCAGTTTCTCACGATGACGCAACAGCGCGCGGATCATGCGTTCGAAAAACAAGCTTCCGTCCTTGGGGCCAGCCTGCATGCCATAAGAGAAATTGATGACAATGGGAAAACCAGCTTTGCCCTGCGAACCGTTTTTTGCAGATGATTTGCCCCATAGGGCATCTGCAACAAACAGGATGCGCGCCACTGCAGTGACCGCGAAATACGCAAGGAAGTTTCCCGCCGTCCCGTGCGCGTGCTGGGCGGGTAAATTTACGGCAATGATCTTTTGTCGGCGGATCGCCTCGGCGTTTTCAGGATCAGGAGCAAAACCAGCAGCAAGGTCAAGCACATGCGTGCCATGGGCCCCAGCACGGTCCAGATCGCGCTGCCCGATTGGGTTGAGCGGATCCACCAAACCTGCCGCTCTGTTGAATGTCTCTTCATCCAGATCCCCTGTCGCCGCCCCCCGTTGGCTGTGGGCCACGATCAAGTCGTCAATCTCAGGACCGAAAAGTTCTTCTCCGCAAGGCAAATCTGCTTGTTCAGCAAACCGCGCATCCTGCTGCCAGGACGAGATGACCCGCGTCTCCCCCTTCAGACCGCGAAAGCGACGATGGCCCAAAGCGATCCCAGTGTCCACGATGCCCAGAATGATCGTGTCATCATCCACGCAGGGCAAACGGTCAGAGATTGTTTCAGCAGCCCAGTCATCATGCATGTCTGGATTTGCGCTGCTTTTCGAAAGCGGAATTTGATCCGTCCCGCCAAATTGAGTTTCTGTATCATCCAGTATTTCGTTGTATTTGGGAATCGGCAGAGAGTTCAGCCGCACCAAACTGTTTTCAAGGCTTTCTCTGTCACTCTTTTCCCTAGTGTTCCACCAATGCACATAAGGATTCTCTGTTTCGACACCATCGTCATCCATTTTGCGCGGCGTTTGCCAAGACCACGTCATGGTTTACACCAAGGCTGCTGGTGCGCCGGGCCACTCGGATGCAGCGCGGCTCCAAAGCGCCGACAGCACATCGAGTTTGGCGACCGCCAGCGCGGTGCCATCGCGTTCAGCAGAAAAGTTCGACAAAAGAAAATCGTCTCCAGAAGCTCCAGCATTCGCATTACCCGTCACCAGATCCGTGCCCGTCGCCAGCGCGTAGATCAGATCTCCTACGACACATCCAATGTAGGCACCGACCCGGCTGTCGGCAGGAAAGTGAACGCCAGCCACGGTTCGATTTGCGGCGATGCGATGTGCCAACCGGAAGGGCAATGCCATGTTTTCCACGCCATGCGCAGCTCCCTGGCCTGAGCTCAAACGATGCAGGACAGTCGCAATGGCAAACGCCTCTGTCGCATGGCCCGATGGAAAGCTTGAATGATCCGGCGTTTGAATAATCGGCTGAACTTGCATGGCAAAATCCACAGGACGTGGGACGCGGCAGAAGTATTTCATCGGTGTTTCAACATGGATCGCAAAGCTGCGCGCCGCATTGAGCAACATCAACGAGTACGCCCGCCGTCCATTGTCCAGATACACCTGCGAACCGAAAAACGACAACATATCATCCAGTTGCATGTGAATTTCGCCCAACCGATCTTCACGAAGGTCAGCATAGGCACGCAACCAGTCCAGCTGTTTTGCAAAAAAATCCAGCGATTTGGGGCGCTCCAATCGTGTGATCGCAAGACCTGCACTGGTTTGCAATTCACACCAGCCATCAGCACCGTCAAAGCGCACGGAACTGCGCAGGAATGTATCAAGGATCAACGCCTGATAAGGTGTTTTGACTTGGCCAAGATACTCATCATCTTTCGGCATCGCCAGGCCTGCGACATCCGAAACAGCGGTCATACTTCCATCCCAGAAACCGGTTACACCGTCTCGGGTGGTCAGCAAGGTGTTACTCAGAAACGAAGACGCAGGACTATCGGCGTGATCTCGGGAAAACGCCGTAATGGATCCTGCATTCCCGCCCGCATTTCCACCAGCGTTTCCGCCTGCATTCCCACCAGCGTTTCCACCCGCATTCCCACCAGCGTTTCCGCCCGCATTCCCACCAGCGTTTCCGCCCGCATTCCCACCAGCATTTCCGCCCGCATTTCCACCAGCGTTTCCGCCCGCATTTCCTCCATGTATTGGCATCACCACCCCCTCTGAGAAACCTGAATATTGGTTAACTTGGAGGCCAACTCATGTTTTTCGCAAGTCCCCGCACCACGGAGTTGTTTTTTTTCACGCTACGTTCACGGTGTGACAGCGTTCGTTGCCAAGCGTCGTGCAATTTATTAGCTTCAAAGAACAACTTGGGCGGCAATTGTGATGGAAACACTCTCAAACTTGCAGGGATCGCTGACGCTTCATCTGCATGGCGCGTTTCGCGTTTCTACCGAAAGTGGAAAAGTTGTAACCCCGCGCGCGGAAAAAGCGCAAGCCCTGATCGCGCTTTTGGCCACCAGCCCAAACGGAGAACGCAGCCGACAATGGTTGCAATCCAAACTCTGGAGCGACCGCGGATCGTCACAGGCTGCTGGCAGCCTGCGTCAGGCCCTTGTTCAGATCAGACAGTCTTTTGGTGATGCAAAAGACGTTGTCAGCGCCAGCCGATCCCGGGTTTGGCTTGATCTAACGAAGATCAACATCGCACCCGCCAACGGTCAGGAGTTTCTGGAGGGTATCGACGCACGTGACGACGAATTCGAAAGCTGGTTGACGCTGGAACGGTCCGTACGTGAGACGCCAGCCCCCGCACGCCCCATACTTGTTCTGCCCAAACATCCTTCACATGAGTTGCCGCGAACATGGACTATCTCTGTCGACTCCACGGCACTTGGCGGGGATCTTGCCAACTGGTTCGCACAGCTCTTTGCTGATGCAGTCTCGCGGCACCTGCGCGATTTTTTCTCTGCGCGCGTCGTGGTCGGACCAGCGGATGAAATGCTGAACCCGGTGCTAAGCGCCAAGGTCAACGCCTACTCTGACAGCGAATCGTCATTGGGGGTTCGGATCAGTCTTGAACAACAGCAGACAGGTGAACAGCTTTGGGCCGGAAGCCAACATGTCAAGGCTCATGGAGGCCCACCGATCGATGATCCGGAAATACTGCGCTTGCTGAATGAGCTGGTCGAGGCGGTCGGCGATGCGCTTGTCGGAAGCCGGCTGGCCCATCTTGATGATCCCGATCAACTGTGTCGCCAGGCAATCCGGGGACTGTTTTCGATGAAAGCCGAAAACGTTCTTACCGCCGACCGCCACTTTGCTGAAGCCTTCGATCGCCGTGGGCGCGGCCTCTATCTGGCGTGGCGTGCGCAGATCAAAACCATCCAAAAGGTGGAGCGTCACGACACCGATGCAAAGCGTCTTCGCGAAGAGGCCGAGTTTCTTTGCGCCCGCGCCCTAGAGTTGGAGCCGAACAATTCCATGGTACTGGCCACAGTCGCCAACACGCGCGGCTTTCTGATGCAGGATCCGCACTCGAGCCTCGCTCTGGCACGGCGCAGCGTGCAGCTGAACCCGGGCAACCCGATGGCATGGTGGGCGCTGAGTTCCGCAAATGTTTATGGCGGTGACATCAAGAGTTCTTACCTGAATGCATTGAATGCCAGAAACCTTGCGTCTTTGTCACCGCATCGGTTCTGGTGGGACAATCAGCTTTTTGGCGCCGCTGTTGTCTTGGGACGTTTGGACGAAGCGTTGAAACTGGCTGAGGCCGCCTATGCGCAGAACCCAAATTTCCGCCCGCCTCTGCGCTATCTGATAGCGTTTTACGCCAATGCCGCGCGTGAAGAGGACGCCCTCAGGGCGGCCAGCGCTCTGACTGGGCTTGAGCCGGATTTCAGCGTAGAGAGGCTGGCGCGTGACCGTGATTACCCCGCCTCTCTGATTCACCGTGCGCCGGGGCTGGACATCGACAAGCTGTCGTCAATCATCTAGCACCCGTAAAAAAAAAACCGTTTCAGGCGGTATTCAACGGATTTACTCAAAAAGAAACCACGATTGGATCCGAATTTAACGCAAGTTTCCCAGATCAATGGCGCGCACTAGACAAGACTGACCTCTCACTCGCATCGCGAGCACAGGTTAGAAAGATGTCAGATGTTGCCTCCAAAGTTTCGTATTTCCATGCTCAACACATACCGTCGGGGGCCCTATGACGCGCCATACCTTGCAGGGGATGCAAAGCGGGAATGGTTGATCGTAGAGCGTACCGGCCCGGATGGTTCCGTTCTACTGCTGTCAAACAAGGATCTTGTTGAAAGCACATCGACCTGCGTTCCTCCGTTGGACACGCCGCCCAAACACACCATCGTTGCGCTGTTGGCCGAATGTCACGGGATGCAGAATACATGGAGCTTCCTGGCGGTGCGCAACCCTCTGCCGGACATGATTACTCCTGGTATCTTTTTTCCGACAGAAGGAAACATCGTTTTGCAACCCTCTGCACAGGGCGTCCGCCTTGTGGCTTATGGGCGCTGTGTCCACAGTCGCGGCTTCGCGGGGGGAAAACGTGTTTTGCATGATGTGCCGACACCGCCTCCGTCACCTGAATATGCGTTCAGCTGGCACATGCAGGCCGCCGAATATACAGGCTGACGTAGCTTTTATCCTGCCTTGTCGGAAAACGCCCAGAATTTGGCAGCGAAGAACGTGGCCCCGGGGACAACCACCGCAACGCAGGCCATCGAGATTCCAAACCGCCACCCCATGTATGTGCCAAGAGCCGTCACGGCACTGCTTGTCAAAAGAGCGGCCAAAGACACGGTCACAAACCGCAGGAACTGTGCCCTTTGCCAGCGGGTCACGGCAAAGGTAAACCGCGCATGACCAATGTAGCTGACCCAGACTGCCAGCGCATACCCGCAGAGGTTGGCAACCTGTGGAGTAAGGCCCAATTCGGCATGCACGACAAGCGCTACACCGGTGTGCACAACTGTAGCAACCAATCCAACCGCGCCAAACCTCAGCACTTCACCCAGTCGATGCAACTGTACAGAGGTCATGTGTCAGGCTCTTGATGCAAATAGGCATTGCGAACAACATACAGCGGACGGTCGCGCACCTCTGTAAGGATACGTCCGATATATTCCCCCAATATGCCGACAGCAAAGAGGTTCAGCCCTCCAAAAAGCAGGATCAGAACCACGGTCGAGGCATAGCCCGGCACATCAACGCCGAAGACAAGCGTTCGAAGGAAAAGGTAACCCGCGTATACAAATGACAGCAATGCCAGCGAGCTGCCGATATAGGTCCAGATCCGCAACGGTTTCGTGGTCGAGGCAAAGATCCCGTCAAGCGCCATGTTCCACAGGCGCCAATAGGAAAACGTGCTGACACCGGCACTGCGTTGATGCCGCTCGAACAAAACCTCCTCCGTCGGGAAGCCCACCCAGCCAAACAGGGCCTTGTTCAATCGGACCCTTTCGCTCAGCGTACACAAAACGTCGACGACCTGACGATCCAGAAGTCTGAAATCGCCAACGTCCTGCGGGATGGGCTGATCGGCCACTGCGTTGAAGACCCGGTAAAACCCCTGCGCTGTCACACGTTTTATCCAGGTATCGCTGGATCTGTCAGACCTGCGCGCATTGACAATTTGTGCCCCGGCGCGCCATTTCGCGATCATCTCGGGTATGATTGTTGGATCATCCTGCAAATCGACATCGATTGGGATCACGGCGTCGCCAGTGGCGTATTTCAACCCGGCCCACAATGCTGCCTCTTTGCCAAAGTTGCGCGACAGGTTGACCAAGCTGATGGCGCGATCGGGTGACATGCACGACCTGATGGCCAATTCCGTGCCATCCCGGCTACCGTCGTTCACAAACACAATGTCGAAGTGCGCAACATCGTGCATGGTTTTGAGAAGCTGTTCAATCTGATCGAGGAAAGGACCAATCGCATCCTGTTCATTGAACACCGGAACCACCAGCGTGACACACGGCACATTCGGGGATGCTAGGTCCTGCTGTTCAACATCTGTCACAACTGTCATCTCGGGTATCCACTGCTCGATCCCAAATGCCGCATGTTCACGGTCGCTTTATGTTGAAAACAGAATACCCGTGTTGAGATGTAAAAAAAACCTATTTCACAAATCAGCTCCGCTGGCACGCAACAAGCGATCTGCTTCAGTGCGCAGAATGCGGGCCATGACAGCGATATCCCCTGTTTCATCCTGAGCGGCAGAACGTATTAATGCAATTTTGCGCACCAAACCGGGGTCCTCAAGCCTTCGCAATGTCAAATCTGTGCCACGACGCGCCTCGGTTGCGGCATAAATCCCGGGCAGAATGGCAAGACCTGCACCGCTCGCCGCCATCAGGCGAATGGCATCAAGGCTGGTGCCTTCATAATCTTGCGACATGCGCGCACCCGCCCGATGCGCCAATCCCGCGACCTGATGTGACAGGGGGTGCGCCTTTCCCAAGGTTAGCAAAATTTGCCCCTTCAACACATCAATCTTCAACGGCCCCGGCGCGCCAGCCAAGGCATGATCCTTTGACATCGCCGCCCATAGATCCTCTCGGAACAACACGTCATTGCGTGCCCCCGGATGATCCTGAGGTGTCGCAATCACAAGGTCATGACGACCATTATTCAGTCCCTCGATCAGGTCACGAGTCGTTTCATCGCGCACCACCAAACGCAAACTGGGATGTTCATCGTGCAGTCGTTGCACCACGCCCGGCAAAAGATACGGCCCGATTGACGGCAAAACACCCAGTCGGAGGCGGCCATGAAACATGCCACCACCACGCACAACCGCAACAAGATCCTGGTGATCGCGCAGAATGCTGCGCGCCCGACGTACAATCTCTGCCCCGAGGGGTGTTACATGCGCCCCATGGCGCCCGCGTAAAAACAGCTTGGCGCCAAGATCAGCCTCCACTTCGGCCAGTTGCGCGGAAAGACTGGGCTGACTGATGTTCAACTGCCCCGCCGCCATCCCGATCTGACCCAAGTCAGCGACAGCCACAATGTATTCCAACTGGCGTAACGTCGGTCTCACTTCATATAGCCCCAGACTATGCTAACCGCGCCAAATATATATTTGAAACAATGGCCAGTCACCCCACTTCACAGTCCATAGGCTTTACGAAAGAGATCGCTGTGGAAAAGACACTGTTGCGCGCGCAAGCATTCATGAAACAAGACACAAGTGGCGGCATTGTTCTGATGGCCGCCGCCATTCTGGCTGTACTGGCCGCCAACTCAGGCTTTGCAGCACTGTATACCGCCTTTCTTGGCACGCCCGTGACTGTCGCGATCGGCAGCTTCGAGATCGCCAAGCCCGCGCTTTTATGGATCAATGATGGCCTTATGGCGATCTTCTTCTTCCTTGTTGGACTGGAAATCAAGCGCGAGGTCCTGGCCGGCGAATTGTCCAGCCTGGATCGGGCGATCCTACCGATAGTTGCGGCCGTCGGCGGCATGGTGATCCCCGGTTTCGTCTTTATCACACTGAATTGGGGCTCACCGGAAACCTTGGTTGGCTGGGCCATCCCCACGGCCACGGATATCGCGTTTGCGCTTGGCATTCTGGCGCTTTTGGGCACACGCGTGCCTGCGTCCCTGAAAGTGTTTCTCTTGGCCATCGCCATCATAGACGATCTGGGGGCGATCGTCATAATCGCAGTCTTTTACACCTCTGAGCTGTCCACCAATGCGCTGACCCTCTCGATGCTGGGCTTTGCTGGCGCTGTCGCCATGAACCGACTTGGGATCAAGGCGCTGGCGCCCTACCTGGTTGTGGGTGTGTTCATGTGGGTGTTCGTTTTGAAGTCAGGCGTGCATGCCACGCTGGCAGGAGTTCTGATCGCTTTGACAATTCCGTTGAAGCGCAAAGACGGGGAAGAGGCTTTGCTGCTGCGACTTGAACATGCGCTTGCGCCCTGGGTGGCCTTTCTGATCTTGCCCGTGTTCGCGTTTGCAAATGCCGGTGTCAATCTTGCCGGACTGTCCGTCGCCGATATCTTTCAGCCGCTGACACTTGGGATCGCAACAGGTTTGTTTTTTGGAAAGCAAATCGGGGTCTGCGGCTTTACGTGGCTGGCCGTGCGCTCTGGCCTTGCACGGCTGCCAGGATCCGTTGGCTGGCACCACGTCTATGGTGTTGCCTGCCTGACAGGGGTGGGCTTCACAATGAGCCTGTTCATCGGCTCACTGGCTTTCGGATCACAACAAGAGATCATCACCTCGGTACAATTGGGCGTGATTATCGGATCTGTGTTGTCCGGGACGGCCGGCTACCTTGTATTGCGCGGCACAGCATCCCGTTCCACGCCCGCGGCACCCGAGAAGGCGTGATCTATACGGCAGCAGGTCACTCTTTTCGGGTGGCCTTACGCGCTTCCGAACGACTTTCAGAAACCACTTTCAAATGCATGTCTATATGCATTTGTTTTCATTTCTGACCAAAGCTCTGCGCAGCGTGACCCTGCGCGTCTATTGCCATGATGGGTGATGGCGCGTATGCCCGCGTCACACATGCGCCTGGGGGTTTGCTTGTTTTTCTATCGCATCTTGGTGACCTGTCTCGCATTGGCCGTACTCATCCGCGCACTGGCCCGAGGTCAGTTGACAGAGGTGCGACAGAGGCTGGGGCTTGGAACCGGATCACGAACGGCGCATCTTTGGCTCCATGGGGCGTCGAACGGAGAGCTCGCATCAGCGCGCCCCATCATAAACGCATTGCTGGCTGCACAACCGGATTTGCATCTTTTGATAACCAGCAACTCCGCTTCTGGACAAAGCCTTGCAGCCAACATTGAACCCGAACGCATCACTTCCGTGCTGGCACCATTGGACCTTGCATGGGCGACGCGCAGGTTTGTCCGGCGTTGGTCTGTCACCGGGCATGTGACCTTGGAGTCAGAGTTCTGGCCAAACCGGCTATGTGCACTTTCAGCCGCGGGCAAACCATGTCTCGCACTTGGTGCGCGGCTGTCGGAACGTTCTGCTCGCGGATGGGGCCGCCTGCCGGGCGTCACCCGAAATGCATTGGGAACCCTGTCGTTCTTATCCCCGCAGGATCAGGCGTCAGGCCAGCGGTTCATCGATCTGGGCCTGAAAAGGGAGGCGTTGGGTGAGGTCTTTGACCTGAAAGCACTGTACACTCCGAAACATCTGGTTCCAGATGAAAAACCACTTCCAAGCACTTACAAACGTTGCAACTCTTGGCTTGCCGCATCAACGCACGAAGGCGAAGAACAGCTGGTGTTGGAGGCACATGCCATAGCGCGCCGCACCGAGCCTGACCTAAAATTGATCCTCGCTCCACGACATCCTGCGCGTGCGGATGCGCTCAGTCGGCTCATTGCAAATCACGGGTTTTCCTCGACCCGCCGCAGTCAGCCCCCGGCCCCCCCCACTCACCCCGCCACCCAGCCGCAGGTTTTTCTTGCCGACACACTGGGCGAGATGGACCTGTGGTACGCACAAGCCGGTCGGGTTTTTATCGGCGGCTCTTTGGTCGAAAAGGGCGGGCACACTCCGTATGAACCGGCAACGCATCGCTGCGCCCTCATTCATGGCCCGCATGTCGACAATTTTGTTGCGGCCTACAAAAAACTGGCCTGCGCCCAGGCGGCATTGGCAGTTGAGTCGTCGCGCGACCTGGCTGAGGCTTTGGTCCGGCTGTCACCGCAAGACGCCCAAAGCGCTGCCGGCACCGCCGCACGGACTGCCCTGCACCCCGTTCAAACTGCAGATTGGCTTGTCACAACACTGCTTGAGCATCTCAAGACCACACAATGACAGCCCGCAATTTTGCATGTGCGACGAAACGACGACGTGGTCACTACGTTTTCCTGTTTGAGTGTCGGTGCGGAAAGGCTACGTTACGCACGACAGTCGGTAAAGATGACGCGAGATGATCCAATATTCCCTGAAATGCAAAAAGGGCCACCAGTTCTCAAGCTGGTTCCAGTCAGCCAGCGCGTTCGACAAACTTCAGGCCACAGGGATGATCACCTGTGCAGTCTGTGGATCAACAGAGGTCGAAAAGGCCGTGATGGCGCCTCGGCTTAACCAAAAGACCGCCGAACAGAGCGCGCCGCTCAGCCAACCATCAGGTCCGGCCGAAGAGGCACTGGCACAATTACGCAAGACCGTGGAGCAGAATTCGGACTATGTTGGGCGCGATTTCGCCTCAGAAGCACGCGCCATTCACGAAGGCACGGCGGTCGAACGGTCGATTTACGGAGAAGCGCGACTGGAAGACGCAAAGAAGCTGGTTGAGGACGGCGTGCCCGTTGCGCCTTTGCCCTTCAATCCCACACGGAAAACCAACTGACCATGACCCGCGTGATGATCACCGGTGCAAACCGCGGCATCGGAGCAGCGCTTGCGTCCGCCTACGCATCGCGCGGGGACCACGTCATCGCAACCGCACGGAACGCAACAGGCTTGCCCGACCTCGACGTGACCAGTCCTTCCTCACATCGCGCCTTGGCCAGCACGCTTGGAGGCGAACGGATTGACACACTGATCTGCAATGCGGGTGTCTATCTGGACAAGCATCAAACCCTGTCTGACGGCTACAGCGAAGACATGTGGGCCAAAAGTTTTGCTGTGAATGTGACAGGCGTATTTTTGACGGTTCAGTCTTTCCTTTCAAATGTGCAGCTGTCCGACAGGCCGCGGATCGCGATCATCAGCTCGCAGATGGGGTCTGACACCCGAGCCCCAGGGGGCAGCTATATCTACCGCGCTTCAAAGGCAGCAGCCTTGAACCTTGGAAGAAACCTTGCCACTGATCTGAAACACCTAAAGATCGCCGTGGGAATCTATCATCCGGGTTGGGTGACAACAGATATGGGCGGCTCCAACGCCGAGATCACTCCAGACGCAGCCGCACATGGCCTGATCGAACGGATAGATGCTTTGACGGTCGAAAATACCGGTTGTTTTGAAACGTGGGATGGGCGCGCGCACCCCTATTAACCGACCAAGGCTTGCACCCCGCGCGCCGCTTGCGTACACCCCGCACTGCACTGACCCGGGGAACCTCATGCCCACACTTGTAATGAAATTCGGCGGCACGTCGGTCGCCACGCTTGACCGCATCCGTCGCGCCGCCAAACGTGTCGGCGTCGAGGTGGCAAAAGGCTATGATGTAATCGTCATCGTCTCGGCAATGTCTGGCAAGACAAATGAATTGGTAGGCTGGGTCAATGAGACCTCGCCTCTTTTCGATGCGCGCGAATACGACGCGGTCGTCAGTTCTGGCGAAAACGTAACGGCGGGCTTGATGGCTTTGACCCTGCAGGAGATGGACATTCCCGCACGCAGTTGGCAGGGCTGGCAGGTGCCGGTCATGACCACAAGCGCGCACAGCGCCGCCCGGATCGAGGACATTCCGCCCGAGAATATCAACGAGAAATTCGCAGAGGGCATGAAAGTCGCTGTCGTTGCCGGATTTCAGGGTGTCAGCCCCGAAGGTCGCATCACAACTCTGGGCCGCGGCGGGTCCGATACCACAGCCGTAGCTTTTGCAGCCGCTTTTGACGCAGAACGCTGCGATATCTACACCGATGTCGACGGGGTTTATACCACCGACCCTCGGATTTGCGCCGACGCCCGCAAACTTGACCGGATCGCCTTTGAGGAGATGCTGGAACTTGCGTCTCTGGGCGCGAAGGTATTGCAAACGCGCTCTGTCGAACTGGCCATGCGCTACAAGGTAAAGCTGCGGGTTCTGTCCAGCTTTGAAGAACAATCGGACGAGGCCGGCACTCTGGTCTGCGACGAGGAGGACATCATGGAAAGCAATGTTGTGGCCGGCGTGGCCTATTCACGGGACGAAGCAAAGATGACCCTGGTCAGCGTGGCTGACCGCCCAGGCATCGCGGCTGCGATCTTTTCGCCTCTCAGCGAGGCCGGTGTGAACGTCGATATGATCGTTCAGAACATTTCGGATGATGGACGCACTGACATGACCTTTTCCTGCCCCACCGATCAGGTGGCCCGTGCCGAAAAGGCGATGGAAGAGGCAAAGACCCGCGGCGATATCAACTTCCACGATCTGGTCGCAGATCAGGCAGTGGCAAAGATCTCGGTGGTGGGCATCGGCATGCGCAGCCATACCGGTGTGGCCGCCAAGATGTTTCGCGTGCTCAGCGCCGAGGGTATCAACATCAAGGTCATCACGACCTCGGAAATCAAGATCTCGGTCCTGGTAGAACGCAAGTACATGGAACTGGCCGTACAGGCGCTACACGAAGCGTTTGAACTGGAAAAAGCCGCGTAGAGGCACCATGACGATCGGCAAGGCGCCCAAACCACAGCCCTTGCATATGAAACATGCGCAGCCACCCTGCGCGGCCTTAATGTGAACACAGAGGGTTCTGATCCGTTTACAAATGCACCCATCAACTTAAGGGTGCATTTTTCCCGCATAAAGAGAATTTTTGCCGTTGTCCCCCGAAAAGATATTTCCCAACTGACAAAGATTGATCTATGTCTTTCTGTCGGGCGAAACAGGCGAACATCGATCGATGGCTGACAAAACCTTTGAATCTGAAAGCCGCAAGCTGCTGGGTCGCCTGCGCGACACGATGGCAGAAGAGGCTGCGGGCCAGGCCCGTCTGGACAGAATCACGCATCTGACCGCAGATTCCATCGGAACCGAGGTATGCTCGATCTACCTGTTTCGCGACGCGGAAACCCTAGAACTTTGTGCGACTGAAGGCTTGAATCCGGCTTCGGTGCACAAGACCCGTATGAAACTGGGAGAGGGCCTCGTTGGAAAGGTGGCCAGACGCGGTCGCGTGATCAACACCGCTGATGCCCCCAAAGAGCCGGGCTTCCGCTATATGCCGGAAACTGGCGAAGAGATCTATTCGTCGTTCCTGGGGGTTCCTATCCAGCGGTTGGGCGAAAAGCTGGGCGTTCTGGTCGTCCAGTCCCGCGAGGCCCGCGAGTATACATCTGACGAGATCTATGCCCTTGAAGTGGTGGCCATGGTCCTCGCAGAAATGGCCGAGCTTGGTGCTTTTGTCGGTGAAGGCGCGGCCTTGACGGCACGCCACACCCAGGCGGTAATGATCAGAGGCCTGACAGCGCAGGAAGGTACCGCCGAAGGAAACGTCTGGCTGCATGAGCCGCGGGTGGTCGTTACCAACCCCGTGGCAGATGATCCACACAGCGAACTGGTCCGCCTGCGCGCAGGCGTCGAAACGCTCAGGGTCGGCGTGGACGAGATGCTGGCCAGCGCAATGACGCAGGACACAGAGCAGCTTGAAGTCCTGGAAGCCTACCGCATGTTCGCCAACTCCAAGGGCTGGAAACGGCGCATGGAAGAAGACATCAGCCGCGGCCTGAGTGCTGAAGCCGCGGTCGAAAAGGAGCAATCTGCAGCGCGTGCCCGGATCAGCCAGGTCACCGATCCATACTTGCGCGAACGGCTCTCGGATCTGGATGACCTGTCAAACCGCTTGCTGCGGATCCTGACCGGACAGGGCCAGGAAACCGGTGCAGAGATGCCCCCTGCCCCGATCCTGGTGGCCCGCAATATCGGCCCGGGTGAGTTGCTTGAATACGGCCGCCGCCTGCGTGGGATCGTGTTGGAAGAGGGCTCGGTCGGCAGCCACGCCGCAATTGTCGCCCGCGCTTTGGCCATTCCACTGGTCGTTCAGGCTGGCAATATCTCGACCGAAGCGCTGAATGGCGATCATGTCATGGTCGACGGCGATCAGGGCATCGTTCATCTGCGCCCGGACGACACCGTTGTCAGTGCTTTCCGCGACAAGATGGCGATGAAGGCAGAGGCGCAGGAACGCTATGCCTCGATTCGAGACAAACCCGCCATCACCCAATGCGGCACGCAGGTTCATCTGCACATGAATGCGGGTTTGATGGCAGATCTTCCATCCCTGCATGAGTCCGGCGCCGAGGGTGTGGGCCTGTTTCGAACCGAATTGCAGTTCCTCACCCGAAACAAGATGCCGCGCCGCTCTGAACTGGTCGATATCTACACACGCGTGATTGACGCCTCGCACGGCAAGCGCGTGGTGTTCCGGACACTTGATATCGGCTCGGACAAGGTGCTGCCGTACATGAAAGCGGTCAGCGAGCCGAACCCTGCCCTTGGATGGCGGGCCATTCGCGTAGGACTGGACAAGCCCGGCGTGATGCGCATGCAGCTTCAGGCCTTGCTGAGGGCGGCCAATGGGCGCCCCCTGACGGTGATGTTCCCCTTCGTCGCGCAGTTCGAAGAATACCGCGCCGCAAAGGCAGAAATGGACAAGGCTTTGGCCCGCGAAAGCAAGCTGGGCCACACTCTGCCAGCCTCTTTGGAAATCGGTGCCATGCTGGAAACGCCGTCTTTGGCTTTTGCGCCTCCAAAATTCTTTGACGAGGTCGAGTTTCTTTCGATTGGTGGCAACGATCTCAAACAATTCTTCTTTGCGGCCGATCGTGAAAACGAACTGGTCCGGCGGCGCTATGACACGCTGAACGTCAGTTTTCTGACCTTTCTCGAAGGCATCGTCGACCGCTGTCGGGCGTCAAACACCCGATTGTCTTTCTGCGGCGAAGATGCTGGTCGCCCAATCGAGGCCCTCTGTCTTGCGGCAATAGGGCTGCACAGCCTGTCCATGCGGCCGGCATCTATTGGTCCAGTCAAGCACCTGCTGATGCGTCATGACCTGACCGAGGTGAAAAAAGTTATCCACGAGGCCCGCGATAACGGAAATCAATCGGTGCGCCCGGCCGTCATGGAGTATCTCCGCGGCCGGACGTGATGTCGATGTCATCCGCCAGTTCAGGCAGTTTATCGGCGCACAGCTTTCTGCTGGGCATCTTGGTTCGGACTTCAGACCAAACTCGCCAGCCCGATACCTTTCCCCGGGTTGGCGACAGGTACGAACTCACCCGATCAAACTTAATATCAATTTAAGGGACGTTGTCTTTTTTCAGGGCATGTCGCAGGTCGGATGTCAACACTTTCCAGGGGCGGCCGGTCTCATGGGACAATTTCAAAAGTCCGAAATGGACCTTCGCCATTTCCTGATAGTAGCTGATGTAGGCGTAATTCGTTGCTGCTCCGGCGGCCGCACCGATCAAAGGAATTGTCTGTGCAGCCAACTTCTGGCCAAGAACAGCAGCCAAACGCGGAGCAACTTTTGATATAATTCCATGCACTGTCGCGCCTGTCAGTGTCATTCTCGCTGACAGGAATGCCAGGTCCGCCCCATCATCTGCAGCCAAGGGTCCGGCAGTGGCAAAAACGAGGATGCACTCTTTCCGGATTGCGTCGCTTTCAGGATCAAAACCATGGTCTAGCGCCACGCCTTGAATCGAACGCAACAACACCGACGTCGTGACAGGCAGTTCGACCAAAGCACTTGGCAGACCACCGGCCCCGCCCACAGCGCCCATGCCCGTTGCCACGGCCTTGTCCAACCAGGTTTGTCGAGCCGGGACCACTCGGTGTGACACGCTTGCTGCCGACATTGCCGTTTCCAAGGCACGCTGTGTCACGGATTCCAACTGGTCCTTCGTCGTATCCGGTAAACGCTCCAGAAGGTTTTCCGCCTGTCCCCCGATCAGGTTCAAAACAGACATGCCAACACCGCCCGCACGCCGATGGACATTTGCCAAACGGTCGATTTCCAAACCAACAGCGGAGACTGTGAGATCGGTACCAGTCAAGAAAACCTCCATGTTAACACACATAACATTTGCAGCGTGTCAAAGAATTTCAAGTGTCCTGAATGACCTTTCCGGAAATTCTGTCCCAAGCTCCCGGTTGCAACGCCAAACCCAACACCCTTTCAGGATTTGTCGGTGGAGGCATTTCAACGTCCGATATCTGCTGAAACCCAAACCGCAGGTAGTAAGGCGCATCGCCAACAAGCAAAACGCGCTGCCATCCGTGCGCCCGTGCTGCCGCCAAACTGTCCCGCATCAGGGCGCCGCCCAAGCCCTCGCCCTGGGCTGTCGGATGAACAGCTATTGGGCCCAAAAGAAGACAGCGATGTCGGCCTACGCGCACAGGCCAGAATCGGATCGCTCCTCCCAGAATACCGCTCTCATCCCGCGCCACCCGACTTAGCTCGGCAATCGGCGGGGTGTCATCTCGCAGCCGGTACGAAGACAGCGCCGTGCGTCCGGGCGCAAAGCACAGATCATACAGCGCTTCGACGTCCCACCAGTCTTCGGGTCGTTCTTTGGAAAGTTTGAACAATTCCGCCTGTACTCTCGTGCAATTTTATCCCAATGCGGGTAGCACGGCTCAAATCCTCTCGCAAACAGGAGTTTGCTCGATGTTCTATCGCCCCGAAGACGGCCATGGTCTGCCTCATAATCCGTTCAATGCGATTGTCACACCGCGGCCAATCGGATGGATTTCTTCCAGAGGAAGTGACGGACAGGACAACCTGGCGCCATATTCGTTTTTCAACGCCGTTGCCTACGAGCCACCACAAGTCATGTTTGCATCGACCAGTGCCAAAGCAGACCGTGGCGATACCAAGGACACTGTTGCCAACATCCGCGAAACCGGTGCCTTTTGCGTCAATGTCGTTGAGTACGCAGTCCGAGATCTTATGAATCAAACCTCTGGCGCTTGGGAAAAAGCCATCGACGAATTCACTATTGCCAACATTGCAAAAGCAGAGTGCTCCACCATCCGCTGCGCACGTGTCGAGACCGCGCCTGCCAGCCTAGAGTGCAAGTTGACGAAAATTGTGCAACTGCCCGGTGCAACGAACTATGTTGTCTTCGGAGAGGTCACAGGCGTTCACCTGCGTGACGATTGCCTCATCGACGGAATCTTCGACGTGCTGCAATTCAAGCCACTGGCCCGAATGGGTTATCGCGACTACACAACGGTAACTGACAAGTTCAGTCTGAACCGACCCGAAGAATAGCAGGGCATGCCGTTGGGTCGGTGGGTGGGCGCCTTTCAGCGCAGCTGAAACAGACAAACCCGACGGCCCCTGGCACGTTCTTGTCGGCCGGTGATGCCTCTGTTGATCTGCTCCCTGAAACCTGCCACAGGCCTTGGTCACAAAGCCTGTGTCAAACCAAGCCAAGCCCAGACAGCCTTTCTGGTTTTACAAAGAGCACCTCCGCAACAAGACACGTCACCCCACGCGCCCAAGATCGCAAACGGCTCAACATGCCATCAAAAAAGCCGCCTGAAACGGCGGCTTTCATAGGCAGGGTTGCGGCCGCTCAGTGGCCGCCCAGGATCCCTGTCCTGACACCGTAATCTACGGCCAAACCGTACTCAGGATCATCTTCGTTCTCGACCACCAAATGCCCTGCCTGCGCCAATAGTCTGTGGCAGTCCCGGCTCAAATGGCGCAATTGCAAACGCTTGCCTGCGGCTTCGTATTTCGCCGCCACGGCTTCAATTGCCTGCAATGCCGATTGGTCGGCCACACGGCTGTCTGCAAAGTCGACGATTACAACTTCTGGATCAGTGTCAATGTCAAAGAGGGTCGTGAACCCGTCAACCGAGCCAAAGAACAACGGCCCATGAATTTCATACACCTGCGCTCCATGCTCGGTCACCGACTCTCGCTTGGTCGCACGAATCCGCGTCGCATTCTGCCAAGAGTAAGCCAGCGCGGACACAATCACCCCGACGACCACCGCAACCGCAAGATCCTCCATCACTGTCACAGCTGTCACCAAAAAGATCACAAAAGCATCAATCCGCGGCACTTTCCTGAGAATGGTCAAAGAGTTCCAAGCGAAGGTTCCAATCACCACCATGAACATCACCCCAACCAGCGCCGCCAAAGGGATTAGCTCGATCACTGGTGCCGCAAAAAGGATAAAGATCAGCAGGAACAGGGCCGCGGCGATCCCGGCAATCCGCGTCCGGCCTCCGGACTTCACGTTGATCATCGACTGACCAATCATTGCGCATCCGCCCATGCCGCCGAAAAAGCCCGTCACGACGTTGGAAGCCCCCTGCGCAATACATTCTTGGCTTGCGCCGCCGCGTTTGCCGGTCATGTCACCGACCAGGTTCAATGTAAGAAGACTTTCGATCAGGCCGATCGCTGCCAGAACAACAGCGTAGGGCAGAATGATTTCAAAAGTTTCCCAGGTCAAAGGCACAGCCGGAATGTGAAACGGCGGCAGCCCCCCCTGGATTGACGCCATGTCGCCCACGCGCGGCACGTCCAGACCAAAGGCAATCACCAGCGCAGCGACGACGCCGATGCCCGCAAGAGGTGCGGGAATCACCTTGGTGATCCGCGGCATCACCCAGATGATCGTCATAGTCAGCGCGACCAGAGCCAACATCGTGTAAAGCTGAACGCCACTCAGCCATTCGCCACCGCCAACACCGTGACCCGTATTCTCAACAGTGCCCGGCACCTTGAATTGACTGAGCTGCGCGAGAAAGATCACGATTGCCAGGCCATTCACAAATCCGAGCATCACCGGATGCGGCACGAGCCGTATAAACTTCCCCCACCGCATCACGCCGGCAATGATCTGCAAGATCCCCATCAGGACGACAGTCGCAAAAAGATACTCGACCCCGTGCTCTGCCACCAAGGCAACCATCACCACCGCCAAAGCACCCGTTGCACCAGAGATCATGCCGGGTCGGCCACCGATCAAGGCGGTGATCAGCCCCACAAGAAACGCCGCATAAAGCCCCACCAAAGGATGCACCCCCGCCACAAACGCAAAGGCAACAGCTTCGGGCACCAAAGCCAAGGCCACAGTCAAACCCGACAAAAGCTCAATCCGCCACCGGGCTGGGGTCAGTGTTTCGTCAGCGGATAGGCTAAGGTCCGGCAATGCAATCTTATTTGCAAACGCCGCCATTATGGCTCGTTTCATGGGGATCCTGTCTTTGGCTAGATGCGCGCTGGTGACCGCCCTACTTTACTACAGTGCAAAATTCCACCCCCTGCGCGCCAAAGCCGCGCCCCGGGACATGCCACATTGAAACAGGCGTTGCGTGTGACATCGTCGCTTGGCAAAAAGAAACCCGAAAACACGGGGGCAGGACATGAGCACAACCAAAATCGGCGTTATCGGCGGGTCGGGCATCTACGAAATTGACGGATTGGACAGTCCAACCTGGACTAGGGTGGAAACGCCCTGGGGTGACCCATCCGACGCCATTCTGACAGGGAAACTCGACGGCGTCGAAATGGCGTTCCTACCGCGTCACGGACGTGGCCACGTACATTCCCCTACCACGGTTCCGTACCGCGCAAATATTGACGCGCTGAAACGGCTGGGCGTCACGGATGTCATCTCGGTCAGCGCCTGCGGCTCATTCCGCGAAAACATGGCACCAGGCGACTTTGTCATCGTAGATCAATTCATCGACCGTACCTTTGCCCGCGAAAAGAGCTTTTTCGGAACCGGATGCGTCGCCCATGTTAGCGTCGCTCATCCCACCTGCCCGCGTCTGTCAGACGCCTGCTTTCGGGCCGCCACCGATGCCGGCGTCACAGTTCACAACGGCGGCACATACCTTGCAATGGAGGGTCCGCAGTTCTCTAGCCTTGCAGAAAGCAAGATGTATCGCGAAAGCTGGGGGGCAGATGTGATCGGCATGACCAATATGCCCGAGGCCAAGCTCGCCCGCGAGGCAGAGTTGTGCTACGCGTCTGTCGCGATGATCACCGATTACGACAGCTGGCATCCTGACCATGGCGATGTCGATGTCACCGAGATCATCAAGACGCTTACCGGAAATGCGGACAAGGGCCGTGCGTTGGTCGCGCGCTTGCCCGCACTGCTCGGGGCGGACAGAGCACCCTGCCCGCACGGTTGTGATCGCGCACTGGACTTTGCCATCCTGACAGCCCCTGAAAAAAGAGATCCAGGTCTGTTGGCTAAACTGGACGCAGTGGCCGGGCGCGTTCTGGGCTAAACAGCGCGCCGACGCAGCGGTTGGGCCCGCACAGCACCAGGTGGCAGCCCCCGTTGTGCCGACCTGAGCAGGGGGTCTGAGCCAGCCATCAAACAGGATATGGCCCCGATAACGGTCAAGGACATGTATCTTTTGATCACAGTCTGCACTGCGTACTTGCACTGCACGCAGTGTTCGCCCATGTCGGAGGCGACTTTTTACTCAGGAGC
>JAKVCP010000010.1 GCA_022448925.1 Paracoccaceae bacterium
GTAGAGCTTGTCCTGGAGGATCTTAAGCCGTCGGATATCCTGACGCGTGAAGCGTTTGAAAACGCGATTGTAACCAATACCGCGATTGGTGGATCAACCAATGCACCGCCGCATCTTCAGGCGATTGCGCGGCATGTCGGGGTCGATCTTCATGTGACGGATTGGCAGACCCACGGTTATGACGCGCCTTTGCTGGTCAACATGCAGCCCGCGGGCGAGTATCTGGGCGAAAGCTTTTTCCGGGCTGGCGGTGTGCCTGCGGTGATGGGAGAGCTGATCAAGGCCGGACGCCTGCATGACGGCGCACGCACCGTATCAGGCAAGACCTTGGGCGAGACGCTCGCAGGGGTCGAAAGTCAGGATCACGATGTGATCCGGACCTACCAGGATCCGTTGCGCGATCAGGCCGGCTTTATCGTGCTTTCGGGCAATCTTTTTGACTCTGCGCTGATGAAAACCAGCGTAATCTCGGCTGATTTCCGGACGCGCTTCTTGTCTCGTCCCGGTGCCGAGGGAGTATTTGAAGCCCGTGCCGTGGTTTTTGAAGGCCCCGAAGATTATCACGCCCGGATCAACGATCCCACACTTGGGATCGATGAAAACACGATGCTTTTCATCCGCGGTGTTGGATGTGTTGGCTATCCCGGCTCTGCCGAGGTGGTGAACATGCAGCCGCCGGATGCCGTGATCAAGGCGGGGATCAATCACTTGCCGACGGTTGGTGATGGGCGTCAATCAGGGACGTCGGAAAGCCCCTCGATCCTGAATGCATCCCCGGAGTCTGTTGTGGGAGGAGGTTTGGCCTTGTTGCAAACCGGCGATCGGGTGCGTCTGGACCTGAACGAAGCGCGTTTGGATGCCGTGGTCGCAGAGGAAGATTGGGCCGCGCGCCGCGCGGAATGGACCGCGCCTGATCTTGACAATCAGACACCCTGGCAGGAAATCTATCGCACCCATGTCGGCCAACTGGCCGACGGTGGCTGCCTTGAGCTGGCAACAGCCTACAGGAAAACCAGGGAAAAACTGCCGCGCGACAGCCATTGACCGGCACCAGGGGCGGCGGTCAGACCGTCGCCCATCCGCCATCGATGATGTGGGCCTGGCCCGTCACAAACGCTGCCTCGTCCGAGGCCAGATAGACGGCCAAATGCGCAATCTCATCAGGGTGTGCAATGCGCCCCATGGGTTGGCGTTGGGCAAAGGCTTGCAGGGCGCTCTCGTAATCGCCGGTTGCTCGCAGGCGGTCATGCAGGGACGGGCTATCGACGGTACCGGGGCAAATCGCGTTGCAGCGTATGCCCTTGGTCACAAAGTCCGCAGCCACTGATTTGGTCATCCCGATGACAGCGGCCTTGCTGGCGCCATAGATAAAGCGGTTTGGCGCTGCGATGATCGACGAGGCAACGCTGGCGATGTTTATGATCGACCCGCCGCCGTGGTCCAGCATGATCGGAAGCGCGGCCTGCATCGTGTGAAACTGGGCGCGTACGTTAAGCGTGAAGGCAAAATCAAAATCTGCATCGGTGGCATCAAGGATGGTGCCGGCGTGCACAAACCCGGCGCAGTTGACCAGAATATCAGGGCGTGTCTGAGCGATTGCCGTCTGGACCGAGGCCTTGTCAGTTGCATCAAGGGAAAATGTTGTCGCGCCCTCCAGTCCCGCAAGCAGAGCGCCGTCCAGGTCGGTGGCCGTGACCGCGGCGCCTTCGGCAACAAACCGCTGCGCAATGGCGCGTCCAATGCCCTGGCCCGAGGCCGTGATAAATGCCGTTTTTCCCTTTAAGCGCATGCGTTTGCCTTGTTTTCCTTATGAACGCTCCAAGCTTAGCCGCTCAAACAGATGGACAGCCGACCCCGTCAGTGCAGCGTAATCGTCTGTTATGATTTGTACCGGGAATTGCCGCATGAATTCCGAAAAGCGCCCCTTGTCCAAAAAGGCGTTTTCAAAGCCGAAACGTCCGAAATGTGGATGAAAGGCGCGCGCAACGCCACCGCAAAAGTAGATCCCGCCGAATGGCAGTTGCACCAAGGCCAAGTTCGCCGCTGTCCGACCCAAGAGCCGCACGAACATTGCAGCAGCATGGGTCGCACAAGGATCTGATCCAACAGCCGCCATGATCGCATGGGCATCTGCCAGCGCAGTGCCGGTGGCGCCGAGTTCATGGCGCGCCCAGGCATACAGCTTGACGATTCCGCGTCCCGAAAGAGCCTCTTCAAGCGCCTCTTCACCCTCGGTGCCCTGCAGGAAGGTCAACAGGCGCAGCTCTTCCTCGGATGTGACGGGCAAAGTGATGTGTCCGGATTCTGAGGGCGGCACCATTGTGCCTGCCCGGCTGGGATAAACCAGCGCCGTATTGAACCCGGTACCGACGCCAATCACCAGTCGTGTGGCGTTTGGGCCGCTGGGCTGGCCGGTGCGGACGGTGTCGAGATGTTTGGCGGCGAGCTCCCCCAGAGAGAAGCCCTGCGCCTGCAAATCGTTCAGAACCGCCACCTCGCCTGCGCCCGAGGCGCTGGCGACCACGTCCCGGTCGACGGTCCAGTTCAGGTTTGTCAAAGTGCCCACACCATCCCGTACCGGGCCTGCCATCGCGACACAGGCGGCATCAGGCGTGCCGGCGCCGGCGTCGGTGAGAAACTGGGCCAAGACCGAGGCAAGATCTGTATGCTCGCTGTTGCGAAAGCGGCGTATGCTGTCGGTCAGGACCTTGGTGCCCCGTGTCAGTGCCACGCGGGTGTTGGTGCCCCCGATATCTGCAACGACGGCGGTCATCTGAGTTGCGTCTGACATGGCGTTCTAGTCCTTGAGAGCGGATGTTAGCGCCTGATACGACGATTTCGGGGTGCGTTCCAGTGTCTCAAAGTCAACATGAATCAATCCGAACCGTTTCTCGTATCCTAGTGCCCATTCATAGTTGTCCAGCAGGGACCAGACAAAGTAACCCTGCAGGGGAACGCCATCGGAAATGGCACGCCTTGCCTGCTCGAAGTGCTGGTTCAGATAGTCGATTCGCTCTGGATCATGCACCGCGCCATTTTTCAAGATATCTGCGTTGCTCATGCCGTTTTCGGTGATCAGGATGGGCAGATCTCCGGTGTACTCTCGTGCCGTCCGCACCAGGAAGTCATAAAGCCCCTGTGGATAGATTTCCCAATCCATAAAGGTTTTGGGCAGAGGGCCCGGCACCTCGTGATGGTGCGGCCATGGTCCGTCGTTCGGCGCAATGATCTTGCGGGTGTAGTAATTCAGACCAACCCAGTCGAGAGGCTCCTGAATGGTGGAAAAATCGTCTTGCCAGTTTTTGGGCAAGTGGGGTTCGAATGCCTCGAGCACCAGTTTGGGATAGCGGCCCTTGAAAACGCCTTCGAGGAAAAAACGGTTGTAGTATGCGTCATAAACCTCGGCTGCGGCATGTGCCCGGGGAGTTTCATCGACCGGTGTGGCCCACTCCATGTTGAAGACGCACCCCAGGTTTGACATCCCAAGTCCGCGCATCACCTGTGTTGCGCGGCCATGGCTGAGCATCACGTGGTGCATGGCCCGGGCCGTGGCGCGGATGTCGCGCAGGCCGGGGGCATGGGCGCCCAGGAAATGGCTTAACCAGCCAACGCACCAGGGCTCATTGATGGGGGCTGCGCTGTACATCCGATCACCAATTCGCCCCATGATGACCTCAGTGAAATCGGCAAACCAGTTGGCAATGTCGGGGTTGCGCCAGCCACCCAGGTCGGCCAAAGCCTGCGGCAGTTCCCAGTGATACAGGGTGACACAGGGTTTGAGGCCGCGTGCGAGCATCGCGTCGGTCAACCTGTCGTAAAAGTCCAACCCCTGAGCGTTTGGCGCGCCGCGCCCCTCGGGCAGAACCCGCGCCCAGCTTGTCGAAAAACGATAGCAATCAAACCCGGCGGCGGCGATCAGATCCAAGTCTTCCTCGTAGCGATGGTAGTGATCACAGGCGAGGGCGCCATCCTCGGCGCGCACGACATTGCCCGGTGTTGCGGCAAAGCTGTCCCAATGGGTTGGTCCGGCGCCACCGAACTTGTGGCCTTCGATCTGATAGCTCGAGGTGGCGGTGCCGAACAGGAACCCGTCCGGAAAGTCAGAGCGTGTGAAGTTCATGGATAGGCCTTCAGGAGGTTGGGGCAGGTCCGCTGGAGCTGCCGATCACAAGGTCGGTTTCCAGCAACAGATTGGGAGCAGGCGACAACGGAGAGGCGATCATATCAAGCAACATTTGCCCTGATAACACACCGGCTTCGCGGACCGATGATCGGGTGGCGGTGAAAATCGGATCTTTTGCACCGTTTCGCAGATATGACAAGTCATCATCGTAAGTCACCAAGGAGACATCGCGCCCCATTTGCAAGCCGTGCGCCTGCAAAGCACGGCGAACGCCGATCGCAACAATCATTGATGACACCACATAGCCGGTTGGCGATACGTCGCCATGGATCAAGGCCTGGGCGGTTTCATAGCCGAATTGTTCAGTCATTTCGCCCGAAAACATCATGCGCGGATCGGGTTCAATTCCGTCACGACCCAGTGCTGCGATATAGCCATTGCGGCGTCTGAACGCGAAATCCATGCTTTCCGGACCGTTCAGCAGGGCAATGCGGGAATGACCCAACTCCACCAAATGGCTTGTGGCAGCATCGAATGCGCGCTGATTGTTCACGTCAACCCAGGCATACGGCGTCGTCGCCAGTGAGGCGCGCCCGTGCACCACGAAGGGGAGACCAAGCTCTTGCAGCAAAGGGATGCGGGGATCGTCCATTTTGGGACCATGCACAATCATCCCGTCCACACTGCGTTTGCGCGCAATCTCACGGTAGACCTTTTCTTCGTCCAGATCCGAGACAACCGACATCACCAGGTCAAAGCCGGCTTTGGAATAGGTCTCACCGGCGCCGGCAATGAAGTCCCCGAAGACCGGGTTGACCATTTCATGCTTGATAGAGATCGGAATGACATGGCCGATCGCCATTGCGCGACCCGTTGCCAATCCCTTGGCGCGTGGGTTCGGCGCGTAGTTCAGCTCTGCCGCGGCCTTTTGGACCCGCCTCCGAGTTTCCTCTTTCACTTCGGGATAGCCGTTCAGCGCGCGGCTTACTGTGGTTTGCGACAGTTGCAGGTGTTCAGAGAGCTGTTTCAGGTTCATCGATCTTGGCGTTCAAAGCGCTTTCAATGAATCATACACACAAAGTGGCGATTATGGGAAGAGTTTTTCTTCGATTGTCGAATTAATTGCGAAAATTCAGCAAAATCGGCCTTTTCACGCAAATATTCGCCGTTGACACTTTTTGTTTTCTGCATCACGTTGCCGCCATCCAAAGCGCTTTGAAAGCAATTTTGGGAACCGACATCAATCGAGTTCGGCACGCAAAGCGCGTGTGATCTGGGAGGATAAAGAAATGAAAACAAGATTTTACACAGGTGTCGCTGTTGCGGCGTTGGTCGCCGGCGCGGCAAGCGCGGGCGGCCATTTGCCCTTTGCACCAGGTGATGGCCCGTTCAGCTGGGACAGCTACACCGCCTGGGCCGAAACTGCACCCGATCTAACTGGCAAGACCATTACGATCGCGGGTCCTTGGTTGAACCCCGAAGACGGGTTTTTCAACAACGCGCTGGCCTACTTCGAAGAGGCCACGGGCGCCGATGTGATCTACACCGGCTCTGACAGTTTCGAGCAGCAGATCGTGATCGATGCAGAGGCCGGTTCCGCGCCCAACATTGCGGTTTTTCCGCAGCCGGGACTTGCGGCCGTCATGGCGTCCAAAGGCCAACTTTATCCGCTGGGCGCGGGCATGGCCGAATGGGTGAACAGCAACTATGCGGCCGGCCAGTCATGGGTTGATCTTGGCACCTATGCGGATGCAGATGGCAACGACCAGATGTATGGCTTTTTCTACAATGTGAACGTCAAGTCGCTTGTCTGGTATTCGCCCGAGAACTTTGAAGATGCAGGATATGAGGTGCCCGGCTCGATGGAAGAGCTGAAGGCGCTGACCGAGCAGATCGTCGCTGACGGTGAGGTGCCTTGGTGCATCGGTCTGGGCTCTGGTGCGGCAACAGGCTGGCCGGCGACTGACTGGGTCGAAGACATGATGCTGCGCACTGTCTCACCCGAGGTGTACGACCAGTGGACCACAAATGAAATCCCATTCACAGATGCCCGTGTCATCGCGGCAATCGAGGAGTTCGGCTGGTTCGCCCGGGACGACGCAAAAGTTGCGGGTGGCGCCGGTGCTGTGGCATCGACCGATTTTCGGGACAGCCCCAAGGGCCTCTTTTCCTCGCCTCCGCAGTGCTACATGCACCGCCAGGCCTCGTTCGTGCCGGCCTTCTTCCCCGAAGATGTTGAGTTCGGTGTAGACACCGATTTCTTCTACATGCCGTCCTACGCGGACAAGGATCTGGGCAACCCGGTCCTTGGCGGTGGCACGCTGATGGCCGTGACAGCGCCGGGTGAGGGTGTGGACGCGCTGATGGCGTATTTCCAGTTGCCACTGAGTCACGAAGTGATGATGGCGCAGACCGGGTTCCTGACGCCGCACAATGGTGTCAATCTGGCCGCATACAAGGATGACACTCTGCGCGGCCTCGGAGAGATCCTGCTGGGTGCGACCACGTTCCGGTTTGACGGCTCGGACCTGATGCCTGGTGGCGTTGGCGCCGGAAGCTTCTGGACCGGGATGGTCGATTATGCCGGTGGCAAGGATGCCGAAACCGTGGCTGCAGAAATCCAGGACAGCTGGGATGCGCTCAAGTAAGCATTAGAATGATCTGGCGCAGGGCGGTGTTTCCGCCCTGTCGCCGCCGCGATGGCGCCCCTCTGAGGCTGGTGCCAAACCTATCAGAGAGATACGCAGGTCAACTGCCAATCTTCCAACAGGAGAGACCCCATGCATCCGGCGTTTCTGGGCATCGCGACTATCTTTTTTGGCGTGGTCGCCTGCCTTGGCTACTTTTGGGGTGCGAATTGGGTGTTGGACAAGGTGATCTTTCCGCCCCGTGGTCCGAATGCAGGGCGAAACATCAACCGTGCCAACCTGATCCGGCCTTGGGTGTTTCTGTTTCCGGCTCTTTTTGCCCTGACGCTGTACCTTGTCTACCCCGTGATCGAGACATTCCGTCTCTCTCTCACTGACAGGGATGCCGACAACGCCTTTGTCGGGGCCGCGAATTACACCCAGATGTTAAGCGAGCCCAAATTCTGGGAGGCGATGCGCAACAACATGCTCTGGCTGATCGTGGTTCCGGCATTGTCCACCGGCTTTGGCCTGCTTGCGGCGCAGCTGACCGACCGGCTGAGCTGGGGCAACATTGCCAAGTCGCTCATTTTCATGCCCATGGCAATCTCATTCGTGGGCGCCTCGGTGATCTGGAAGCTGGTCTATGACGCGCGCCCCGCAGGGACCGACCAGATCGGCATTCTGAACGCGCTGTATATATGGTTCGGCGGGACCGAACCCAACACCTGGCTGACCATTCCGTTCTGGAACAATTTCTTCCTGATGATTGTTCTGGTCTGGATCCAGACGGGCTTTGCCATGGTGATCCTGTCGGCCGCTTTGCGTGGCATACCCGAAGAAACGGTCGAGGCGGCTATCGTTGACGGGGCCAACCCGTTCCAGATCTTTTTCAAGATCAAGGTGCCGCAGATCAAAGGTACGATTCTTGTGGTCTGGACCACGATCACCATCACCGTGCTCAAGGTTTTCGACATCGTCTTTGCCATGACCAACGGCCAATGGGAAACGCAGGTTCTGGCAAACTACATGTATGACAAGATGTTTCGCGCCAATGACTGGGGCGTCGGGTCCGCGTCTGCCATGGTGATCATGCTGCTGGTGACGCCAATCCTGATCTGGAACGTGCGCAACGCGCGCCGGGAATTGCGGTGAGGGAAAGGCAAATGGACAATATCGCAGGATCCAAGTCGGGCCTTTCGTGGGCTGTCAATATCTCGGTCGTTTTCCTTGTGGTGCTGTGGCTTTTGCCGACAGTGGGATTGCTTGTGTCGTCGTTCAGAACGGCAGACCAGATCGCCAGCTCTGGTTGGTGGGCATCACTGGGCACGCAGCAACTGAACAACCCCGCCATTCGCCTGAGCGGCGAGGAAAGGCTGGAAAGCGGGCTGTTTGTGATCGAAGGCAACCTGTTTCCCGACACCAACCCGACAGTTCTGGCCTGGGGCACCTCATCGCGTGCAACCTCGGCGTTTGGTCCGGGTGAGACAGCCGAACTGTCCAAGGGACGCACGGTCACTGTCGATGCAGAGGGCAGGTTTCGCATGACCGCCCAGGACAGCCAGCAGGGCAAGCGCTTGCCGCGGGTGTTCACATCCACCTCTTCACCTCCTGAGTTCACCTTGGACAACTATCAGTTGATGTTGTTCGACGACTCAAATCTGGAAGGAATGGCCAAGGCGTTTTTCAACACGCTTACGGTGACCATTCCGGCCACCATCATCCCGATCCTGATCGCTGCTTTCGCGGCCTATGCGCTGGCATGGATGGACTTCCCCGGACGAGCGCTGCTGGTGGCTATGGTCGTGGGATTGCTGGTTGTTCCGCTGCAATTGGCGCTGATCCCGCTGCTCAAGCTGCATCTGGGGATCGGGATCGGCAAGGGATATCTTGGTGTCTGGCTGGCGCATACGGGCTTTGGTTTGCCTCTCGCGATTTATCTGCTGCGCAACTACATGGTCGGGCTGCCGCGCGACATTATCGAAAACGCCAAGGTGGATGGAGCGACAGATTTTCAGATCTTCACCAAGATCATCCTCCCTCTGTCATTTCCCGCCTTGGCGTCCTTTGCAATTTTCCAGTTTCTCTGGACTTGGAATGACCTGCTGGTTGCCAAGGTGTTCCTGATCGATTCGACCGGGTCCACAACCGTGATGACGAACCAGATCGTCGAGCTTCTGGGCACTCGGGGCGGCAACTGGGAGATCCTGGCGACGGCGGCGTTTGTGTCCATCGCGGTGCCACTGGCCGTCTTTTTCGCAATGCAAAAATACCTGGTGCGCGGTCTTTTGGCCGGCTCCGTCAAATAAGAAAGCGTCGTTATGAATAAAGAGGTCAAGCTGGACATGTCGCATGTTTTGGCATCTGACAAGGACTGGTGGCGAGGGGCAGTGATCTATCAGATCTACCCGCGCAGCTTTCAGGACAGCAATGGGGATGGAATCGGTGATCTGCGCGGCATTGTTGACCGCATGGACTACATCGCATCGCTGGGGGTGGACGCGATCTGGATATCGCCGTTTTTCACCTCTCCGATGAAAGACTTTGGCTATGACGTCAGCAATTACTGCGATGTTGATCCGATGTTTGGCTCCTTGGCTGACTTTGATGCGGTGGCCTTCGTGTGATGATTGACCAGGTGCTGTCCCACAGCTCGGATCAGCACCCCTGGTTCACTGAAAGCCGCGCGAGTCGCGACAACGACAAGGCGGACTGGTACGTCTGGGCAGATCCGAAAGAGGACGGTACGCCGCCCAACAACTGGCTGTCGATCTTTGGTGGCTCTGCATGGCAATGGGATGCGCGGCGCGAGCAGTACTATCTGCACAATTTCCTGGTCTCGCAGCCCGATTTGAACTTTCACTGCCCCCAGGTGCAGGATGCGCTGCTGGACACTGTGCGGTTCTGGCTGGACCGCGGGGTCGATGGGTTCCGGCTCGACACAATAAACTTTTATGTGCATGACAAGGATCTGCGTGACAATCCTGCCTTGCCGGAGGAGATGCGCGATGACAGCATCGCACCACGTGTGAATCCGTATAATCACCAGATGCATCTCTATTCCAAGAACCGGCCCGAAAATCTGGCGTTTCTACGCCGTTTCCGCGCACTGCTGGATGACTATCCCGCGGCGGCGGCTGTTGGCGAAGTGGGGGACGCCCAAAAAGGTCTTGAGATCATGGCCGAATACACCAGCGGGGGGGATAAGGTGCATATGTGCTACAGCTTTGAGTTCCTCTCAAAGCAAGCGCCGACCGCCGCGCGCGTCGCCGAGGTCTGGGACAGGGTCGGATCTGTGATTGATGACGGCTGGGCCTGCTGGGCATTTTCGAACCACGACGTGGTGCGCCACGCCACGCGCTGGGATCTGTGCGATGCTGCGCAACGCTGCCTCACCACCCTGATGATGACCATGCGTGGCACCGCCTGCATTTATCAGGGCGAAGAACTGGGTCTGACCGAAGCCGATGTGGCCTTTGAGGATCTGCAAGATCCCTACGGCATTGAATTCTGGCCCGAGTTCAAGGGCCGCGACGGCTGTCGTACGCCGATGGTTTGGCAGAACTCGAACCGTGATGCGGGGTTCTCTGAGGGCAAGCCCTGGTTGCCGGTCGCCTCTGAGCATCTTGGCCGCGCGGTTGAAGCTCAGGAAGACGACGAACAGGCAATCCTGCACCACTACCGACGCGCAATTGCAATGCGACGGGCAGAGCCAACCCTGGCCAAGGGCGAACAGTCGCCCGTAACCCGGCAAGGCTCGGTGGCTCTGTTCACCCGTACCTATGACGGTGTCGAGATCCTTTGCGCTTTCAATCTGGGCGATGCCGAAGCCCCCGTCAGCCTGCCGAAAGGGGATTGGCAGGGCATTGGCTCTGACCTTGGCGGCGCGGCACCTGATGCAGGCGGCCTGGCCCCGTGGCAATGCCTGTTGGCACGCCGGGTCATCTGAACAAACCGCAGGAGGGATAGCGGACATGGCAGATCTAAAGCTGAGGGACGTGGCCAAAACCTATTCTGGCACGGTCGATGTGCTGCGCCACATCGATCTTGATATCACAGCCGGAGAGTTGATCGTTTTTGTGGGCCCGTCCGGCTGCGGAAAATCCACCCTTTTGCGGATGATCGCGGGGTTGGAAAAGATCACCGAAGGCACGCTTGAGATCGACGGACAGGTGATGAACGACGTCCCGCCCAGCCAGCGCGGGATAGCGATGGTGTTTCAGTCCTATGCACTCTACCCGCATATGACCGTGCGGGAAAACATGGCATTTGCCCTGAAAATCGCCAAAAAGAGCCAGTCTGAGATTGACGAGGCCGTGTCCCGTGCGGCCCGAATCCTTCAGTTGGATGACTATCTTGACCGCCTGCCCAAAGCCCTGTCAGGGGGGCAGCGTCAACGTGTGGCCATCGGGCGCTCAATCGTTCGGGACCCCAAGGTCTTTCTGTTTGATGAACCGCTGTCGAACCTTGACGCCGCCTTGCGTGTGGCGACCCGGATCGAGATTGCGCAACTCAAAGAGCAGATGCCGGATCGCACGATGATCTATGTCACCCATGATCAGGTCGAAGCGATGACGCTGGCCAGCCGTATTGTGGTGCTGGCCGATAAGGGCATTGCGCAGGTTGGCACTCCGCTGGAGTTATATGAAAAGCCCAAAAGTGAATTCGTCGCGCAGTTTATCGGCTCTCCGGCGATGAACCTGCTGCCTGGCGAAATCATCGAAACCGGTGCCCAGACCCGTGTCAGGCTGGATGGTGGAGGGGATGCGATCTCCGATTATCCAACGCAGTCCTCGGATCTGGGTCGGCGGGTCAATGTTGGCGTCCGGCCCGAGGATTTGATCCAAGCGGAGGACAACGCGATCTTTGAGGGCGCGGTCGACTTCACAGAGGCTTTGGGCGAGGTGACGCTGCTCTATTTCGAAAGGCAAGGGGCTGACACCGCTGTGATTGCCAAACTGCCGGGAATCCATGTGGGGTTGCGCGGGACTGTGGTGCGCCTGACGGCCAAGCCCTCAAAGGTTCACGTGTTCAGCAACGGCAAGTCGTTGTTGTACCCCTGAAAGGACGCCGCGGCTGTCAAACCGGGGCAGGTAGTCAGGCGGCCACAGCAGGGACCATCATCATGGTGGACTTGGCTGCGGCATTGCGCATTGCGTGCAGCTTTGCCAGGTCGGGATCGTTGAACCAGGCTTCAACGGCGGCTTTGTCCTGGAAGGACAGAACCACCGCATTTAACGGGCCGACTCCGTTGTCTTTCAGCACGTCGGTCGGACCCGCGGCGGCGGGTACGCCACCGTGCTTTTGCATCGCGTGCCGGGCAAGCTGGCGATAGGCCCCCAGCGTTTCAGGGGCTGTTACCAGCAGGTTTCCGACCACATAATGGCTCTTCTTCCACTCTTCAGTGGTTACGATGAGCGAGGAACACTCTCTTGGCAAATGGCCTTAAACGAACCCATGGGCGCTGTCCTCAAACACCCTGCCTCCTATCCGGCGATGGTGTGTGATGACCTTGCAACGGCCTTGCCTTGCGCGCGCGCGGATCTCGCGATGACCTTGATGCCCTGGGGCATCGGGAACACTGATACGGGCCTCGTGCAGGTCATGCAATTGCCTGTTCAGGATTACGCCCCGATCCGGGCGCTGACCCATCCCGATCTGCGCCGCAACGCATTGGTGAGTGGTTTTTTGCGCTTCATTGCTGATCGCTTTGCGGCTCGGGCGCCAAACTATTGGATGCCGATGCGATAGTTTCTGTTTTGTTCTCATTTCTTTATTGGAAGATCCGGCCGCGCATACTATTCATTAAGGCGTCCGGTTGAGGTGGGTCATGCCAGAGCTTAAAAACATCGAAGTGCGCGGCGCGCGCGAACACAATCTAAAGAACATCGACGTGGACATTCCGCGCGACCAACTGGTTGTGATCACGGGGCTTTCTGGCTCTGGTAAATCGTCACTGGCCTTTGACACGGTCTATGCCGAGGGTCAGCGTCGCTACGTCGAATCGCTGAGTGCCTATGCACGGCAATTTCTGGACATGATGGAAAAGCCGGATGTCGATCACATATCCGGCCTCAGCCCTGCCATTTCCATCGAGCAAAAGACGACCTCCAAGAACCCGCGCTCAACCGTTGGGACGGTGACCGAGATCTACGACTACATGCGTTTGCTGTTTGCCCGTGTTGGCACGCCCTACAGCCCCGCCACGGGTCTGCCGATCCAGGCGCAGCAGGTGCAAGACATGGTTGACCGGGTGATCGCAATGGACGACGGCACCCGGGCCTACCTGCTGGCCCCGATCGTGCGCGATCGAAAGGGTGAATACCGCAAAGAATTCCTTGAACTGCGCAAGCAGGGCTTTCAGCGCGTCAAGGTGGATGGTCAGTTTCACGAGCTCGATGAACCGCCAGCACTCGACAAGAAGTTTCGCCATGACATCGATGTGGTGGTTGACAGGATCGTCGTCAAAGAAGGGATCGAGACTCGTCTGGCCGACAGTTTCCGCACTGCTCTTGATCTGGCTGATGGCATTGCCGTGCTTGAGACGGCGCCAAAGGATGGCGAGCCAGAGCGCATCACGTTCAGTGAAAAGTTTGCCTGTCCGGTCAGCGGCTTCACAATCCCCGAGATTGAGCCACGGCTGTTTTCCTTCAACGCACCGTTTGGGGCCTGCCCGGAATGCGATGGCCTGGGAAAAGAGCTGTATTTTGACGAACGACTCGTGGTCCCCGACCAGACCCTGAAGATCAGCGATGGGGCTTTGGCACCGTGGCGCAAGGGCAAGTCGCCATACTTTCTGCAGACGATCGAAGCGATTGCCAAGCATTATGAGTTCAACAAGAACGACCGGTGGAAAGATCTTCCCAAATTTGTTCAGCAGGTCTTTCTTTATGGGTCCGGTGACGAAGAAATTTCATTCCGCTATGACGAAGGCGGACGGGTTTATCAGGTGAGCCGCGTCTTCGAGGGTGTCATTCCAAACATGGAGCGACGCTACCGCGAAACCGATTCCAACTGGATCCGCGAAGAGTTTGAGCGATACCAGAACAACCGCCCGTGCGGTGCCTGTGGCGGCTACCGGCTACGACCCGAGGCGCTGGCCGTCCAAATTGCTGGATTGCACATCGGCCAAGTGGTCGAAATGTCGATCCGTCAAGCCTATGAGTGGTGTCAGACGGTGCCAGAGACCCTGAGCGTTCAGAAGAACGAAATCGCTCGGGCGATCCTCAAGGAAATTCGCGAACGGCTCGGCTTTTTGAACAATGTCGGGCTGGAGTATCTGACCCTCAGTCGCAACGCTGGCACCCTGTCTGGCGGGGAATCGCAGCGGATCCGCTTGGCCAGTCAGATCGGTTCGGGGTTGACGGGTGTTCTCTATGTTCTGGATGAACCGTCGATTGGTCTGCACCAAAGAGACAATGACCGATTGCTTGAGACACTCAAAAACCTTCGGGATCAGGGAAATACCGTCATCGTGGTCGAACACGATGAAGAGGCAATTCGCGAAGCTGATTATGTCTTTGACATTGGTCCCGGTGCAGGTGTGCACGGGGGACAGGTGGTCAGCCATGGCGCGCCGGCGGAAATCGCAGCTGATCCGGGGTCGGTGACGGGGCAGTATCTGTCTGGGTTGCGTGAGATCGCGGTTCCGGCGGAACGGCGAAAGGGCAATGGAAAATCGCTCAAGGTGGTGAAGGCATCCGGGAACAACCTTCGGGATGTGACGGCAGAGTTCCCACTTGGAAAATTCGTTTGCGTGACAGGGGTGTCCGGAGGCGGCAAATCGACATTGACCATTGAAACCCTGTTCAAGACGGCGTCCATGCAGTTGAACGGGGCGCGGCAGACGCCCGCGCCGTGCGAAACGATCAAGGGCCTGGAACATCTGGACAAGGTGATCGACATTGACCAGCGTCCGATCGGACGCACGCCGCGATCAAACCCTGCCACCTACACGGGCGCTTTCACACCAATCCGCGACTGGTTCGCCGGTCTGCCCGAAGCCAAGGCGCGCGGCTACAAGCCGGGGCGCTTCAGTTTCAACGTCAAGGGTGGGCGCTGCGAAGCATGTCAGGGGGACGGTGTCATAAAAATCGAGATGCATTTCCTTCCCGATGTCTATGTCACCTGTGAAACCTGCCACGGTGCACGGTACAACCGCGAAACCCTTGAGATTAAGTTCAAGGGAAAAAGCATCGCCGATGTGCTGGATATGACGGTCGAAGACGCACAAGAGTTCTTCAAGGCGGTGCCTTCGATCCGCGAAAAGATGGACGCTTTGATGCGCGTTGGCTTGGGCTACATCAAGGTCGGGCAACAGGCGACGACATTGTCCGGAGGCGAGGCGCAGCGCGTCAAGCTGTCCAAGGAACTTGCGAAACGCTCGACCGGGCGAACGCTGTATATCCTCGATGAGCCAACCACGGGCCTGCATTTCGAAGATGTGCGCAAGCTGTTGGATGTGCTGCATGAATTGGTTGATGCGGGCAATACCGTGATTGTCATCGAACACAATCTCGATGTGGTGAAAACGGCCGATTGGATTATTGATATAGGACCCGAAGGCGGTGATGGCGGTGGCGAAATCGTGGCACAGGGCACCCCCGAGGACGTCGCCAAAGAGCCACGCAGTCACACCGGGCGATATCTGCTGCCGATGTTGACCAAAAAACCGGTGGCAGCCGAGTAGATGGGGCTGACCGCACACTGTGTGTCATGGCAACGCGCATCCCTGTGCGGGCGCTGCGTTACCAACGGTGCAGGCGACGGTGCCCAACCGCCTGCCTGCCAGATCTGGGATCATTCGCAAACACAGGCGGAAATGTTGAAAGACCTTTTCAAAAGATACATGATTTGAAAGCCCTGCACGCCGGGCTGCCGGTACCGTCAGAATTGCTTTCATCGGCTGGCCGGCTCTTTGGGCGCCGGCGTATCGCCGGGGCTGCCAGCGCCCCGCGCGCTCGTGTCAAAGGGCTAGACGCGTTTTAGAGGAACGCCAAACAACTCCATCCGGTGGCCCTTTAACCGGTATCCCAGCTTCTTGGCGATCTTTTCTTGAAGCGCTTCGATCTCGGGATCGACGAATTCAATAACCTCGCCCGAGTTCATGTCGATCAGATGGTCATGATGCTCACGCTCGGCGTCTTCGTAGCGGGCGCGCCCGTCGCCGAATTCAAGCCGGTCGATGATGCCGGCTTCTTCGAACAGTTTGACTGTCCGATAGACGGTTGCGATGGAAATACGCGCGTCCACTTCGGCGGCGCGGACATGCAGTTCCTCGACGTCAGGATGATCCTTCGAGGCTTCGAGCACCTTTGCAATGGTGCGCCGCTGCCCTGTCATGCGGAGACCTTTGGCTTCGCAGCGGTCAGTGATCGTGTCTGTCATCGGTGGTTCCCCGTCAGCGTCCCTGCTTTTGGCAAATGCAGCACCGCGCGCCAACCCCTTATGCGTGATTTTGCGTCACGGAAGGTCACATTAAACCAGATCGGGTTCACGGCCGACCCGGTTGGCCAATCGTGCCACGGTAAGTCCCTGCACAATGATCGAGAAGATCACCACGACATATGTCGCTGTCAGGATCAGTGGCTTCCATTCCGTGTCAGGCAGGCTAAGCGCAAGCGCGACCGAAATGCCCCCCTTGAGCCCTCCCCAAGTCATGATTGGGATCACACCGCGCGAAAACTCTCGGAACGGGGACAGCAACAGCACTGGAACCGCAACAGCGGCAAGCCGGGCGATCAGCGCAAGTCCAATCGAAAGCACACCAATCAGCAGGTATGAGGTGTCAAAGATAATCGCAAAGACCTCAAATCCGATCATGAGGAACAACACGGCGTTCAGGACCTCATCGATCAGTTTCCAAAACGCGTCGACGTACTGGCGGGTTTCTTCGCTCATGCCATGTTTGGTGCCGATATCGCCGATCAACAGGCCCGCACAGACCGCCATGATCGGTGCAGACACATGCAGCGCCACCGCCAGCGAGTAGCCGCCAAAGGCCAATCCTAGGGTCAGCAACACTTCAAGGGAATAGTCATCAATCCGTCGCATCAAACGGAAGGTCAACCAACCCAGCACGACCCCCAGAATCGCGCCGCCCAGGGCCTCTTGCACAAACAGCTGCGCTGCGTCGGCAAACCCGCTGCCGTGGTGATCGTCGCCTGGAAAGGCCAGTCCGACCAGCACCAGAAAGACCACATAGCCGACGCCATCGTTGAAAAGCGATTCCCCGGCAATTTTGGTCTCAAGCGATTTGCGCAGGTTGGCCTCGCGCAGGACGCCCAGAACCGCCACCGGATCGGTCGGAGAGATCAGCGCCCCAAACACCAGCGCCACAAGCAGGGGCATCCCGGTCATCCAGCTGAACGCCGTGCCCACGATGATGGTCGACAGTGCGACACCGATGGTGGCCATCAAAAAGACCAACCGCCACTGCGCTTTCAAGTCATTCAGTTTGACATGCAGCGCTCCGGCAAACAGCAGCAAGCCCAGCATGCCCTCTAGCAATGCGTCATCAAACTCGACCCCTGTGACGACCTCGCGGACCGCTGCTGCCATGCCAAGCGAGGGCACCAGAAGGTCCAGCGCCAAAACGCCGAACGAGGCGACAAGCGCAACAATCATGATGCCGATCGCGGACGGAAGCCGCAAAAACAGGTAGTTGATGGCGCCGAAAAGGCCTGCCAACACGATCAGCAATGATGCGATTTGAAGAATGGTCATTAAGAAGCGGCCCTATCACCCAATTTCTTGGCAGTTGATGGCATTCAAGACAATCATTTCAAGCCCAGAGTTGCATCAATGCGCAGAAAAATCAGCCAGGCGGCGGTTGATGCACAACCCAAACATGCTGCGTTCAGCCTGATCCCAAACCGCCGATCCTGACTGGCGACAGGCGTGGAGCGGGGTCTCAAACCGGTTTGCAGCTGCTGAAAATGTTCATTAAGGCTGCGTAAAGTTGACTTTCCGCGTGTTCTGGACAACTGAAGTCATAGCCGATTTACCCAAAGGTCTTGATCATGAAGTATCTCTTTTACGGAAACTGCCAAGTCGAAAAACTGTGCGGAGCGCTTGGCATGCAGAACCCTGATCATGAGTTCTTCTATGCCGGCAACTCGAACAGGGTTGCCAATTTTGATCGTGCAAAGTCGGACAAATTGATGCAGGACGCGGATTTCGTGGTGTCCCAGACGGTTTTGAACAAAAAGAACCCGGATTATCACGAAGCCATTCGGGAACGGCTGGGGCCAAAGGTGTCCTTGATGCCCTACATCTTTGTCGACGGGTTGTATTCGGCATCGGCAACACGCAATCAGAAACTCTTGGGTGGCGTTCTGGGTGACAGCTATATCGCTGCAGAACTGGAAGAGCGCGAGGTGCCCGAGGTGCTAGCCCGTTTCAAGGATGGCGCGTTGGATTTCAATCACAAGGATCGGTTGGAAAAGAGCCTCAAAGAACTGCGCCGGCGGGAAGGCGTGTGTGACTACAAACTTTATGACCGGGTTTCGGCCGAGTGCCTGGAAGAACGGATCATGATCACCCACAACCATCCGATGCCCGGGATGCTGAATGGTCTTGCCACGCAGATCGCCGATGCGCATGGGCTGAAGTTTGAGCCGGTGGATGCCTCTCATCCTGAGCGGTACAAGGCCATGATGTTGCCGCGTGGGGCACAGATCCTGTCCCCTTTCACCATCGCGGACATCGGGGCGGCTTATCCGGCAGATGATGACTGGTATGAACAGGGTACCGAATTGGTGTGCAGTGTTGCAAAGGCCATGGGGAAGTCCCTGAAGGGCATCGAAAAGACCGCACCTCGCAAGAAACGGTTTTTCGGCCTGATTTAAATGTCGCCTGACTCAAGGTCGACCTGACCCAAGTTTGACCTGACCCAAGTTTGACCTGACCAAAGTGTGACCCGATACAAACCCCGAGGCACGCTCTGCTGCGCTGTCCGGCCCACCGCCTGCACCTTGGCAGTGGGGGGGCAGCAAGCAGGATCCAGAACCGGACCTGCAAAAATGCATGTTGCAAATGCGGGTTCGCGGGATTTTACGCAAGGGCCTCGCTGTCTAGTCTGATGTCAGACACTCATATGGCACGGATCACGAGGACAAAATGTCAGACGCAGGTTTCTGGAACGATCTGGCGCGCAAATACGCGACCCATCAGATCAAGGACCCCGAAAGTTATGAATACACGCTGGATCGTACGCTCAGCTATCTCACAGCCACTGATCGCGTGCTGGAGCTGGGGTGCGGAACCGGATCCACTGCTTTGCGTATAGCTCCGGCGGTGGGCGAAATGGTGGCCACTGATTTTTCGTCCGAGATGATTTTGATCGCGCGCGAAAAAGCAGAGGCCGCGGCGATCACCGGCCTTAGCTTTGAGGTCGCAGGCGCAGACGATGCCGCGGACGGAGCCGCGCCCTTTGATGCCGTCCTGGCGTTCAACCTGATCCATCTTCTTCCGGATCCCAAGAACCACATCGCCGCCATGGCGGCCCGTCTGACGCCGGGCGGTTATTTGATCACCAAGACGCCATGCTTGTCCAAACGGGCGTGGATGTTCAAGCCCGCGATCTTTGTCATGCGGATGATTGGCAAGGCGCCGCGAAACGTCAACTTTTTCAGTTTTGCGCAGTATGACGAGATGATGCGCGCGGCAGGTCTGGTAGTCGTTGAAACCGATGTCCGACCCGAGCCGTTTAGTCGCTATTTGGTCGCGCGAAAACGCTAGACCTCAGGTCCGCCAACCAGTCCTCAGGTCCCACAAAAGGTGGCTTTCACTACTTCATCGGGCAGCGGTGGATGGGTTAGCGCTGTCGCATCGGGTTGAGGGTCAAAGGGCCGTGACAGCACATGGTGAAGGTGATGAAAATAGCTGTCGTCACCGTCGACGGCGGCGGTGATCATCTGTTCGATCCGATGGTTGCGGGGGATGAAGACGGGGTTTGCCTTTGCCATGATCGCGTCAGGGTTGGCCTCGCCCGCAAGTCGGGCGGTCCAGGTGATCTGCCAGTCGTCAAAAGCGCTGGGGTCTGTGAACTGGTCTCGCGCGCCACCGTCTCCTAACGCCCGAAACGTATTGGTGAAATCGGCTTGGTTGGCTGACATGCGGGCGAGCAAATCCATGATAAGCTTTGCATCTTCGGTCTGCGGTTCTGCCAGACCGATTTTTGCACCGAACTGTTGCAGCCAGGCTTTTCGGATCAGATCTGGCATGCCACGTACCAGCTGGGTGAACTCTTCGATGGTCTGTTCGGTATCTGCGCACAAAGGTACCAGCGCGGTGGCAAACTGCGCCATGTTCCAGACGATCACATCCGCCTGCGCGCCATAAGCATAGCGCCCCTGCCGGTCGATAGAGCTGAACACCGTCTCGGGATGGTATGCATCCAGAAAGGCGCAGGGCCCATAATCTATGGTCTCGCCCGAGATCGCACAGTTGTCGGTATTCATAACACCATGAATGAAGCCAAACGACATCCACTGCGCCACAAGGCGTGCCTGCGCGTCGATCACCTGGCGTAGCACGTCGGCGGGTGTTTGTGCCGTCGGATAGTGACGCGCAACGGTATAGTCGAACAGGCGATGCAGCGCCTCAAGATCCTGCCGGGCTGAAAATACCTGAAAGGTGCCGACCCTCAGGTGGCTTTTTGCGACGCGGGTCAGCACAGCGCCGGGCAGTACGGTTTCGCGATAGACCTGTTCGCCGGTGCGCACTGCGGCCAAGGCCCGCGTGGTCGGCACGCCAAGCGCGGCCATCGCTTCGCTGACGATGTATTCGCGCAACACCGGTCCCAACCAGGCACGCCCGTCGCCAGAACGGCTAAACGGGGTCCGGCCGGAACCCTTGAGCTGAATGTCGCGCCGAACACCGTCACGCCCAAGCGTTTCTCCCAGCAGGATTGCACGTCCGTCGCCCAGCTGTGGGTTGTAGTGGCCGAACTGATGCCCGGCATAAAGTTGTGCCAGCGGCTCTGCGCCCTCTGGCACAGTGTTGCCGGAGAATACCTGAGCAAGTTCCGCCGTGTCGCCGCCGGTGAGCCCCAGCTGTTCGGCCAAGGGGGCATTGAACGCGATGAGCGAGGGCGACTTTACAGGAGTTGGGTCAAGCCGGGCGTGAAATCCCGCCGGCAAGGCGGCAAAGCTGTTGTCGAAAGGAATATGCAAGGTCATGGCCCAGATATAGGCACGCGGAACCCGCGCGACCAGCCACTAAAATGCGCGCGACATCAGGTGGTGGTTATCGCGTCTTTTGAAATGCGCGCGTTCGAACAGATGTCTGGCCCTGTCATTGTCTGCGCCTACCTCAAGGTGCAGGGCTGTCAAACCGGCCTCCTTCAGGGCCTTGGCCAGCCGTGTCAAAGCCTCGGTCGCGATCCCGCGGCCCCGAACGGCAGGGCGGACAAAGATTTCATCCACGATGCCGGAAAGCCCGCCGCATTGCATCGACCAGCCAAAGCCAATGCTGACATATCCAACGGGTGCGCGCTCTGGTCCGATCAGGTAAACCACACCGTGAGGAGACCCCGCAAGCACAGGTGTCAGTGCCTGCCTGCGCTGGATGTCATCCAGATCCAGCTCGTTTTCGCGTTGCAATGCGCTCATCATCAGCAACAGCTTTTCCATGTGTTCCGGCCGCGCAATGTGCAGGGCTGTGCTCACAGGTTTGCCAGACGTTCGGTCAGAAGATCAAAGAAGCCATCTGCGTCGATCTCGCCGATAAAGGTGGCATTGGGCGAGCGGTCCGTGACGCGCCACCAGTCCGCTACGGTCATTCCCAGCGTCAGCTCTGACGTGGTTTCGATCTCGACGTTGATATGGCGGCCGGAAAAGAGCTCTGGTTTGATCAGATAGGCGGTAACGCAGGGGTCATGCAAAGGCGCGCCGTTTGAGCCGTATTTTTCCTTGTCAAACCGTTCAAAGAAATCCGTCATCTCGGCGACGGCGATGCCGGCTTTCGTGCCCAGGGCGCGAAACGCGTCGTTTCGGGGTTTGGTCACCAGCGCCTTGTGGGTTACATCGAGGGGCATCATAGTAATAGGAATTCCGGATTTAAACACAATTTCAGCAGCTTCCGGGTCAACGTAAATGTTGAACTCAGCCGCAGGCGTGATGTTTCCGACCTCAAAATAGGCCCCTCCCATCAATACGATCTCCTGCACGCGTGCGGCCAGGTCAGGCGCCTGTTTCAGCGCTGTTGCCACGTTGGTCAGCGGACCAAGCGGGCAAAGGGTGACTGTGCCGGCCGGATGTTGGCGGAGGGTTTCGATGATGAAGTCCACGGCATGTCCGTCCTGCAACGGCATCGTTGGGTCAGGCAGATCTGGCCCGTCAAGGCCGGTCTTGCCGTGCACGTGCTCTGCTGTGACCAAGGCGCGCGCCATCGGCGTATCGCATCCCGAGAATACCTTGACTTCGGGTTTGCCGGCCAACTCGCAGACAATCCGGGCATTCTTGGCAGTCAGTGACAACGGAACATTGCCGGCCACAGCGGTGATGCCCAGCACGTCAATCTCTTTGGGAGAGGCCAAGGCCAGCAGGATTGCAACCGCGTCGTCCTGACCTGGGTCGGTGTCGATGATGATCTTTCTTGCGGGCATCGTGGCCTCCGTTTCAGGGCATCAGAGGACAGTCCTGACAGAGCCGGCGTTGCCCCGCAAGAGGAATTGCAACTCAGCCTCCGCTTGATTTTTCCTCGGCCTTGATGGCATCCCAAAGTGCGTCCATTTCCGTCAGATCGCTGTCTTCGGGCCGGCGGCCGTCAGCTGCAAGTCGTGCCTCTATCGCATTGAAACGACGCGTGAATTTAGCATTTGCAGCGCGCAGTGACTCTTCGGGATCGATACCCATGTGGCGCGCCAAATTGGCCGCGACAAACAGAAAATCCCCAAATTCTTCTTGCCGTTCTGCGGGCGTTTTGGCCTCATGGATTTCTTGTGCCTCTTCGACAAGCTTGTCCAGAACCTGGTCTGTGTTTGGCCAGTCAAAGCCGACCCGTGCGGCGCGATTTTGCAGCTTGACCGCGCGCGTCATCGCCGGAAGACCCAACGCAACACCATCAAGAGTGCCCTTTTGTGCAACAAGGGCGCGCTCAGCTGCCTTGACAGATTCCCAATCCCGCACCTGTTGCTCTGCGCTTTTGTCTCGGCTTTGATCACCAAAAACATGCGGATGGCGTGCGACCATCTTGTTGCCGATCGCATTGGCAACATCGTCAAAGCTGAACAGGCCGGCCTCTTCGGACATTTGCGTGTGATACACCGTTTGCAGAAGCAGATCGCCAAGCTCGCCCTTCAACTCGGTCCAGGCTTTGCGTTCAATGGCATCTGCGACTTCATAGGCCTCTTCGATGGTGTAGGGGGCAATCGAATGAAAGTCCTGTTCGATATCCCAAGGGCAGCCGGTATCGGGATCACGCAGGCGGCGCATGATTTCGAGCAAGCGGGGCAGTCCGCCTTTTTGATCAAAAATAAGGTCGTCTGTCATTGCCTGTCTCGCTGTGCTGGTGTCAGATTAGGGATGCGCCATCGCGCACAAGGAGTCCAGTACATGCCTGTCGTCAACCGCATCGCCGAATTCGCCAAAGACATCGCCGCATGGCGGCGTCATCTGCACGCGCATCCAGAGTTGGGCCTTGATTGCCACCAGACAGCGGCTTTTGTGGTTCAGCGCTTGCGTGAGATGGGGGTCGACGAAATACACGAGGGGATCGCGCAGACGGGCGTCGTGGCAATGATTCGCGGGCAGGGGGCCGGACCGACAACCGGTTTGCGCGCTGATATGGACGCCTTGCCGATGCAAGAGGCCACCGGCGTCGAGCATGCCTCTACGGTTGCGGGGCGGATGCACGCCTGCGGGCATGACGGGCATACGGCCATGCTTTTGGGGGCTGCCCGCTACCTTTCAGAAACACGGAAATTTTCAGGATCGGTTGCCCTGATCTTTCAACCCGCCGAAGAAACGATCGGAGGCGGGCGGATCATGGTCGAGGAAGGGATGATGGAGAGGTTCGGAATCGACGAGGTCTATGCCCTGCACACCGATCCCTTTGCACCTCTCGGCGAATTTCGGACGCGCTCTGGCCCGTTGATGGCAGCCGTTGACGATTGGCAGATCACCGTCACCGGCTTCGGCGGGCATGCGGCCTATCCCAACACATGCCGTGATCCCATGATGGCAGCACTTGGTATCGGACAGGCCCTTCAGACCATCGTGTCACGCAACTCTGATCCATTGGATCCACTGGTTGTTTCGATCACGCAAATTCACGGCGGAAGCGCGATGAACATCACGCCAGAGACGGTGACCTTGTCAGGCACGGTGCGCAGTTTTTCGGCCGCCAACCGGGATCTGGCCGAGACACGGATGACCCAGATCGTCGAGGGACAAGCCGCGGCTTTTGGTGTGGTGGGCTCTGTTGCATATCAGCGCAACTATCCGCCCACGATCAATCATGACACGCAGACTGTCAAAGCTGCGGATGTGGCTGAAGAGATCGTCGGCGCCGATCGCGTCACGCGTGACTATCCGCCTGAAATGGGCGCCGAAGATTTTTCTTATATGCTAGAGCGTCGTCCCGGTGCCTTCCTGTTTCTCGGTCAGGGCATCGGTCCGTCAGTTCACCATCCTGAGTTTGATTTCAATGACGAGGCCGCCCCCATCGGTGCGTCATTCTTTGCGCGGCTGATCGAACGGCTTCAGCCCGTTTCATAAAGGAGACCCCATGCCGGTCCTAAACCGTATCGCTGATTATCAAACTGATCTGACAGCCTGGCGCAGGCATCTTCATCAGATGCCTGAACTGGATCTGGAATGCTTTAAGACCGCATCTTTTGTTGTTGAAAGATTGCGGGAATTTGGAGTTGACGACATTCATGAAGGTATCGCGAGCAGTGGTGTTGTTGCCCTGATCCATGGTCGTGAACCAGGGGGAACGGTCGGTTTGCGGGCTGACATGGATGCGCTGCCCATGACTGAAAAATCCGGGGTTGACCACGCATCTCAATCACCGGGCAAGATGCATGCCTGCGGCCATGACGGGCACACGGCGATGCTTCTGGGGGCGGCCCGCTATCTTGCCGAAACGCGGAACTTTGCGGGCACAGTCGCGCTGATCTTTCAGCCTGCGGAAGAGGGATCAGGCGGCGGTCGCATCATGGTAGAGGAAGGCATGATGGATCGCTTTGGCATCGAACAGGTCTATTCCTTGCACAACGCGCCGGGCGTTCCGCTTGGCCAGATAGAGGTTGCGCCCGGTCCGGTCATGGCGGCGGTGGACACCTTCTGGATCGACATCACTGGTGACGGGGGGCACGGCGCCATGCCCGATCAGACACGCGACCCGATCATGACAGCTGTGACACTTGTGCAGGCGCTTCAGACAATTGTCAGTCGCAATGTGCCCGCGGTGCAGCAAGTGGTTTTGACCGTGACACAAATCCACAGTGGTTCGGGCACCAATATCGTGCCGGACACGGCGCAGGTCGTTGGCACTGTGCGCACCTTTGATCCTGTGATGCGGGACCTGGTGGAAAAACGCCTGACCACGATCACGACACACCAGGCTGCGGCTTTTGACATGGACGCCACTGTCACCTACGAGCGCGGCTATCCGGCCACCGTGAATCACCCCGACGGCACACAGAGTGCGATCCGGGCGGCCAGGGATGTCGTGGGGGCCGCAAACGTCGATGACAATACGATGCCGCGCATGGTGGGCGAGGATTTTTCCTACATGTTGGAGGCTCGTCCCGGCGCTTACGTGTTTCTGGGCATGGGGGATCGTCCGCAATGCCATCACCCGGCCTATGATTTTGATGATAGTGTCGCGCCTGTTGGGGCTTCATATTTCGCGCGGCTGATTGAAATGACGCTGCCACTTGCAAAGGACCGTTAAGGCATGTCGCTAGAAGACGCAGAGACAGAGATCGACCACGCATTCACCCGCGCAGATCTGAAGGGAAAAAGCTTTGAGAACGTCTTTGCCGGCGCACCGTCTTTCCTGCGGCGGCGATATACCAAGGATCTGACGCAGGCCGAGATTGCCATCACCGGCATTCCCTTTGATCAGGCGGTGACAAACCGTCCGGGTACCCGGCTTGGGCCACGCGCCATCCGTGAGGCCAGTCTGTTGCAGCCCTGCGATGCCCCCTATGGCTGGGGCTTTGACCTGTTGTCGGAGTTTGCCATTGCAGACTACGGCGATCTGGCTTTTGACTACGCGGATGTCCCGGCGTTCCCCGACAAGGTCACCGAGCATTTTGAGCGTATTCTGAAGGCCGGATGCAGCAGCATCGCGCTTGGCGGGGATCACTTTATCACGCTGCCGATCCTCAAGGCCTATGCCAATCGATTTGGCCCCCTGTCGGTCCTGCAATTCGATGCGCACACCGATACCTGGGCTGACGATCACGCAGATCGGATTGACCACGGAACCTTTATGTACAAGGCGGTTCAGGCCGGCTACGTTGATCCTGCGCGCTCTGTGCAGGTGGGCATTCGAACCGACAATCCCGACCCCCTTGGCTTTAACATCATTGATGCCCGCGAGGTACATCTTGCTGGGCCAGAGGCAACAGCGGAGAAGATCAAAGGGATCCTTGGCGACACGCCCGCCTATATGACGTTCGACATAGATGCATTGGATCCCGCCTTTGCACCGGGCACCGGGACGCCGGTTTGGGGCGGGCTCAGCAGCGCCCAGGCGGCCATCATCTTGCGCAATCTTGCGGGGATCCACATTGTCGGAGGGGATGTGGTTGAGGTGTCTCCACCCTTTGATACAACGGGCGCGACAGCAATTGCGGCGGCCCATGTCGCGACAGAAATGCTGTGTCTGTGGGCATGGACCCGCCGAGACCGCACGGGGGGTTGAAACCGGCGGGAAGCGCCCCAAGTCCCGAACAAGACGTTTGACCATATTGGACCTGCCCCAAGATGTTCGTGATGAAATTCGTTGTTATTGCGCTGATTGCAAGCGCCATCCTGATGCTGGTTTACGTGCGCCTGGCGCCCTCTGATCCGCTGCGTTGGCATGTCGATCCCAATGTCACGGACAACGAGGACATGCTGGGTGGCGTCAAGCGCCTGGTGGATGGGGATGCCGCGACATTGAACCGGCTTGATCAGATCATTCGCGGCACACCTCGTACCGATGTTCTTGCCGGGTCGGTCGCATCAGATCGCATCACCTACGTCACCCGCAGCCGTGTTGTTGGTTTTCCAGATTACGCCACGGTCGCGCTGAACGATGGCCAGATAAAGGTCTACAGCCGCCTGCGTTTTGGCAGTTCAGATCTTGGGGTCAACAAGACCCGGGTCGAGGGATGGTTGCAGGCTTTGCGGCAGGGCGGATGACAGGCAGCCCTGCGAAATTTCGCGCCACATCGGCACGTTGAGCGACATCTGGCACTGCGCCGTGAACGATCGCCCACCAACATGCAAACATTTGAACTGCCCCAATTCGACCCGCGATCCGCGGCTATCGGTGCAATAGCAGTCAACCGTTTTTCCCCCGGGGCTGACAACGTCTGCAGCGGCACCCGACGAGGTCACGATCCATATAAGCAAAATACGCAGCATGTGCCCAACATACATAATGCCGATACAGATGGCAAAAACACGCGTCACCCTTGGGCGCACAGACGCAGAGTTTTGGTGATCTCCGACGAGACGCCCAAGGCCTGCAACAATGTCTCTGAGGGGCGCAGGTCACTGAGCGAAAGCCTCTGGCTGTTGGCGTCCCGAATGGCCTGTGCGGTGCGAGGGCCCATCAGCCCGTCCTCTGGGCCTGCATCAAACCCGGCGCTGTTCAATGCGGTTTGCAAGAGCATCACAACCTTGCGCGCGCCGAAGTCGATGCGGCCGCAATACTCAACAGGGATTCTAGACTGTGCGTCAAAGGTGGAGAGGAAAAAATTGGACTGTTCGCGCTGATAGGAAGTCAAAAATGCAAAGTGGTCGTTCAACACGTCACTAACATACGCCAGTCGTTGTCTTGTCTGAAGCCTGTCTAAAGCAATACCGAGGCTGAAGCGAAAGGTCTCACCCTTGAACCTCGCTCCGGCTGCCTCATCCGAAGGGCATAGTCCTTTGTAAGAATTTGCATCCGTTTGGTCTTGACTGGGACTGTCGCCAGAAAAGTCCTCGGGACCAAGTGTACAGAGTGCGATCAAACAGTCCTGACCAAAGCAGGCATCGACCAGCCAGCGGTTGTCCGGCATCCGCGTCCCGTAGCACGCAAAATCTCCGGCGTCTTCATAGGTAACAAAGGCGGTTTTGCGGAGGACAAGGTTGTCTAGCAAAGTGGGCGCTGGAGGACGTCCGCTTTGAAGCTCGTATTCTCCTGCGCAGAAGTTGATAGCCTGTTCCCGTGCGAGGGTTTCGGCCCTGGCAAAATCACGCCCAAGAATCTGTGCGACACGTCCCATTCGAGCAGGCGTTAGATAGGACATGTCATGTGACGGCGTTGCATACATCTGTTTGAGCACCAGCATGTCAATTCGGCTGTCGACAAAACTCGTCAGTGCTTGGGATTGCACGGTGTTGGCGATTTGGACCGCGTCATTGAGTTGCTCTGCGTTATACTGACCACCTGGTACTTCGAGCCGAGGTTGATGAACTCCAATAAGGGCAGTTTCATGGGCAAATCGCCGAGGGAAGAAAAAACCTGCGTAGTTGGTGTAACCTGCAAAGAATAAAAATGCGCAACTGCTTTCGCAACGGCTGTCTTCCTCCAACAAAGTTGCAAACTGATAATTTCGGATCAAGTCGGCCAAGCGAAGCGCCTCGGCGAGGTTTCCGCCAGGACTGTCAAGCGAGATGACACCGGCATACGGGCAGAAATTGGCATAAGCGCAGGTCACAATGTCGTTTTCGTCGAGGAAAGTTGCTAGACGCGCGCTGTCGCCTTTTTTGATCTCGCCAGTCAGCCGGATCGTTCGACCATAAAGAATCAGCGATTGCGATGCGTCGACGTGATGGTCGACGTAGTTTCCTCCGTTGCCGCCACTAAACAGATGTTCGTAGAGCCCAGACGTTGTTGGCGCATAGGTCCCGTCCCATTGGTCGGATGCAGGAATACCCCTTTTGGAAAGATCTGCGTTCCAAGTTGACTCCAACAGGGTGTCTTCGTCGTGGTAGCACAACCTTTCAGAGAAGGTATGTGCCCGTCCCCAGCGCAAAGTTTGTGGACAGTCCTTAAGAACCGGATTGCGCTCCAAAACTTCAAACTCAAGCGCCTGAGTTGCAGTGCCAGCAAGTCCGACAATGAACAAAACAATTGATACAAAACACTCGAGATTTCTTTTCAACGGATCAATGGATGATTTCACGATAGGCGTCCTGAACAGGTTCGTAGAAAATATAAGATCATACGAACAAGAGGGTTAGCAACTCTTCTTGACCGCGACCGTGCAATCGGCAAATAAACCCCATGCTACCCGAAGACAGACTCGTCCAGATCACCCAGCGGTTTGAATATCTTGAGGCCTGCATGGCCGAAGGCACCGGTGATATTGCGGCACTTGGCAAGGAATACGCTGAAATACGACCGGTGGTTGAACAGATCACCGCCTATCGGACTTTGCTTGACGACATCGCCGAGGCCGAGGCGATGATGAGTGATCCTGACATGCGCGAACTGGCCGAAGAAGAGCTGCCGCAGCTGAAAGCTGCTTTGCCCAAGGCCGAACATGCTTTGCAGCTGGCGCTTTTGCCCAAAGACGCGGCGGACGCCCGCCCGGCAATGCTGGAAATCCGTCCTGGAACAGGCGGCGAAGAGGCGGCTCTTTTTGCGGGCGACCTGTTGAGGATGTACCAGCGCTTCTCTGAGGCGCACGGCTGGCGGTTTGAGATCATCGAAGAGCAAGCGACAGAGCTGGGGGGCATCAAAGAGGTTGTCGCCCATATCACCGGCGCAAGTGTCTTTGCCCGTCTCAAGTTCGAAAGTGGCGTGCACCGGGTGCAGCGGGTGCCCGCAACCGAAAGCGGCGGACGCATCCACACCTCGGCCGCGACAGTGGCGGTTCTGCCCGAGGCAGAGGACGTCGACATCAAGATAGATCCAGGTGACATCCGCATCGACACGATGCGCAGCTCTGGTGCGGGGGGGCAGCACGTCAACACAACGGACTCGGCAGTGCGGATCACCCACCTGCCGACGGGCATCGTTGTGACCAGCAGTGAAAAGTCCCAGCATCGCAATCGCGAGATCGCCATGCAGGTCTTGCGGACCCGTCTTTTCGATGCTGAACGGCAAAAGATCGATAGTGAACGCTCGGCCAATCGGAAATCCCAGGTCGGCTCGGGTGATCGGTCCGAACGGATCCGGACCTATAACTTTCCACAGGGACGGATGACCGATCACAGGATCAACCTGACGCTCTACAAGCTGGATCAGGTCATGCAGGGCGATCTTGATGAAATCATCGATGCGCTGACCGCGGATGCCCAGGCTGCCGCGCTGGCAGAGATGGCCGAATGACCGGCGCCCAGCTACTGGCGCGTGCAACAAAGGCTTTGACGGCAGCGGGGTTTCCCGACCCGGGACGGGATGCGCGGCGTCTGCTTGCGCATGTGCTGAAGGTGCCAACCGGCCGCTTGACCCTTGTTTTGCCTGAACCGGTCGAGACACAGGTGACCGTTCTTTATGATGTTTTGATCAACCGCCGTTGCGAACGTGTTCCCGTCAGCCATTTGACAGGTCGCCGGATGTTCTATGGCCGTGACTTTCAGGTCTCCCCGGCTGTGCTTGACCCAAGGCCAGAGACTGAGACACTGATCGAAGTCGCGCTGAGTGCGCCCTTTCAGACTGTCTTGGATCTGGGAACAGGATCCGGCTGTATCGTGCTGACGCTTTTGGCAGAGAATGTCGGGGCGCGTGGTCTTGGTATTGATCTTTCGGCAGAGGCGCTTGAGGTGGCGTTTCGGAACCGCACCGCGCTTGGGCTTGAGGCACGTGCCGGACTGAAACAAGGATCCTGGTTCGACCCCTTGACGGGGCAAGGTGCTGTCTTTGACCTGATCGTTTCCAACCCACCCTATATTGCGGCATCCGAGATGGCCGAACTGGCCCCCGAGGTGCGCGAGTATGAGCCGCGCCTCGCCCTGACCGACGAAGACGATGGCCTGAGCGCTTACCGACTGATTTGCGCCCAGGCACCGCGTTTTCTTATTGCTGGTGGGCGACTTGTTTTTGAGATCGGCGCAACACAGGGCGCGCGTGTCCAGTCTCTTTTGGAAACCCATGGATTTCAGGATGTTCAGATTATTCAGGACCTTGATGCGCGCGACCGTGTGGTTTCCGGCACAAAACCGCGATAACTCAGCGCAGTCCTGGCTGTTTTGGCCGTTTTTTCCGATTTGCCCTTGTATCGCAGGGCGGGACATGTTTACTCGGACGTGTTGCAGCGGTGGATGCCACTTCGGCGGTCCCGCGCAACGGCAAGCCAAAAATTCTTGGGTCGGCGGCACAGTTGGTCGCGTTATGACTTGAGAAGGTCATTTCAACAGTCACAGACAAGGCTGAATTGCAGAAAATGAGATCGTCCAAATCACGATCGCGGTCCAAGAATAACCGCAACCGTTCGTCTGTCGGCAACGTCGTCAACCGTGTGTTTGACAGCTCGGGCCCTGAGGGCAAGGTGCGTGGCACCCCTCAGCAGATTATTGACAAGTACAACCAACTTGCTCGTGACGCGCAATTGTCGAATGATCGCGTTGCTGCAGAAAACTTTCAGCAGCATGCGGAACATTACTTGAGACTGCTGTCAGAGGCCCAACGCGAACAAGAAGCCCGGCGCGAACAACAAGAGCGCGAGAACCGAGAGCGGCAGGCCCAGCGCGACCGCGAGCGGGCGGAGCGTGACGCCGCCCGTGAGGCCGCACAACAGTCAACCGCTGCCGAGCAGCCGGCGCTGAAGGATCCTGCAGAGACGCCACAGCCCGATGTGGTAGAGCTTGAGGCAGCCAACGATGAAAGCGGGTTGGTCGACACGCCTGAAAGCAAGACAGAGCCGCCGGCGAAACCAAAACCCGCTCGCAAACCGCGTAAACCAAGGGCCAAAAAGACAGAAGAGCCCGTTGCGAAGGACGAGGCGCCAGCTGCACCCCAGGAAGATGCCGCACCTCAGGCAGAGCCGGAAGCGGCAGAGGATCTTGCCGGGAAAGTCACAGAGTGATGGTTTCGCCGTCGGGGTGACGTCCCTGGCGGTGTTCTCCCATTGATCGCGCGCCCAGTCACACGGTGTGGCTGGTTGCAGATTTCAGCGGTTTTTTCACCGGTTTATGTGGTGTTTCCAGTGTGATCTCTGGGGCACCTTGAGGCAACTGGACGGCGCAATCAGGGGTGCGCCAAAGCGCGCGCCAGGGCGCAGAATGCCTCAAGCGGTACCTGCTCGGCCCGTTCGGTGGGGGCGATGCCCGCTGATCGTAACCGATCCTCGATATCTGGTGTCATGCCCTTCAACGCGGCGCGCAACATTTTGCGCCGTTGGTTAAAGGCGCGCGCCACGACGGTTTCCAACATTTTTGGATCGGCTGGAAAGCGCGGTTCGGGTAGGGCTGTCAGATGCACCACGGCAGAGCTGACCTTGGGGGGCGGCGTGAATGCCCCCGGTGGCAGTGACATCACAATCCGCGCGTCCGATCGCCATTGTGACAGCAACGCAAGACGACCGTAGGCCTTGCTGCCGGGCTGGGCCACGATCCGCTCAGCCACTTCTCGCTGGAACATCAAGGTCAGACTGCTCCAAAAGGGAGGCCAGTCCTTCGGTGTCAGCCAACGCACCAAAAGCTCTGTTCCGACATTGTAGGGAAGGTTGGCGGCGATCGCGATGGGGGGGGTCAGATGGGCCAACGGATCAACTTCAAGAGCGTCTCCCTCGATCACATCAAGCCGTCCGGGGTAGGCCGCGGCAATCTCGGCCAGAACAGGTTGGCAGCGGCTGTCTTTTTCGATTGCCAGAACGCGGCGCGCCCCTTCTGCCAGCAGCCCCCGGGTCAGGCCTCCGGGGCCCGGACCGATTTCAAGCACATCCATGCAGGACAGATCGCCGGCCTGTCGTGCAATCTTGGCGGTCAGGTTCAAATCCAACAGAAAGTTCTGACCCAACGATTTGCGGGCTGACAACTGATGGGTGGCGATCACCTCGCGCAGAGGAGGAAGGGAGTCAATGCCACTCATGATGCGGCCTGTGCAAGGCGCCAGGCAAGGCGCAGGGCTTCAACCGTAGAGGTGGGGTTGGCCACTCCTTTCCCGGCGATATCCAGCGCGGTGCCGTGGTCGGGCGAGGTGCGGATGAAGGGCAAGCCAAGGGTCACATTCACACCTCTGTCGAAATCCAAAGTCTTGATCGGGATAAGCGCCTGATCATGGTACATGCAAATCGCGGCGTCATAGCCGGCGCGGGCGCGGGCATGAAACATCGTGTCGGCTGAATGGGGGCCTGAAATGGCCATGCCTTCGGCGCGCAACTTGTCGAGTATGGGCTGAATCAGTGTCATTTCCTGATGCCCCATGCGCCCACCTTCGCCCGCGTGGGGGTTCAGCCCGGCAACGGCCAGCCGGGGTGTGGACAGACCAAACTGGCGGTGCAGCGCATCATGCGTGATCCGGATCCGGCGCTCTAGCAGGTCGGGTGTCAACGCCTTGGCGACCTGATCCAGCGCAATATGAATGGTGACAGGCACGACACGCAGTTCATCAGAGGCCAGCATCATTACCACGTCGTCCTGGCCGGCCAGTGCCGCCAGGAATTCGGTATGTCCCGGATATGTAAACCCAGCCCCATCCTGCAGGGCCTTCTTGTGAATTGGCAGCGTGCAGATGGCCGAGGCCTGACCGCTCTGCACCAGCCCGACTGCGCGTGCGATCACGTCCACCACCCCCTGTGCGAGGGTCGGATCGGGGGTTCCGGCGACGGCAGGACCGGGAAAGGCATGCTCTAGCACTGGCAGGATCGAACCTGCCACATCCTGCGCTTCAACCGGGCTTTGGATCTTTTGAAAACGGGTGCCTTTTGGCAAGTGCCCTGTATCCCCGATCCAGAAAAACGGCAGGTCACGTCCAAGCTGCCGGCGTGCGGCAACCGCCACTTCAGGGCCAATGCCTGCCGGCTCACCACAGGTGAGCGCAACGGATGGCACGCTCATTGATCAAAGATACGCGCGTCAGACCGCAACTGGGCCAGGTAGCTGTTTGCAAAGCCGTTCAGACGCTGATTGCGCAGCCCAATCGCAAGGTTCTGGCGCGTTTCATCGTCCACGATGGACATGGTGCGCCCACACAGCATCAATACCACCAGCGTCTGGCCGTTGTTGCGTGTCAACGCTGTGGAAATCTCGTCCGGATCCAGACGGTCAAGCTCTGCTGCGATATCTGCCGGGATCTCATCCGGAGGCAGCGTGACCCGCTCCAGTCGTTCTTCGGGCTGGCCCTTGGCAATGCCATACAAATCGTCGCATCGGTCAATGCGCGCCTTGATGCGCGCGGCTTCGTCGAGGGCCTTGTCGGATTGACCGCCCGGGATCAGGTATTGCGCATATTCAAGCGCAGCTGCCTGCGGCGTCACATAGGCGGTTTCTTCGATGGCGCGCATCTGGAACAAGGCGATGGCGTTCTGGATCGGCAGTGGATCGGTCACCTCGCCGGGTGCAAGGCTGAGCACGATCGACTGAAGTGGCGCGGGAAGTTCGTCCAGAGATTGCCAGCCCAGACGCCCGCCCGATCCGCGCGTTTGCGTGGCAGAATACTGGCGTGCGGCCTGAGCAAACTTTGAAATGTCGGTATAGCGCGCGATCTCGGCAGCCAGGGCGCGCACTTCGTCTTCGTTGCCGGGCTGCATCGGTATGATGATCTCAGACAGGAGTACGCGAACGATGCTTTGACCCGATGACCCGGCGCTTGCGCGGTCAATTTCGTCTTCGCTGGCCGCGGCGCGGGACCCGAACAGGCCCTGAACCACCGTCCGCCAAACCAATCCTGAATAGACGAAATCGCGGAATGTTTCCTCGGCGACCCCGGCCTTTTCAATTTCTTCGATGAATTTTTCCCGTGTCATGTTGGCACGCGCGGCAAATTCGGCCATGCCTTCCTGGATCTCTTCTTCGCTTGGTTCAACGCCAAACCGTCGCGCGGCCTGCACGCGCAGTCGGTCGTCGATCAACTGCTCGCGGGCGACTTCACTTGGATCACCGGGCGCATTCAGCAAGACCAGCATGCGTTTGCGTTGCTCAAGTTCGAAATAGGTGACCGCATCACCGTTCACCTTGATTGCCGGGGAAAACAGGCCCTGGGCCATGGCGCTGCCAGCGCCAAAAGATAGGGAAATCAAGCTCAGGAAAAACAGAAAAATGCGCATGGCGTGCTTCATGGTTGGTCCTAGCGTCCGCAGCTGCGGGCTTCGTGTTTGGCTGACCCGCCGGTGCTGAATCCTTTCAGCAAAACCGTCAGGCCAAAATCTGTAGATGGCTCAAGATTAGTGGATGTGGCAAAGCGGCGCGAGACCGAAAAGCCCACATCGATGCATTCGTTGCTGTAGTCCAGCCCAAGACCGGCCCGGGCAAGGCGGTCATCGGCCAGATCATACCGCCAATTGGCTGATCCGGTCCAATTTTTTGCCAATTGATAGGATCCGTCAAAGGACCACTCGGATTGTTTTGACGGGCGGTTTTCCGCCGGATCGGCCAGAAGAAGCACGTATGAGGCGGCCAGATCGATGGTCTCGTTGGACCAGGTCGCGCGCGCTTCGGCCTTGGAGAACCCGTCGTTGGTCGATAGCAAGCCCCGCGCCATGAGATCCAGCCCCGTGCCCGTGCTGAACCCGGTGGCAATCAGCCAGTCTGATGCCGTCCCGTCCAGGCCCGAGGACAGTGTGAACCGGTTGTCCGCCATATCGCGCCACACCCTTCCGACGGTCAGGGCGGTGCGCCAGCCGCCGTCATTCATGTGCCAGATCCAACGGAAACCGGCGGCTTGAACCAGGCCCCGTTCCCGGGCATCGTCCTCAGGAAACCGCGAGAGTGACAACAGGTTCGCTTCGTCGAATTCGACGCGGGAGCTTTCTTCGTTTGGCAAATTGGGACGCACGCCCCCGGTCCAGCCGATCTGCGCCACTGGCTCGATCAGGTGATGGCCGCCCATGCCAGAGCGCCGAACCAAGGGCCAGCGCAGCTCAATGGCGGCTGCTGGTGTCACCCGCGAAACAGTTGCTGCCGATGTGCTGTCTTGTGACACGCGGAAGCTGTCTGCCCAGATCTGACCGGTCAGACCCAGTCGGACGCCAGCGGGCAGTGTCCAGCGCCGCCGCCAACTGGCTTGGGCATTCAGGCTGCTGACATCGCGGCCTGCGATATCAGTGTCGGAATAGCGAAAATGGCTGTGCGCACCGACACCCAACCTGAACTCTCCACCCAGAAAACGTGGCATGAGCCGTTTCTCGTAAACCGTTTCAAGCACAATGGTTGGCAGTGTTGCATTGTCTTCACCGTCGCGCAGACTTTCGAAATGTATCACCTCGGCCGAGGTGTATTCATAAGGCTTTACCCGGCTGATACCGATTGCGCTGTCCAACCGATCCTTGTCGGAATACCGATAGTCCGACAAAAACGCCGCGTCTGTCGTGGCCTCGATGTCAAAGGTCAGACTGTAGTCGCGTGCCAGGTCGAAGTGGCCCTGGGCAAAGATATACCCGCGTGAGCTGTGATTGGTCAGCTCGTCGAAGGCAAGAGCGGAGTTGACTTCGAGGTTGCCATAGCGAAAGGCGCGGCGATAGCGGGCTTCCAGTGTGCGGGTTTCGGTCGACAGATAGGGCGTCAGGGTCAGGTCCTGATGCGGGCCGATCGGGATGAAATAGGGAACCTTGACGCCAAACCCGAGCAGTGTGTTTGTCTTGATCACCGGTATCAAAAAGCCCCGCGCCCGCTTCAGCGTCGGATCAGGCAACCGAAGTCTTGGCAGATAAAAGATCGGCACATCCATGAAGCGAAGCTGGGCATTGTCGAAATACAGCTGCTGTTCTGTCTGATCGTGGATCACACGGCTGGCTCGGATCTGCCACAAAGGCACTTCGTCGCTGCACACATGGCACGAGGTCACCGCGACCTTGCGCAGTTCGGTATAGCGACCATCGATGCGTCTCGCATCCCGGGCGGCCAATTGCAGCTGCTCGTTCAGCACGACGCGCGCGCCCTTCAGCAGCGCATTCTGCAAATCGGTGTCGATGGTGCCCTGATCTGCCAGAACCAATTGCCCCGAGGCATCAGTGATGCGAATCGGGCCTTCCAGCGCGATGGATCCTGCAGTCTGGTCGTAGACTATGCGATTGGCGGTCAGCCTTGTGCCGTCCTGATAGACCTCGACCCGGCCTTCCGCCACCAGCCGCGAGGTGCCGTCCACGTAGATACTGTCAGCCACAAGGATGGCTGCATCCTGTGTGTGCCCCTGCACGGGCATCAGCCACAGGAGGGCCATGACAAAAAGGCGGATCATGCGCGTCATCCGTCCTCCATATGCAGGATCAGGCCCAAGGCCAACATCAGAGCGGCCACCGGCGGGGCCCAGGCTGCCAAAAGGGCGTTCAACTGCCCGTTTTCCCCAAGGATCTGTGCGAAATTTCGGATGTAATACAAGCCAAAGCCCAGAAGCACAGAGGACAAGACGGCAACCCCAGTGCGCCCAAGACGCGAGTGGCGCATGGTGAAGGAGGCGCCAACCAGAACCATCGCGACCAGAAACAGCGGTCGTGCCAGTTCCATCTGCATCCAGACCACATGTCTGCGTGCCGAAAATCCGGCGATGTCCAGTTGCCGAATGAACTCTGGCAGGTCCCAGATTGAAATCGCCGAGGGCGTGCCAAAACTGCCACGGATGCGATCCTGTGTCAGCGTAGAGGGCAGTGTCAGCTCGTCAAAATGTCGGGCCTCTTCTTCGGGGTTGATGCCTGCTGCAAGCGGCCAGACCTTGGCATTCAACAGCTGCCATTCACCGGTGCGTAGACGGGCCTCCTTGGCCTCGATACGGCGGTCAGGACCGCCGCCTGGCGCATAGGACACAAAGCTGACGTCGTATAGCGTGGACGCCTCTGGATTGGCGCGCAACGCACGGATCACCGTTTGGCTTTGCCCGTCGCCTTGTCTGAGCCACAGGCCCTCGCTGCCAATCGACAGCGCGTTCACGCCTCCGGTTTTGTGCATTTCGCGCAGATCGTGATACCGTTTCGAGGTCGCCGCGACGATCGGGTTCATCATTGCAACGGCCAGAATTCCGATCACGGCTGCAACGCTTACCGGCCCGATCAAAACGCTCAGGCCCGAACGACCGGCGGCGCGTGCCACCACAAGTTCCGAAGATCGTGCCAAATTCACAAACAGCGCAATCGTGCTTAGGATCATGATCAGCGGCAGGATCTGATAGAGACCCTCGGGCGTGTTGAGCAGTGTCAGCACAAGCACGTCGCCAAAGCTCGCATCGGCGAAGCGGCGCAGCTGTTCAATCAGGTCCAACAGCACCAGAAACCCGAAGAAAACGGCCAGGACGGTCATAAAGACCCAAAAGAACCGGCGTGCGAAATAGGCGTGCAGGATCATGCCGGTGCCTCCAGGGTGCGTTTGCGAGGCCGGAAGGGCCGTGCAGCATAGGCAAGGAAGGCGGACGCCAGACCCAGCCCGATGAGGCTGGGCAGGTAGACGAGGGGCCACAGCACAGGTGAGGCGCGGACCGGACTGGTGACCATGCCCTCGACAAGTTTGATGATCACAAGCAGAAAGATTGCCAGAACGATTTGGCGGCCGACGCCAAACCTTGAAAAACCGCCCAACAGCAGCGTGGAAAAGCCGATCAGGGCCGCGACAACCGCGAGAATGGGCTTTTGAAACCGACTGTGCGCATGTTCAAGGATACGGCCCGGTGACTCTCCGGTTTCCCGCGAAATTGCCTGTAGCTGGGTCAACAGCTCAAGCGTGGGGATGTGGCGAATGCTGCGTGACAGATCCCCATCTGATACAATCAAGCCACTGATATCATAGGAAAAATCAAAAAAGTTCGTTGTCGCCAGGCGTTGCGTTCCATGGTCCAGTGTCTGTGCCATCCCGCGCAGCATGATCAGGCGAGGTCCGTCATCGCTGCGCAGCAGGAATGCACTTTGGGCGGTGTAGGTGATGCTGCGATCCTCGCGGCTGCGATCCGAAAGGAAAACATCCCGCAGTTCCCCGGTTTCGTCGATATCGCGAATATAGAAGGTGATGCCCTCGCTCGGATGGAGAAAGACGCCCTCGCGCAGCAGTCTTGCGCTGACACTGCCGGAAATCTCCACTTCACGCTCTTTCAACTGGGCCAGGCTGCGCGGCACAAGACTGTTGCTGAGGGTCAGCATCATCAGCATCACGATCAGCCCAAAAACCAAAACCGGCCGCGCCAGGCGCCAAGGGGAAAACCCGGTCGCCTGTACCACGGTCAGCTCTGAGTCGCTTGAAAGACGGTTGGTGACATAGATGGCCGCGGCGAATGTGGCCATCGGCAGAACGGTTTGGATCACCGGAGGCAAGCTAAGCGCTGTGAATTCCAGAAAAACGCCCGCCGAGTGCCCGTCGGCGATCAGCCGGTCAAACAGCAGCACGGCCCTGTTTATCCAGTAAACGGACACAAGAACGAGCGCGAAGAATCCGAACAGGATCATAAGTTGCGACAAGACATATCTGTCGAATCTTGCCACGTTTTTCCCCATAAACCACAAAATCTAGAGTCATCTTATACGATCCGAGCCGGGGCGAAAACTGCTTCTGGTCAATGACGGTCAGCCAGATTACCTCTAGTGGAAAGAAATTGCCGATATCAGGGGCCGAGTATGACTGTTCTGCGTGAAATTCGTTTTGTTGAAATTGAAACCGATGTGCTTGCCACTGCCGAAGGGCGAGTTGCCGTCATTGTTCCCGAAGATGGCAAGTTGGATGTGGCGGCGCGTCGTCTGAACCGCCTGACGCGCGGGGCGCTGGAACGGGCAGTTGCCTCTGACAAATGGACCGGCATGAAAGAGGGCGAGGTGCTCAGCCTGATGTTTCCCGCCGGTATGGCGGCGCAGGCGCTTGATGTTGTGCGCTTGTCGCGCAATCCCAAGCCTCAGCAGGCGCGCGCCGGCGGGGCGGCATTGGCACGGGCTACGGGGACATCTGGGATCCTGATATGTGGTGGGTCGACCAAGCGGTTGGACCAGTTGGCGCTTGGGCTTGCCTTGCGGGGGTACCGCTTTACCCCACACATGTCAGCAGAAGATCGCCCACTCGGGGCGGCGGTCATCGCCTGCACCCGGCCCGAGGAAAATGCCGCCGCCGCGGACACTGCCTTGGCCATCGCCGAGGGCGTTACATTCACCCGAGATCTGGTGAATGAGCCGGCAAATGTGCTGACGACGACTGAATTCGCAGACCGGCTTGAGGCGATGCGCGGCATCGGGCTTGAGGTTGACGTGCTGGAAGAGGATCGCCTCGAAGAGCTGGGCATGCGCGCGCTTTTGTGTGTCGGTCAGGGCAGCGAAACGCCTTCGAAAGTTGTGGTGATGCGCTGGAATGGGGGCGACAGCGATGACGCCCCTCTGGCGTTGGTCGGTAAGGGTGTCGTGTTTGACACGGGCGGCATCTCTTTGAAACCGGCGGGTGGCATGGAGGACATGACCATGGACATGGGGGGCGCGGGCGTGGTGGCAGGGGTCATGCGCACCCTGGCTTTGCGCAAGGCCAAGGCAAATGTGGTTGGGCTGGTCGGCCTGGTCGAGAACATGCCATCGGGCAACGCCGTACGCCCCGGTGATGTCGTGACCTCGATGAAGGGAGACACGATCGAGGTGGTCAATACCGATGCCGAGGGGCGGCTCGTGCTGTGCGACGTCATGTGGTACGCGCAGGAAACCTACAGGCCTGCGGCGATGATTGATTTGGCAACTCTGACCGGGGCATGCATCATCGCCCTCGGCCATGAACTGGCAGCGACCTATGCAAATGACGAGCCGCTGGCGGCAGCGTTCCTGAAGTCGGCCGAAGCCGAGGGAGAGGGCGCCTGGCGGATGCCGCTTGGTGACGCCTATGACGCCATGCTGAAATCACCCGTGGCAGACATGAAGAACATCGGTGGCCGTCCCGCTGGTTCCGTCACGGCAGCCATGTTCCTCAAGCGGTTTGTGCAAGACAATACCCCCTGGATCCACCTTGATATCGCGGGCGTTGCCCATGTTGGGCGTGATTTGACCCTGTCGCCCAAAGGGGCAACCGGTTGGGGGGTCATGGCCTTGAACCGACTGGTCGCGGACGCCTTTGAAACGCCCCCAAGCTGATGGGCGCGGCCTATTTCTATCACCTGACCCGGCGCTCGCTGGAAGAGACCTTGCCGATTTTGCTGGCGCGGTCTCTGGACGCGGGATGGCGGGTTGTTGTGCGTGGTCAGGATGTCGACCGCATGGCGTGGTTGGATGAACGGCTTTGGCATGGTCCGGATGATGGCTTTTTGCCGCATGGGCTGGCAGGGGGTGCATTTGATGCGGACCAGCCCATTCTGCTGACGACCCAGCCGACACGACCGAACGATCCTGCCTGCCTGATGAGCGTGGATGGCGCTGAGGTGACCGCCCAGGACGTTGCGGCGCTGGACCGGGTGTGTATCCTGTTCAACGGGGATGATCCCGCGGCCGTGGATGTGGCGCGGCGGCAATGGAAGCGGCTGACCGACGCGGGTTGTTCTGCACAGTATTGGTCGGAAGAGAGTGGCCGGTGGGAAAAAAAGGCCGAAAAATAGGCGCCTTATCGTTGCAGCATCAACCGGCCGTCTCTTATTTCCAGTCGGTCAAAGCGCTGAAGGTAGGACATGCCCAACAGGGACATGTCCATGTGACCGCTGTTCACCTGTGCGCGGACATTGCGATCGATCACATCTCCGAGTTGCACCTCTTTCAAGACGACCGGGGCCGTGCGCACCAGTCCGTTTGCCGTCATCGCCTCGTTGAAAAAGCTGAGGGACTGCAGATCTAACCCGGCGCGTTCGGCGTCAGAGCGCGTCAGCACCACGCCTGTTGCACCGGTATCGACAACAAAGTCCACGGCCCGGCCATTCATCATCAGCTGTAAATAGTAGTGCCCATCCAATGCGCGGGGGACCTCTATCCGGCCTTCCTGCATGACCGTTGCCTGGCGCATGACGCTGCGCCGCATGTCATCCCAAAGGCCGGCGGCGGCAACGGCGCCAATGAAAATCAATGCCCAGGCAGCCGCTTGCTTGATCTTGGTGCCGAGGCTATCGCGGTTGTGGACCACAAGCCATGTAACCAAGGCCCCGCAAAGGACGACCAGGTAAAGCAAGTTGTCAAGTGGCACGTCTTGCATGTCGGGGGTCCCTTTCTGCCTGGTGGTCAAATAGGTGCCCCACGCGGCGTTTTGTAGGGCCTGTGGCTACCCGACCAATCCGTAGTCCCGGATCCCGTCCAGAACAAATTGAACAGCCAGGGCGGCCAGCAACATGCCCAGCAAGCGGGTAACCACGGTGATCCCGGTGCGGCCCAGCAGACGTTCAATCATGCTGGCGGTCATGAACAGTGCCAGAACAATCAGGATAACAGCCAGCATGACGCCTATCACTGCGGCCAGACCGGCAAAGTCCGAGGTTTGTCCACCCAGCAGGATCATCGACGCAATGGCACCGGGACCCGAAATAAGCGGAATGGCAATGGGAAAGACAGAGGGATCGGCCGCGTCGTCTTCCTGATCGGCGTTCTGATCTGCTGTTTGGTCAGCCTTGTCTTCGCGCCGCTTGGTCCGGCGCTCAAACAGCATGTCAAGCGCGGTCAGGAACAACAGGATGCCCCCGGCAATTTTGAACGCCGCCATTGAAATGCCGATGGCTTCCAAAAGCGCCTCTCCGAAGAACGTGAACAGCAGCAGGATACCAGTGGCCACAACACAGGCGCGCAATGCGACAGTGCGGCGGTATGCGGCGGAAGTGCCTTGTGTCAAGGCGATGAAGACCGGTGCCAGACCGATTGGATCGATCACCACGAAAAGCGTCACGAAGGACGTGATAAGAAACCCCGTATCCATGCCAGATCGCTAAATCCAAACCGTCCCTCTGTCCAGCGGGAATGCGTGCGGGTCAGGTCAGAAACCACCCAACCACCGTGAGGCGACCCAAACAGTCCATGTGCGTTTGCAGGGATCAAGGCAGTGTCGCATCAGATTTGCCGAACGTGCCCCTGCAAGCATCCCACTGAACCGGGAAATGGCATGAGGGCCATATTTGCCGACCTTGGCGATTCTCAGAGTGGCCATGATCTTTGAGCGGTGACGCATTGGGCTTGCCGATGATAAAAGTCCGCAATTGCTTGAGAACATGGCTATGCGCGGCTCTGCGCTTGGTTGAGATGGGCGGTGGGTCTTGATGCAGGGCCATATGCTGCGGCTGACATTCCCGGGTGATCGTCGCACCGTTCCGGTGAAGGGCAGTTCAGAGGCGATCACCAAGGCCAAGGTCTGGTGGACCTCAGGATCTGGTGTCGCGGTTCGCATCGACGCATACCGACTTTCGCCTGACCAGGACAACGCGATCGCACAGATCACCGGTGCACTGCTGCCCATCGCGCCCAGAGCTGCGGACCATTCGGCGGCTTGCCGATGGCGCTTGCATCGAAGACGGTGGCGCCAGCAGGCGGTTCCTGCTTGTTGACATGAGACACGAGCTTGAAACTCTTTGTCCCAACCCGCTCGCAGGTGACGTGCAGATCCCCGCAACTCGGTTCAGGGGACTTTACTGGGGACTTTACTGGCCAATCGGATGGCCCGTGGCGGTCCTGTCATGTCGCAGAGAAGCTTGACGTTACCGCAGACGGTGCCGCCACGTGCGCCCGTGATCACCTTGACCCGTCGGGCAGAAACTGCGCCCCTCTGTCACGCCGTCTTTCACCTGGCCGCCTGGACGACAGGGATGGAAGTGCAAGCCTTGATTTGTTTGCCTGGGCCGCAGGATTTACTGCACCTCGCCGGCCCATTGCCCCCCTGACCGCCGGCTCATGTCGCGGATGGACCAGTGGCTAGCGCGCCTCGGCGGCCTCAAGCTTTTCTGAGGCCGCCATCCACAGCGCTTCGGCCCGTTCCAGCCCGTCTTCTATCTCTGCAAATTTCCGATTCCACTGCTCCAGCTCAGCCACCTTTCCCTCTTCGTAAAGAGCCGGGTCGGCCAGCTTTGCTGACAGTTTATCGTGCATTTCCATGATTTTGGCGACACGCTCTTCGCATTTGCGCACTTCGGCCCGGAGCACCAGGATCTGTTCCCTTGGCGGGCGAGCCACTTTGGCTTTCTCTGTCTTTGGCTTTGCTGGTTTGTCGCCGCTGAGCAACATGGTGCGATAGGCGTCAAGATCTTCGTCATAGGGGCGCACTGTCCCGGCCTGCACCAGCCACAGCCGATCCGCCACAAGACTGAGAAGGTGCATGTCGTGACTGACCAGCACCACGGCGCCGGAATAGGCTGTCAGCGCCTCGACCAGGGCTTCGCGGCTTTCGATGTCCAGGTGGTTGGTCGGTTCGTCAAGGATCAGAAGATGTGGCGCATCGAGCGTTGCCAACAACAACGACAGGCGCGCCTTTTGGCCGCCGGACAGGCGGGCGACCTGCGTTTCGGCCTGGTCGGCCCCCAGTCCAAATCCAGCCAGTTGCGCCCGCAGGCGAGAAGGCATCGTGTCAGGCCGTTCCCGTTGCAGATGCTGCAAAGGCGTTTCGTCGGTATGCAACTCATCGACCTGATGCTGGGCAAAATAGCCAATCCGCAGCTTTGAACTGCGATTGATGGACCCCTCCATCAGCTGCAAGCGGTCGCTCAGCAGTTTGGACAGGGTCGACTTGCCCTGACCGTTCTTGCCCAGCAGCGCAATTCGATCGTCCTGATCAATCCGCAAATCCAACCGCTTCAGAACCGGCGGTCCGCCATAGCCCACAGCGCCGCCCTCGATCCGGATGATCGGCGGAGACAGGTCGTCAGGCTGAGGGAAGCTAAAAACACGTTTGGCGGCGTCTTCAGGGGCGGTGACGATGTCCATTTTTTCGATCATTTTCAGACGCGCCTGCGCCTGTTTCGCCTTCGATGCCTTGTAGCGGAAGCGGTCGACAAAGCTTTGCATATGAGCTTTGCGTTCGGCCTGTTTGCGCGCCATTGCGGCCTGGATTGCGCGGTGTTCGGCGCGTTGCTGCGCAAACTGGTCATAGGGCCCGTGATAAAAGGTCAGGCGCTTGTCTTCGAGGTGCAAAATACCCCCGACGGCGCGGTTCAAAAGCCCCCGATCATGGCTGATGATGATCACCGTATGCGGATACTTGGCGAGGTATGATTCAAGCCAAAGTGCGCCTTCAAGGTCAAGATAGTTGGTGGGTTCGTCCAGCAACAGCAGGTCGGGTTGTGCAAACAGAACCCCCGCAAGCGCCACACGCATCCGCCAGCCACCAGAGAAATCACTGCAGGGACGTTTCTGGTCGGCATCATCAAAGCCGAGCCCCTTGAGGATCGAGGACGCCCGCGCCTCGGCGGACCAGGCGTCAATGTCGGCTAGCCGCGTCTGCACCTCGGCGATCCTGGCCGGATCCGTTGCGGTCCGGGCTTCGGACAGCAAGCTCGCGCGTTCGCTGTCAGCGTCAAGCACCGTGTCGAGCAAAGATGTGTCAGAGGCCGGCACCTCTTGGGCCACGCCGCCGATCTTGGCGCGCGATGGCAACTCGATCGCGCCACCTTCAAGCGCCAACTCGCCGCGTATGATGCGAAACAGCGTGGTCTTTCCCGCGCCATTCGGGCCAACGAGACCAACCTTGTGGCCATCGGGAATCGTCGCAGAGGCTCCGTCAAACAGGGGCCGTCCTTCGACGGCGTAGGAAATGTCTGAGATCTTTAACATGGATGCGCAGTGCCATGTGGGTGCAAAGCTGTCAACGCTCGCCGATCGTATTGCGGGCTTTCCAATCCCGAAGCCCCATGCTAACGGGCGCGCAATATTCACGCACGACCACGGAGTTCCCAGATGGCCACCGAACGCACATTGTCAATCATCAAACCCGATGCCACCCGCCGCAACCTGACCGGCAAGATCAACGCCAAGTTCGAAGATGCCGGCCTGCGCATCGTCGCGCAAAAGCGCATCCACCTGTCCAAAGCCCAGGCGGGCGCATTCTACGCGGTCCACGCAGAGCGCCCCTTCTACGACGAACTGTGCGACTTCATGGCCTCTGAGCCGGTTGTTGTTCAGGTTCTCGAAGGTGAAGGCGCCATTGCGAAAAACCGCGAAGTGATGGGTGCAACCAACCCCGCCGACGCGGCAGCGGGCACCATCCGTGCCGAATTCGCCGAGTCGGTTGGCGAAAACTCGGTCCATGGCTCGGATGCGCCAGAAACCGCAGCCGAAGAAATCGCCTATTTCTTCTCGGGTCTCGAACTGGTCGGCTAAAGGCCGCTAAATCGCCCAAGTTTAAGGTTAACGATCAAGCCGCCCGCTGTTCCAGAGGGCGGCTTTTTCATTGAGACGAGGCATCATGAAACTTTGGGCATCCCGCAGCACGGAAACCGTGTTCGAAGTCAAACCCTATCTTAAGGTGGTCCGAGAGGCCGTTGAATTGCCAGACGGCAGGCGGATCGATGACTTCTATCAGGTTCAATTGCGCAGCTTCACCTCTGTTGTGCCGGTCGGCTCTGATGGTCGGATCACTGTCTTGCGTCATTACAAGCATGGTCCCCGCCGCATCACGCTTAGCTTTCCCGGAGGCTTTCTTGAACCGGATGAGGCCCCCCTGCGTGGTGCGCAGCGTGAGCTGGCCGAGGAAACCGGGGTGTCAGGCGGGTGCTGGACGGATCTGGGCACCTTTACAGACAATGGCAATCAGCGAGGATGCCGGGGATACTATTTCCTTGCGCAGGAATGCGAAGTGACAGGTGTGCCGGACGACGGTGACCTGGAAGAGATGGAAGTGCTGTACATGACCGTGGCCGAGGTCGACGCGGCCATGCGTGACGGCGCCTTTGCGATCGTGCATGACGTGGCGAACTGGGGTCTGGCGCGGCCTTACCTCTGATCCGCCGCGCGGCCTCGCTGCGCACCTGCATCAGGATCTGACCCGGCCGGTTCAGACCCGTTCCGTCCTGACCGTTGCCCCGATGGTAATCCATTGGGGCGATTTCCACGATCTCTTGCGCGCCCGTGCCCAAAAGCAGGGCTCGCGGCGCCTTATGTGTGCGGAACTTCGCCCGCATTGGCGTCCTTGGGCCGGTTCGCGTTGCGGATCTTTTCGCGATACTCCGTGTCGTGAAACTTCTGCGCCTGAAAATAGTGTTCGACCCTGCGCCACCACTCGCCCTGCATCTCGACACTGTAGGGTGCGAAATTTCAAAACGCGACGTAAGGGCCTGTTTGAGCGTAGAAATAGATCGTCATGCTTTGGGTTTTTCGAGGACGCCAATGGCGTCCATCATCGCCTCAAATGCATCATCATCGACTGTCCGTCGCCCGGCTTTCAAAGCATCGAACTTGGCGCGCAATGTGTCTTTTTCCTTACCTTTGCAATCGTTCCAAGGCCGACCTTGCAGCGCCATGTGCAACACATAGTACCCGATGAAATGAGGTCGCGTTCCAGCGTCCATCATTTTGGCATAGGCCGCATCGGCACCGATTTCGCGCAGAGTTTCGGCATCGGGGATGCCGGCCCGCTTGCAGGCCTGTTCGACAGCGGGTCCGAGATTGCGGATGGAAGAGATCGGCGTCGGCATCGGATGTCAGCGGTCCAAAAGAGGGTCGACTTGGGTGGCGCTCAGGCCTTTGGACAGGCTCGAAAAATCGCCTTGGTCGAACATTGCGCGCGCCGTGTCGTGGATAACGCGATGGGTCACACGCGCCAGCGATGACCCAAGCGAAATACGCGCTGCACCAGCGCGGGCAAAATCCGCGACATGCGCCTTGGTGAAGGGGCCGGCAGCCAGCGCATTCACCGGCACATCGACCGAGGCGCAGATCCGCGCCAGCCCGTCAAACCCCGGCGGCACCGGTATATAAACGCAATCCGCCCCGGCCAGGGCAAAGGCCTGAACCCGGCGGATCGCCTCGTTCAGGTCATAGGCTTGATGCATGACGCCATCGGCCCGGGCGGTCAGTACAAAGTCGTGCGGCAAAGCGCGGGCCGCAGCGGCTGCGGCCTGGATCCGCTCGACCGACAGATCATACTCGTAAGGTGTGTTGCCAGGCAGGTCGATGTCTTCGATGCAGATCCCGGCTAGCCCCACCTCAGCGGCGAGACGGACAGTCTCTGCGCAGGTCTCGGGGGCGGTGCCAAAGCCGTTCTCGAAATCGCCCTGGACGGGCACTGTCAGGGCTGCAACAAGATCCTGCGCATGTGCCAGCGCCTCGTCTCGGGTGACCTGGCCAAGGTCGGGGCGGCCCAGCGTGAAGGCATGTGCAGCCGATGAGGTGGCAATGGCCTTGGCGCCCAAAGCCTCTAGCATGCGGGCAGAGCCGCGGTCCCAGGCATTGGCAAGAATAAAGGGATCTGCGGGCACATGCAGCGCGCGAAAGGTGGCGCCCCTGTCATGTGTCAACTGTCAGGGCCTTTGCAAAATCGCACAGGGTTCGCAGTGCGTCGGCAAACCGCGCATCGTCGACTGTCATGGCCACGCGAATGTGTCCCGCGGCGCTGTTGCCAAAACTTTCGCCTGGCATAACCGCAATCTTGTGGGCATCCAGAAGCGCGTTGGCAAAGCCTTCGCCGGTCAAGCCCGTCGCGCGGACATCCAGCATGAGATACATGGCACCGCCTGGTGGAATGGCGCGCACGATTTGCTGTTGGTCCAGAATTTCCAGCGCCAGGCTTCGCCGTCGCAGAAACGGTGCGGCGACCTGCGCCTCAAAGGCCGCTCCGCGCTCAAGCGCGAAAAGCGCGGCGTCCTGAATGTATCCCGGCACCCCATAGGTGGTGGTTGTGGCAAGATCAATCAGGCGCGCGACCACCTCTTCGGAACTGACGATCCAGCCGATGCGACTGCCGGTCATCGCGTGGCTTTTGGACATCGATCCAATAACCAGCGTGCGCGCGGCCATGTCGGGCAGGGCGCGGGGGCTGAGGTGTGTGCCTTCCCAAACCTGGGTGTCATAGACCTCGTCCGAGATTATCCAAAGATCATGGTCCTCTGCGATCCCTGCGATCATTTCAAGCGTGGCGCGGGGATAGACCGTTCCGGTTGGATTGTTCGGAGAGTTGATCAACAGGCTGCGGGCCGTCGGGGCAGCCGTTTGAAGGGCTGCGCGTTGCGGCAAAAACGCATCACGAGAGCGTGTCTCAACTGCGCGGGGCACCGCTCCGGCTGCACGCAAAGAGGCAGGGTAGGTGGCATAGTACGGGTCAACATACAGCGCTGTATCACCGGGATTGCAGACCGCCATATGCGCCGAGAACAGACCAGATTGCCCGCCCGGTGTGATCATCACATTGTCGCGCGTGGTTGGCACGCCCGTGCCGCGTTGGACCCGCGCAGCCACATGATCACGCAGAGCAGCAACACCGGGAACCATGGCATAGCCCGTGTGTCCGGCCTTGGCTGCTGTGTACATGGCCTCAAGCACTGATGCGTCGGTGCGAATATCATGTTCACCGATGGTCAATTCGGTGATTTCCTGCCCCTCGGCGACCATTTGGCGGGCACGGTAGAAGACCTCCCATCCGTCAGAGCCATCGTTGTTAAGTGTCGTGATGCGGGTGGAAAGAGCTGGCATGACAGGTGATCCATAAGACGAGTCTCGATGCATCTGACAGCGGATTTTGCCAGAGCTCAACCCGTCTTGTTCGTAAAAAGGCGCGCGGTTTGCCTAAGTGTCATTTGCGGGCTTGGTTGGGCTTGGCGGATGATGCGCCTTTTGCCGCAAACAGGCACCTGTGGCCGGTTGGGGGCAAACCACGCCAAAGATCGCCAAACAGGGTTGCGGACATGAGCCACCGAAATTGGCATCGGGCGGATTGCCAGAGGGGCGGTCAGCCAACTGGCAGGTATTGTGTCACTCATTCAGCTCGGGCGTGTCTCCCATCAGAAAGCGGGGGCCTGCGCCGCGTCTCGCGGCCCGGTCGTCCTGATTGTAAAGACGGCACTTCGCCAGCGACAGACATCCGCAGCCGATGCAGCCATCCAGTCTGTCACGCAAGGCCTGCATCTGGGCAATCCGCCGATCCAGATCTTTTTGGAAGCTGCGCGAAATCCGGGACCAGTCAGCTTTTGTCGGAGTGCGGTGTTCGGGCAGTTTCGTCAGTTCGGCCCGTATTTCTGAAAGGGTGAAGCCCAAGCCTTGCGCGATCATGACGAATGACAGCCGCCGAACGTCGGCCCTGTCAAAGCGGCGTTGCCCCGTGTCGTTGCGCCATGGATGGATAAGCCCCTGTTCTTCGTAGAATCGAATGGCCGAGTCCGCGAGCCCTGTCCGCTTGGAAACTTGGCCGATCGACAGGCCGTTTCTTTTTAACATATTGTAATTCAAAATTTTAATGATCTTGACCTAAAGTATACTTGAACAAATAGCCTATGTCCACCGCAACAAGAAAAGGACAGGCCATGTCTGCAAGACTGGAACATGCCAACATCACCGTTGATGATCCGCAAGCGATCGCAAAACAGCTCATGGAGCTGTTTGACTGGACGATCCGTTGGGAGGGGCCTTCGCTGGACAACGGTCATACGCTGCATGTTGGCAACGACACGAGCTATATCGCGATCTACAGACCCGCTGAGGCCCCGCAGGGCCCAACCCGACGCTATGTGAACCGTGGAGGATTGAACCACATTGGTGTGGTTGTCGACGACATCTCTGCGGCCGAGGATCGGGTTCTGAAAATGGGCTATCAGCCCCACAGTCACGCCGATTATGAACCCGGCAAGCGCTTTTATTTCGAAGGCCCGGGTGCCATTGAATACGAGGTTGTCTGTTATGCTTGAATTCGGCCCCAACCTGCCAATGCATTATATTATAGGGGACGCATCTCAGGGCCAAGGGCGCGGATATGGGAGTTTGGGTCCCCGCCTCGAACGCGCGCGTGTCCGGATCGCCTGTGATGGCGCGACACAAAAAAGAACCTTTGTGATGACCCGTTGGACCGCTCATGACTGTTAACTTTTCCCGTGCCGGATTGGCGCCTTTACTTTTGGTCTATGTCGGCGTTTTGACAGGGGTGACCGCCCCGCTTGGCAAACTGGGGGCCGAGGCGGGCATCTCGCCTTTGGTCTGGGCTGCCATCGTGTCCTCCGGAGTTGCACTTTTGCTGGCCCCGTGGCTTGCCTGGCAGGGGCGGCTTGCGCTGCCACGCGGGGCGGCTGTGCGCTATGTGATAATCGCTGGCCTGATCACCTTTGTGGGCGCCAACCTGGTGCTTTTTGTTGCTCTGCCGCGGCTTGGGGCTGGCCAGATGGGGTTGATGTTTGCGCTGTCACCGGTGATGACGCTGGCGCTGGCCTCGTTGGCTGGGCTACGACGGCCGGGCGTTCTGGGCCTGGTGGGGGTCATGGTGGGCATGATGGGGGCCATTCTTGTGGCTGCTGCCCGCATGGGCGAGGGGGCAGATCTTGGGTTGTGGTCGCTCTTTGGGCTGGTGATGCCGCTATTGCTGGCCATCGGAAATGTCTACCGGACGCTTGACTGGCCCGACGGCGCTGATCCAGCGGTGCTTGCGATGTGGTCCCATGCTGTGGCGCTTGCGGTCTTTTTTGCGCTGATCCTCGGACTGGGCGTGTCGCCGGAGCCGGTTCTGTCTGCCGCGCCCTGGGTGGTGATGGCGCAACTGGAGGTCTCGGCCGTCACCTTCCCAGCGTTCTTTTTGCTGCAACGGGTTGGCGGTCCGGTGATGCTTAGCCAATTGGGGTATGTTGCGGCCGCAACAGGTTTCCTGATTGCAGTGGCGCTGATGGGCGAGATCTTTGGCCCACTGGCCTGGGTCGGTGTCGGATTCATAGTGCTGGGTATTTTTGCGACGATTCTGGATGGTCGCATTCCCGGCTTTGCAAATCGTGGGGCGGCGTGCTAAGCCGCCCTCATGAAGACGGTAGCTTTCATCACTTGCCACTGTATTCCCTGCTGATTTTTCTTGCGGGCCGGTCTTCTTGTTTCAAATCTGATCCGAAGTTGCTAAGCCCGCGGCGCGCGCGACGAAGGACGGACTGATGACCATCTCACTGACAAACACCATGACCCGCCGCAAAGACCGGTTCGAGCCGATCGACCCTGACGATGTGCGGATGTATATCTGCGGGCCAACGGTCTACGACCGCGCGCATTTGGGAAATGCCCGCCCGGCGGTGGTATTCGATGTTCTGTTCCGTCTGCTGCGCCACACGTATGGGGCCGAACATGTCACCTACGTGCGCAATTTCACGGATGTCGATGACAAGATCAACGCCACCGCACAGGCGCGCAAGGAAGCGGGGGCCGAGGGCACGCTTGAGCAGTTGATCGCAGAGCGCACCGAGGAAACAATAGGCTGGTACCTTGATGACATGGGCGCGGTTGGTGTGATGCATCCCAACCATATGCCCCGCGCCACAAGCTATATTGATCACATGATTGAAATGATCGAGATCCTGATCGAAAAGGGCCATGCCTATGAGGCAGCGCAGCACGTGCTGTTTTCGGTGGACAGCTACGACCACTATGGGCGGCTCTCAGGGCGTTCGGTCGAAGATATGATCGCCGGATCACGGGTCGAGGTGGCCCCGTACAAGAAAAACCCGATGGATTTCGTGCTGTGGAAGCCGTCTGACGATGATCTGCCGGGGTGGGACAGTCCCTGGGGGGGGGGACGTCCGGGCTGGCACATCGAGTGCTCGGCCATGAGCCATGAGTTGCTTGGCAAGAGTTTTGACATCCACGGCGGCGGCAATGACCTGATCTTTCCACACCACGAGAACGAAATCGCGCAAAGCCGATGCACCTACCCTGACGGGGATTTTGCCCATGTCTGGCTGCACAATGAGATGCTTCAGGTCGAGGGAAAGAAAATGTCCAAATCTTTGGGCAATTTCTTTACCGTGCATGATCTGTTGTCTCGCGACGTCCCGGGCGAAGTGATCCGCTTTGTCCTGCTGTCAACGCATTATCGCAAACCGATGGACTGGACAGAAAAGAAGCGAGAAGAGGCAGAAAAAACACTGCGGCGCTGGCACAGGTTGCTTGACCCGGTTCAACCAGGTCAGCCAGATCCGGACATCCTTGCTGCGCTGTCTGACGATCTCAACACGGCATCGGCGTTGAACATGCTTGGTCAGTTCGGGCAGGCATTGTTTCAAAAGGCGGGCGCCACGTGGGATTTCCACGATTATCTGCGCCAAGATCAGGACTGGATGGCGCGAGCAGGCGAGGTCAAGGCCTCGGCTCAATTGCTTGGGTTTCTTGTGCCGGACATGGGCGATTGGGCGGCTTCTCCGGATCTTGCACCCTGGGAACGCCGTTTGGCCGATTTGCGGGCCGCCGCCATGGAAAGCAAGGATTTCAGTGGGGTCGATGACATGAAGGCCGCCCTTGTCGCCGCAGGTGTCGAGGTGCGCATTTCCAAAGAGGGCGTCGCGTTGACACCCGGAACGGGCTTTGATCTCAAGAAGTTGCAAGATTTATGACACGCGAGCAGCTTTACATCTATGACACCACGCTTCGGGACGGGCAGCAGACCCAGGGCGTGCAATTCTCGACCGATGAAAAAGTGCGGATCGCCACGGCGCTGGATGACCTTGGTCTTGATTACATCGAAGGCGGCTGGCCGGGCGCCAACCCGACCGACAGTGCATTTTTCGCCGCCGCGCCCCAGACGCGAGCCACGATGACGGCCTTTGGTATGACCAAGCGGGCAGGGCGCTCGGCAGCCAACGACGAGGTGCTGGCAGGTGTGATGAACGCGGGCACGCGGGCTGTTTGTGTGGTGGGCAAGGCGCATGATTTCCATGTCACGACGGCTTTGGGAATCACCTTGGATGAAAACCTGCTGAACATCCGTGAAAGTCTGGCGCATCTTGTCGATCAGGGCCGCGAGGCCCTGTTCGATGCGGAACATTTTTTTGATGGATACAAATCGAATCCTGAGTATGCGCTGGCAGCCATAACCGCGGCATTTGAGGCAGGCGCGCGTTGGATCGTGCTGTGCGACACCAATGGCGGAACCCTCCCGGCCGAGATCTCTCGGATCACCGGCGCGGTTATCGCAGCGGGGATTCCGGGTCATCGTCTGGGCATCCATAGCCACAATGACACCGAGAATGCAGTGGCCTGTTCCCTGGCGGCCGTTGACGCGGGTGCTCGGCAGATTCAGGGCACGCTGAACGGGTTGGGCGAACGCTGTGGAAATGCCAATCTGACATCGTTGATCCCGACCTTGTTGTTGAAAGAACCCTACGCAAGCTCCTATGACATCGGCATAAACCGGGCGTCGCTGCAGGACCTGACCAAGGTCAGCCGCATGCTCGACGATATTCTCAACCGTGTGCCTTTGAAGCAGGCCCCCTATGTTGGGGCTTCGGCCTTTGCCCACAAGGCGGGATTGCATGCCAGCGCAATCCTCAAGGATCCCTCGACCTATGAACACGTTGATCCCGGCGTTGTTGGCAATGGCCGGATCATCCCGATGTCGAACCAGGCTGGACAGTCTAACCTGCGCAAGCGACTGGCAGATGCGGGTCTTGAAATCGACAAGGGCGATCCGGCTTTGGCGCGCATTCTGGATCGGGTAAAAACCCGCGAGACAGAGGGATATTCCTATGATACCGCGCAGGCGTCTTTCGAACTCCTGGCCCGCGGCGAACTTGGCCAATTGCCCGATTTCTTTGAGGTCAAGCGCTATCGCGTGACGGTCGAACGTCGCAAAAACAAGTATGACCAAATGATTTCGCTGTCCGAGGCCGTGGTTGTCGTAAAGGTCGACGACGTCAAGAAAATGTCTGTCAGCGACTCGATGGATGAAATCGGCAGCGATCGCGGGCCGGTCAATGCGCTGGCAAAAGCGCTGGCAAAGGATCTGGGGCGGTATCAGGGCAATATAGACGACATGCGTCTTGTCGATTTCAAGGTTCGGATCACCCAGGCCGGGACCGAAGCGGTCACACGTGTCGTGATCGACAGCGAGGATGGGCAGGGGCGACGGTGGTCGACCGTTGGCGTCAGCGCCAATATCGTGGATGCGAGTTTCGAGGCCCTGCTGGACGCGGTGCGCTGGAAAATTCTGAGGGACACATGAACGCCGGGCAGTGGTGCCGGGTTGGCCTAGGGGCTCATCCCCGGGCTATTGGCACGCAACAGGACCCAATGCGGCACCTTGGCGCGGTGAAGCGCGTCTTGACGCCGGTCCATGGGCGTCAGATCTTGGGTGGCTCTTTGCGCTGTGCCTGGATGTCGTCGCGGCGGCGCACTGGCCTTTGTACGGGCTCTGCGCCCCACAGAGGTGCCCGGCGGTGCCTTCGAACACGGGTGGGGTAGATCGCTTATGGACAGGGACACGATTGCCTGTGCCAAGCTGGTAGAAAGAGGCGATGCAGACCGATTTGCCGCTGCCATGGCGGCACCAGTGTCGGCGCGGGGGGTTCTTTTCCCGCTGTACGCCTTTAACCTAGAGGTCGCGCGGGCGCCTTGGGTAACGCAAGAGACCATGATTGCCGAGATGCGCCTGCAATGGTGGCGCGATGCGCTCGACGAGATCGCTGCGGGGGGCATTGTGCGCCGGCATGAAGTTGTGACCCCCCTGGCGCATGTGCTTGACGCACATGGCGCGCAGTTGCTGGACAGGCTGGTGGCCGCGCGGCGCTGGGACATTTATCGTGATCCGTTCGAAGATGCAGAGCATTTCGACCGCTACCTGACAGAAACGTCAGGCCATTTGATGGTGGCTTGCGCCAGGTCGCTTGGTGCGCGCGACGACGGGCTTTTTCTGGATCTCGGTTGGGCTGCGGGTCTTGCCAACTTTCTGCGGGCGATCCCTGACCTTGAACGTCAGGGAAAGCAGCCTCTTGTTGATGCGCGGGCTGATGCGCTTGCAACCTTGGCACACCGGGGGCTGGACAAGTTGACGCGCGCCAAAACCTTGCCCAGCTCGGCGCGTCCGGCAATTCTGGCAGCATGGCAAGCTGGACCGATCCTTCGTCAGGCGGTGGCTGATCCGCAGCGTATCACCTCGGGTCGTCTGGGACTGTCCGAATTCTCGCGCAGAGCGCGGCTGTCCTGGGTTGCCCTGACCGGACGGCTTTAGGCAAGCCGATCGGCTGCTTGGCGCATCATCAGCCAGATCAAACAGCCTCCGGCCAGGATAAGGAACGGCGCCATGGCCATGTTCACGGCGGTCCAACCCTCGATGGCGGTGCCACCAGAGCAGTTCATAAGCCCGCCCGACGACAATGAGGCAACGGTGACGCCTCCGAAAACGATCAGGTCATTCATGCCCTGAATGCGCCCTCGCTCATTCGGGGTATGGGCGCTGGCAAGCATTGTCGTCGCGCCGATGAACCCGAAATTCCAGCCCAGCCCAAGAAGGATCAGCGCGACAAAGAAGTTTTCAAGCGCAACGCCTTGCAGTGCCACAAGGCCTGCGCCCGTCAGGATCAAAAGCCCTGCAGCGACAATTCGTTCGACCCCGAATTTTGCAATAAGGTGACCGGTAAAGAATGACGGCGCAAACATTGCAAGCACGTGGGCGGTGACCACATCAGCGGCGGTGTTTGAGTCAAAGCCACAGCCGACAACGGCCAGAGGGGTCGACGTCATCACAAGGTTCATCAAAGCATAGGACACCATGGCGCAGATGACCGACACAGCAATGCGCGGGGTGGTCAGCAGTTGCCAGCGTGTGCGCCCGGCCTCATTGGTCTGTGACGTGGACTCAAGTCTGGGAATGTCGAGAAAAACGAAAAGCAAGGACCCGAGAAGGTTCAACACGATAACAGCAATGTATGACCCCAGGAACGGGATGACATAGGCATCGCTGGTCAGTTTCACGAGTTGCGGCCCGATGACGGCCGAGGCCAATCCCCCCGCCATGACATATGAAATCGCCTTTGGGCGGAACGTGTCAGATACTGTATCTGCGGCGGCAAACCGATAAAAGCCCTGTGCAGACATGTAGATACCGGTCAGCAATGACCCCAATAGGAAGAATGGGAAAGACGCCTGATACAGCCCCCAGGCTCCAACCGCCCCTCCCAGTGCGCCGCCCAGCGCGCCCAGGGCAAAGCCGGCGCGCCGGCCGTACCGTTGCATAAAGGCCGAAAGCGGCGCTGCCGTGATCATTGATCCAAGAACGATCAAGGAAATCGGAAGCGTTGCGTAGCACAGGTTCGTGGCCAGCGATTGGCCCGCAAGTCCGCCGATGGTGAAGATGATCGGCATTTGCGCGCCAAGAATGGCCTGCGCCAGTACCAGCAGCGTTACGTTGCGCGTCGCTGTTTTGGAATCTGTCGGTGTCATATGCCCTGCGTAGGCTGCCAAAACCTCGGCTGCAACGATAGAATTGTACTGCATGCCCGATTGCGTCCGGGCGATTGTACTGACCCGTCAGCGCGGTTTCAGATGGCCAAGCGGAAAACGGCAGGGTAGGCCTTGGGTATGACAGACGTGCCTCTGATCCATCTGATTGCCGGTACCGCCGAAGCGCGCGTGTTGTCGCAGCGGATTGCGCGGGCGGGGTGGCGGCAACACCTGTGCCTCGAAGGGGCCTCTCGGCTGGCACAGGCCTGGCCGGTGGCTACGCAACAGGCCCGTCCAAGCGACCGGCCGTGCAAGGATGTGTCCTGTGTGATCGATGCGCGCCATCCCTTTGACCAAGGGGGGCGCCTGCCGGTCGAAGACTGGGCAAGGCGGCAAAACGTGCCATTTCTGCGCCTGAGACGGCCGACCTGGAGACCCGGTCCGAAGGATCGTTGGGTCTGTCTGCGTTCGGACCGGCTTGTGCCCCGCGTTCCTCTGCGCGGCCTGCGCCTGTTCTGTGCCACCGGCCGGGACGGCTTGATGGTGTTGCGCCGTCTGAAAGACTGCTATTTTCTGGTGCGTCAGCTTGACAGGCATGCAGGCCCTTTTCCGTTGCCGCGCGGGCGGTGGGTGTTTGACACGGGCCCTTTCAGCGTTGCGGCTGAAATCGCGGTAATGCGCAGACTTCGGATTGACGGCATCGTGGTGCGCAATGCAGGGGGGCAGGGCGCATGGCCCAAACTTGCTGCTGCGCGGCAGCTGGGACTTCCGGTTGTACTGATTGATCCGCCGCCTGTGCCTGCGCAGGCGCGCTCCGTAGACGAGGCGATGCAATGGTTGAAACAGATATTGGACGTGTGATCCACAGCGACGCCTGTGTCGCCGAGGGCGCCACTTGGCTGGCGCGGCAGGATCCACGTTTTGCTCTTGCGCTGGCGGAAACGGGTCCTTTGCCGCTGCGGTTGCGCAAGGACGGGTTTGATCAAGTGCTGTCTGCCATCGTCAGCCAACAGGTCAGCGTTGCCGCGGCTGCGGCCATCTGGGCGCGTCTGCAGGAGGCCCGGCTGACGGGCCCGCGCAAGATCATGTGGGCCAGTGACGATGAGATCCGCGCCTGCGGGATGAGTCGTCAGAAAATCCGCTATGCCCGCGCTTTGGCCGAGGCGCGGATCGATTTCAAGGCGTTGCGCGTCACGCCAACACCCGAGGTGATCAGGATCCTGACCCAGGTGTCCGGGATTGGCACCTGGACAGCAGAGATCTATGCGATGTTTTCTTTGGGGCGGGCAGATGTCTTTGCGCATGGCGACCTTGCCCTGCAAGAGGCTGCCCGCATCCTCTTTCAACTGAACGACCGCCCCAAAGAACGCGCAATGCGCGAGATGGCCGAAGCCTGGAGCCCGTGGAGATCGGTTGCAGCGCGGACACTCTGGGCCTACTACCGGATTGCAAAGAACAGAGAGGGCATCCGATGACACGCGTTCTTAAGGCTGGCAGAAAAGAGCCTCTGTCGGGAAGCACCCGTTCGGCGGTGGTGTTCCTGCACGGGTACGGGGCCAATGGGGCCGATCTTTTGGGACTGGCTGATCCCTTGGCCGAACATCTGCCAGATACGCTGTTTGTGGCGCCTGACGCGCCAGAGACGATTCCGGGCATGCCGATGGGCTTGCAGTGGTTTCCAATCCCGTGGATCGACGGGTCGAGCGAAGAAGAAAGTGAGCGTGGCCTGATCGCGGCAGCGCAGGATCTGAATGCCTTTCTTGATGCCTTGATGGTCGACGAAGACTTGTTGCCCGAGCAGGTTGTGCTTTTTGGATTTTCCCAAGGCACGATGATGAGCTTGCACGTCGCCCCGCGTCGCGAGGATGAACTCGCGGGGGTTGTGGCTTTCTCGGGGCGCTTGCTTGCGCCAGAGCTGCTGGCTGATGACGTCCTCAGCCGTCCACCGGTCATGCTGATCCACGGGGATCAGGATGACGTCGTGCCGGTGCAATCGCTTCCGGCTGCTGCCGAAGCCCTGCAAGAGGCAGGATGGAAAGACGTCTATGCCCATGTCATGAAAGGCACCGCACATGGGATCGCGCCTGACGGTCTAAGCGTTGCGCTGGCCTTCATGCGGGACAAATGCGGACTGTAGGCGCGCAGTATCTTGTCCGGGTCCAAGCCTCTGGCGCATGAGGCTTGATCCCGAAATCGGGGCGACTGATCCAGGCGATCTGGTCGCCTGCACCCCAAGAGCACCCCAGTGCGCTTACCGGGGCGGGCCGCCGCGGTAACTGCTGCCGGGCTTGGCGATTTGACGCGCGCTCGGGCGCACCCGCAAGCGGCTTTTGGCGCCACATCCAAAGCACGTTGGTCCCCATGACCGGAGTGTTTCAAACGTGCCGCGCCACACCACACCCGAGCCGCGACAATCACCAAGACCAAAGCCAACACGGGGGGCAGATGGAGCGATCTGTGTCGAAAGGGTCCGGTCGGGTTTGCAGGCGCGTGATGCGATTGCGATGCCTTGAGGCCCGTCCGGCGCCGACCTGCGGTTCAGTGATGAAATCAAGGCCGCGATCTTGGCGCTGCTTGGCGCCGCATGGGGCAGCGCCACCGGCACCGTCAAGTGCAATGATCACGGCGCGGTGACACCCCTCGGACAAAGGTATTGGGTTTCCCTTTTCGCGCATGCGCCATGGGAGTCTTTGACGGCCATCATCGGGGCAGATGCCGATGGGAGCCCCACGCTGCATGACGGCCGTCACTCCGCGACCGGGCCACCTATGGCGCTGACGCAGAGTGTTCATCCGCCGATGAAAAAACGACGCAGAAGGACCACTTGCGCTCGGACGATTGTTGCCCCGGCTGCGGACACCAGACCCAAGTGGCGCTGGATTCCTGAGACAAAAACCATTGCCTTGAGTCACCAGCTTGCAGGGCAGTCCAACATGCAGACCACGGCGGCCGAAGTCTTGGCCCAGTGTCAAAAGGTCATGATGGATTTGGCAGTCATTGCGGCACGAGGTGATCCGGTGGCCCATCCTCTGGGCGACCTGTCAAAGGAGGGTGTTGATCAGGCACGCAGATGGAAGGGCGCATCGGCCATGGCATTGGCCACGGGAGTCGGGATCAGGTCGCCTTGACCAGCGGCGTTGCTGATCAATGCAATTTGCATCACCACGAGCGGTTGCGCATCTGGGATGTTGAGCCCATGGACGAGTGTATCGGGGCAGCCTCGGCTCTCATTCTGGCGGCCGGCATTACGGGCAAAGCGGGTCTGAGCGGTGTCTGGCTGATGCAAACGGGCCAGCGGGTTGCGCTTTGTGTTGGCGCGCGTCTCTGGACCCGCGTTCTGTCAGGGCAAACGGGCGACGCGCGTTTCAGCGGGCGCGAAATGCGTTTGCAGGGGCTGTCAGGCGCCCGCGTTGCCGACGGGCACAAGGTGGTTGTCCCATGCCAGGGGATGGCGAACCACCTTGTCCTGGGGGGATCGGCATATGCCGTTGCCCGACGTGACAAAGAAACCGCCATCGACCGCCGAGATCCCGCAGACGTCTGGAATTTCAAGTTCGGATGTCAGCTGCACCTGATCAAACAGCTGTGCAACACCGCGGCGGGGGGATGTGATCGCGATACGAGAGCCTTCTTCGGAAATCGCAACGCTGCCGATATAGCCATTGAGCGCCTGCACGGAGGCCTTGGGCACCAAGGTCAGGCTGCCGTCGCTGCGCCTGTGAGTTCCAAGCAAGGGGCGGTCTGGCGCTGCTCCGCCCTGCCACTGCATGGCAAAGGCAACGGTGCCGTCCTGCGACACGGCAAGATGCCGGATGGAATTTCTTTGGTGACCGGCATCCAGCTCAACCTGTTCCAGAACGTCCCCGTCAAGGCTGAGGTAGGTCAGGTTTGACTGCATCGTTGGAATATTCAGTTTGACCCGCCCGGTGTCTGGATGGGTTTCGATCCCGCCGTTTGCAACGACCAGGGTGTGCCCGTCTGGCAGCATCTTTATGTCGTGGGGGCCAACGCCGCCGGACAAGAACTCTGCGATGCGGCGCGGGGTGCGGGTGACGTCCCAAACCCCGACAAGGCCACGTGCGGTTTCATAGTCGTTTTCGGTGGTGAACAAGACAGATCCATCGGCCGAATAGGTCCCGTGGCCATAGAAGTGGCGACCGGTCGGAGCCTGCAGGGCTGCAATTTCTTCGCCGGTGGCGCAATTCAGTACAAGTGCAAACCGTCCCGGTCGGCGCGCAAAGGCCACGGCTTTGGCCTGGCTGGGATGGGCCGCTGCCGCGTGACCTCGGGCCGGAAGCGGCAGCTTGAAGGTTATCTGACCGCTGCTGTCCAATCCGCACAAGACATAGGCCCCCTGGGGTGTTTTTGCAGCAGACAGAAACCGTGGATTGCCAACCTTGGCCCAACTGAACGCCGGGCCTAACCCAGTGGCCAGCAAACCGCCCAGAAACGTGCGGCGGCGCGCCATCAATCGCCGTCCAGAGAGTTGAAGCCGGCCTCGATTCCCAGCGATGGGCCGACCTGTTCAGTCAGACGCTGCCGTAACATGTCGACGTTTTGTTGCAGGATTTCGACCTGCAATCGCCCCTGCGGGGTCGATACGCTTGCAAAGATGGGGTCATCTAGCCGCTCTGCCCGCATGATGGCCGTGTCAAAGGCCTGCGCGATGTCGGGGTCGGAAGACGACAGACGCAAGGCCAGATCGCGTGTTGCCGCAAGCGACAGGATGACATGACGCAAGGAGCGTCCCGAGCGACGGGCCTCGGCGCGTTTTGGGCGCGGGCGCTCAAAAGTGCCCAAGGGCCGTCCCAGGCGCATGGATGACGTGAACTCCAAGCCGGTCACCAGGGCTGTAAAGAGCTGCTTGGCGGCTTCGTTTGCGGTTCGGTAGGTGTCATTTCCAGGCATGAGCATCAGATCTGCATAGCCATTCAGCCAGCCGTCCCGGATGGCCAGTGCGTTGGCGGCAATGTCAGTGGTCACGGCCTGGATCAAGGCGCAGGTATAAGCAGTGGCATCCGTCGTGAACTGCGCATCAAACAGCAGAAAATCAAGTGCATAGAACCCACGGGCCGCAACCGATACGGTTCGGAAGGCATCGGGTACCCGTACCGCCGGATCCTGTGCCCCTATCAGCGCGGACAGGGCTTTGGGTGTTGATCCGCGCGGGTCAGGCCAGAAAGCCAGTGCAAAGGCCCTGTCTTCACTTTCAGACGGCCCAAAGCGCAGGTGGCTGACGCTGATCCAGCTGTCAAAAGCCCTGTGATAGGCTTGGATCAAATCGGGGCTGCTGGCAGAACATTCCTGCTCTGCTGTTGCCGCAAGCGCCTGTGTGTTCTGCACCAATAGATCGTATCCCGGCAGGACGTGGTGCGTCACGCTGGCCGTGACGTCGGGCGTGTCCGCCCAGGCAAACGATGCCCAAAGCACCATGGCTGCGGTTGCAAATTCACGCATCTATAAACTCTCCAAGAACGTGATCAGCGCTGCGCGATCCGCGGGCGGCATCTCAACCACCCTGTCGCGTTGGGCCTGTGCTTCACCACCATGCCACAAGATGGCCTCAAGAAGGGACCGCGCGCGGCCATCGTGCAGAAAGTGGGTATGGCCGGAAACCTGCTGTGTCAGGCCCACCCCCCACAACGGCGGCGTGCGCCATTCATGGCCCGTTGCGCGGGCCTCGGGGCGGTTGTCGGCCAGCCCCGGCCCCATGTCATGCAGCAACATGTCAGTGTAGGGCCAAATCAACTGGAAACTCTGTTCTGGTTGATCGGCCAGACGGTGGGTCACAAAAGACGGTTGATGACAGGCGGTGCAGCCCGTGGTGTAGAACACCTCTTTGCCGCGCAGAACCCAAGGGTCATTCACCTTACGGCGCGCGGGAACGCCGAGGTTGCTGCTGTAAAAGGTCACGAGGTCCAGACCTTCGTCGTCGACTTCGAAAACTCGATCGTCCTGATCCCCGTGTGGTGCGGTGCGGCAGTCAACTTGCACAGCACTGCATTCACCCCAGGGGTTTGGAAACAGGGGGCTTGAGATGCCGATGTCCCCGGCAAAAGCCTCGGCGGATTGTTGGCGCAGGGTGGGCGACGCCGCCTTCAGTCCAAATCGTCCCAGCATCGGTTGGTCATATTCAACCGACCATACGATGTTTGGGCGGCCCGATACGCCGTCGCCGTCTGCATCCATTGGGTCGGCAAGTGCCAGGATATCCGCAGCAGGGATCGCCTCAAGCAGGCCAAGCCCTATCATTTGCGGCGCCACCCTTGGACTGAGCATCGCCTCGGGATGCAATGGTCCATAGCCAAGGTCTGAGGCCCTGTAGGTCGGAGCCCTCAACGTTGCGATCTCGCCGCCTGACAGGGGCACTTCGATGCTGTTGTAAGCGATCTGCAGGCGGTACTCGGCTGCGTGGCCGGCCAGACTGAAATCTTGCAGCTGGGTGCCATAAACGGGGTCGGGCAGGGTGGCCAGATAGCCTTCGATTTCGGCCGTTTTTTCGTTTTGTTCGCCGGGGATCGACACTCTGAGCAGCATGGAAATCGCGGTGTCGCCGGGACCTTCGGGCGCGTGTCCGCGTCCATCCTTGACGTGACATCTTTGGCAGGATCGTGCGTTGTAAAGCGGCCCAAGTCCGTCCGAAGCCAGCGTTGACGACGGGGACGAGACCCAGAGTTTTCGGAACATTCCATTCCCGACCTCGAAGGTCAGTTTGTCTTCGAAACTGATATTTTCCGACGGTTGGGAAAATGCGCCTGCCTTGGAAGCGGCGCGCACTGTTGCCGCGCCCGCAGATTTGGCCTCAAACGGTTGCGCCTTGTCAAAATCTTGTGCCAAGGCCGTGACCTTGGCAATTCGCTGTGCTTCGTGCTGAGTCCGCGGGATGATGTCGAGATGAGGTTCAGCGCTTGGATTGGCGGACAGTAACCCTGGGCTGACGGTGACGGTCAAAGCAGCCAGAATATGGCGATTTGGAAAACGCATTTGTGACGGTAACACAGATGTCCCAAGGTGACGCGGTGCAATTTGCCATGCCACCTCAGGTGATTTATTATTCGAAAACCGCGTTGGGGTTATCGAGACTGTCTGAGCCTTCGACTTCGATCGAGGTGCCCAGTGCAGCCACGACTCGCTCGATGCTGCGGGTCTGGTCAACCAGACCGTTTACACCGCCCATGATCAGTGCCTCGCCAGCAGCGTTGCCGCGCTCGAGCATCATGTCATAGCTGAACCCGGCCTCTGCCGCGGTCTTGATCTTGCCCAAAGCCAGGACGGCTGCAGCCAGTTTCATCTGCATTTCCGCATCAAGATCGGCATCCGTCGCCGCCACGAGATCGGACAGGGACGCGCCGTCCACCACGGATCCGTCAATACGGGTGTAGCTGCCGTTATAGACTGACTGAATGCCCACACCGTTGTAGAAGTGGTCGTTGTGGGTGTTATCGGCAAAGCATGAATGCTCTTCTTCGGGGTCGTTCAGCATAACGCCAAGGCGCATACGCTCGCCCGCTGTTTCACCATATGACAACGACCCCATACCGGTCAGGATGGCTGCAATCCCGGCGTCGGCGTCGGCCAGAACGGTTGTGCGCGCTTCGCCGTCTTCTGCCCATTGTGCAACAATCCATTCCAGATCTGAGACCAACAGGTCGGTTGCCGCTTTCAGGTATTCACCACGCCGGTCACAGTTGCCTCCGGTGCAGGCCGCGCCCGCAGCATAGTCTGTCCACGGACGGTTGCCGGCGCCGGCACCATGACCGTTCAGGTCCTGGCCCCAAAGCAGGAATTCAACCGCGTGATAACCGGTTGCAACATTTGCTTCTACACCATCCGCCTCTTGCAGAGTGTTTTCAAGCAAAGCAGGGGTGATGGTCGATGCATCGACGGCTTCACCCGACAGGGTAAAGCTGGCATTCGCCACAACATTCAGAACAGCGGCTTCGTTCTCATCGGTCGGACCACCATATGATGCATCTACGTAGTCGATCAGGCCTTCGTCCAGCGGCCAGGCGTTTACCTTACCTTCCCAGTCGTCGACGATGGCGTTGCCAAAGCGAAAGACCTCGGACTGTTGGTAGGGCACACGTGCGGCCAGCCATGCGGCTTTCGCAGCCTCAAGCGCTTCTGCCGATGGGCTTGCCACCAGAGCATTGACCGCTGCCTGAAGATTTTGTGCAGCGGACAGGCTGTCTGCATAGTTGGCCTCGGCGATGTTGGCATAGGTTTCCAGCACTGCCACCTTTTCCGCATGTCCGCCCGCAATGGCTGCGGTGCCGCAGCCCAGGGCCAGAACGCTTGTTGCAATTGTCAGTTTTTTCATGGGGATTTGTCCTTGTTAGTGAAGCGTATTTGTTCGAATTTTTTGGTGTGCCGCGCGGTTGGCAGGCTCTTTGCGCAGGGCCATTTGCCGCAGCGCCATTCCTGCCTCTTGGGCGAGACCCACAACCATCGGGGCAACGTCTGGACGTACCAACGCCAATGCCAGCATCAGGGCATCCTCTGTCTGGCCTTCGCTTGCGTAACCGACAAAGCTGGCAAACCAAGCTTCGTCTCCGCTCAGGCATTTGCAGGAAAGAGGCTGTCGCATCAGCGGTCGACGGCCATAGCGAAGGCATAGATCACAGAGCCCTTCAAAGGCCTGTAACGCGGCGCGGCCGCGCTCTGACCCGAGTGCCGTGGCAAAGTCAGTCCAGACGCGCGCCTGCTCATCTGGGCCTTCGCACCAACGGCGCAGACTGACAACAGCGCTTGCCTCAACGGACCCCAGTTCGCACAGATGTCCCACAGGCGCTCGGCCGTGATGCCGCACCATTGCGTTCATTTTGTCAGGATCAGTTTGCCGGCGCGGGTGATGCGCAGCGTGTAGAGATTTTCTTCCAATGCGATCCGCGCAATGATCCCGCCCTGTGTCAGATCGGTCGCATCGTACACTGGAAGAGCGTCTTTCGGTTTGCTTGTGCCGGGCTGGGTTTGTGGAACTGTCATTACGCATCCCACCCCGGACCAAAACGAAGATCGGCTCGGAGTGAGCTGCCGCCAAATGCACTGAAGACGGTGCCGGAAATCATCCAAAGCGTTTCAAGCCCGTCCGTCGCCAGGAATGTGGCGCGATGTTTCGCGTCTGTCACAAGCCCATGTCCTTTTGGTAGAATTGGCTTTTTGGCTGACACAGGAATCGCGTGCTGGCTTTCGCGTCATTATCGACTGAAAGAGTCGGAAAAGTCAATCTGACAAATTTAATCAGGAATGAACGGGACGGTTCAGTCTTGTCATGCCCCAAGGTGTCCCCGCGGGCCCGGCTCTGCGTCAGTCTGGATGATCAGTGCTTGTGCCGGTTTGCCAAAGCGGAGCCCGGGCGCATGGCGACAACAGGGTGTGCCAGGCAAGCGCGCGCGGTTGGCAGGTTCACCGGGGTCATTGACGCGCGCGCAGTCGAAAGGATGCGCACCACCCAAACAGGGCCCTTGCGCGGCGTTTAATGACCCGGCCCATGTCTCGAAACGGCCGCAGGTAGATGTCAAGAATTCGGAACGCGCTTGCCTCTTCCGGTTTCAGCCCAAAGCGCAGATCACGGTCCTTTTCAGACAGATGCAATGATCCGAACATCCAGTCCCAGATCGCAAAAGCCACGCCGAAGTTCTTGTCGTGGTGCTGTCGCGCAATTGAATGGTGCACCTGGTGTTGCGCAGGCGAAATGACCACATGCTCTAGCCACGCCCAGTAGCGGATCGAAACGTGTGAATGCCTGAGGTTGGATCCCGTAACGTGAAATACGAATGACATCACGTTGACGCCCAGAACAGTATATAGATCAACGGCATCGCCAAAGAAGTAGAGAAAGGGCGCCATTGTCATGCCCTGTGCGACGGCACTTCGAAGGCCGTACAGAATGCCTTCGAGAGGATGAACCCGATAGACGGTGATCGGTGTCATCGTTTCAGCCGAGTGATGTACTTTGTGGATCGCCCAAAGCAGTGGCCAGCGGTGCATCCACATATGGACCAGAAACTTGGTGAAGTCGTCGATCAGAAAAATCGTGATCGTGAACAATGCAATCACGACACCCGTGGGCGTTCTCGCCAAAAGATTGCGTTGTAGAATGCTGACATCATGCAGCGCGAAATAGATTGCCGTCGCGATGGCAAGCTGGGTGATCAGCAAAGGTGAAATAAAAAAGGTGATCGCGCGGTTGATCATAAAGATCTTGTAATCGGCGATTGCGGATCTTGAAAAAAGAACTTTGCAGTCAAAGACTTCTTGCAGTGCGTTCTTGAATGATGTGCCCTTGGCCATCACGATCCAGATCAACGCGATCAGAACGGCCAGACAGAGGTACCCCACAAAGACACGTTTCTTCGGGTTGACGAAATCCGCGAAAAACGGGGGTATCTGGTCGAGTAAATCCAAGGGGGCTCCTGGTTGCTATGCCCCGGCGCTGATGTCAGCGCCGGGGCACTATTCACAGACTTAGTCGGATTCAGCCGATTCTGTGGTGCCAAGTTTGTTTGCCAGCGCTTCGAGGCTGCCGATCATGTCGTTCTTTCTGGCTTCGACACCAAAGGCCTCTACCATCAGGCCTTGGACCTTCAGCATCGCTGTCTGGTAGTCGTCGAGTGACATTTCGCGACCACGGACAAAGTTGCCGTCCGCATCGATGTCGGACACCATCTTGCCATCAAGCATCGCCGGACCGAAACCGATCAGCCAGTTCATGTCAAAAGCGGTTGCGCCAAGGTTGTTCTTGCCCGACTGCAGAGCCATCGAAAAGCCCTTCAGCTCGCCCCAATGCTTGGCATAGGTGCGCACGGCTGCGTCATCAGCGCCTTCTTTCAGCTTGTCGATATCTTTGTAGACCGAACCTGCATACTTAAACACAGCCTCGGCAATCACCTTCTCCCAATTGGTTTCGATGGTGGCAGCATAGGCTTTCAGCTGATCGCGCTGCGCGTCTGTCAACGCTTCACCATTGGCCGATGTGATCAGCGCACGGCCATCGCGGAACGCGCTGAAGATGGTCGACATGTAATTGGTGCCGGCCTTGTCGGCATCGGCTGCGTAATAGGCCGGGCCAAAGACGTATTCGGTCTTCAGGTCAACCACGCCGTCTCCGTTGGCATCGGCAGATGCAAGATCCTTGCCCTTCGCGATGGCGTAGTTCTGTTCAGCCGACAGGTTGACCGAGTGAGCGGCCGCACCAAAGTAGCCAAATGCCTCGTCCCAGGAATGCTCTTTGCCGGTGTAGTAGGCGCCGTCCTTGTAGGCCTTGTTGTTTGGCTTGTTGTCGGCTTCCAGTTTCTCGTCGAGGTAGTTGTCGACTGCCTGGTTGTAGGCCATCGCGCCCAACGTGAACTTCGAGATCAGCTGACCCCAGTCGTAGCCATTAACTGCATCGTAGCCCTTTTCCGACGCGGCAGCGTAGGAAATGAACTCACGCGCGACATCGACACCCGAATGGTTGCCAGGCCATGCCAGCATTGCGCCCTTGTAGAACTTGCCCGAGATGTTCTTGCCGGAAGAAATCTCGTTCAGGGTTGCCTGTTTGACAGGGAAGCCATCTTTGGACACGGGCGCAACGATTTCCAGGTCGGTGTCCGAGCCGTCAAAATACGCCAGCATCATCGCCTCAAGCGCTTCGGCATTGTTGCCGCCATCGCCCTTGCCCGCCAGTTTCTTGAGGCTGTCATGCAGCACGTGCCGCGCAACCTGACCCGAATATGAGACCGAATTGGTCTTGTCGCCGTCATATCCCTTCAGTGTCACGGGATAGGGGCCGTAGACGTCGTCGGCCAGAGCGGCACCCGCTGTCAGGGTTGCCGCGACGATTGCGGTGGTAAGTTTCAGTTTCGAAGCGAGCATGTAAGCCTCCAAGGTGGTAGTCGACAATTTTTGTCGGCCATTAAAGCTGATCCTTCTAGTCAGCTTTTTGCCGGCCTTGTCAAGGCCCGTGGTTTGCCTTGGAAAATATTAATTTCGGGCGTTCCGATGCGAAGCCGTCTACCGCGTGACGCAGGGAAAAGGCATGTGCTCAACGTTTCCAGCTTGGGCGGTGCATATTAAGACATGTGTCTAAGTAGCTGTAAATTAGTCAATAATTGGATTACGCGTTGTTGTTGTGGAGGAGCATCCACAATTTCGTCCCGGATAGGTGGTTCAGGAACTTGAACGTGGCGGGCTGATCTGCTTGATTTTTAGTACGCGCGAGTTTTGATTGATGTGTTTCAATCCAGAATTGTAGTCAGAACATTTTTGGGCGATTAACGGTCTTGTGCTGACGTGATAATTTTCGTCACAGTGGGTTTCATTGGCTCAAAGCGTGTCAGGCGATCGCGCGTTATCGGACAGATCGAAGCCTTTGGTGTCCGCCGATCGGCGTGTTTGTTTGATCTGCATTGCAGCGGTGGATCGGGCGCTTTGCGGATCTGTTTCGGATCAGGTTAAGGGGCCACTCAAGACGGCTTGATCAAAGGCAGCGGGATGTTTTCTAACCGATCGCGTGACGCGACACTTGGTCGTTTTTTGCGATTGTTTCGGGGTGGTCTGCAAAGACTCTGACGATTTTGCCCTTGGTGTGCAGACTTTGGGTCGTGCCGCAGATTTTTGCCAAGGCCTGCACAGCAGGGCAGGTGATCCGCCAGATCGTGCAGGCGCAATCCTTGGCCTGTCTTGACTCAGAGGCTGACGCTCAGGACATCAACCCTGACCCATCCGTTCAAATACTGATCACAAGACCACTTGGTTTAAGCCAGGACTGTCACCTGCGCAGACGCGCTGCGGCATGAAGCTCAGGGCGCTGAATTGGCGTGTGGTGCATTTTTGCCCTGGCTTGGAATGCCGCGAATCTACGATCTTCAAACACTGCCGAGGGTTCCATTTTGGCAGCTTGGGTATGGAGTATTCGGCATGTGTGCTTGCCAGACGGCGGGCCGTTTGCCCCCTTTTTTGGGGATTTCAGGTTGCGTGCGTCCACTTACGTCGAAATTATTTCCTTATGAAAAGAGTCGGATTGACTAATCCGACAAAATAAGTCAGATAAGTGTCAGCCAGCCGCGCGTGACGAGGCAAGCGAGACACCGCCACCCGTCATAGTCGGAGAGATACAATGAAATCTGACCCGCCAGTCGTGCTGCGGCGCGAAAAAGACGTTAGCGACCTCAAGGCGCTTTTGTGGGAATGCTGCAGTTTCGTTCAGCCTGGGTGTCTGAACCCTGAATGGCTTTTGGATGCCGTAACTCAAGACACGCGAGGCGAAAAATGGTTGTGATGATTGCCAAACCTAAGGAAATGCGCGTTCCGGACACAGTGCCGGTGTACGATGCACGTGATCTGACCCAGGACAGCGGCCTGGCGCACATTCAACTGGATGATCAGACCTATGTGCTGCGGATCACACGCGCCGGAAAGCTGATCCTGACAAAATGAGCATCGGTCCGATCAGAGGCGGTGCGCCGGTCGGGTTCGTAGAAGAGCTTGGTCCCGTTGAGGCGGGCGCAGTGTTGTATCTGCGCTTGTGGTCTGACGGGCCAAGCGGGCAGACCACCATGTTTCATGGCCTGACTGACGCATTCGGATTGGACGAAGGTCGCAGGCTAATGAACACGTTTGGCGATCTTGTGTTGCTCTGCGCCCAAGAGGGACGGCGGCGGCTCATGCGGCATCGGGTAGGGTGCCCATGTCTTGGCGGAGATGAATCATGCTTTGCAAACTTCGTGGGATATGCTGCGGAAGGCCTGCATGACGATGCCATGTTCATTGCCGCGACCTTTTTAATTCCGCACTCCTGTCCGCGCGCCGTTGCGCTGGCGAACGAGTTTGGAATGGCCTTGGGACGTATGAAACACCAGCCGGTTTTGCCGGCAGCAACAACCCCTGCACCGGCCATGGTGCAATAGGGTATGCCGATCATCTCGCACATAAACGGGGTCCCGGTGCCAGGCGCGCCACGGCAGAGCGGTTTTGGGAGAGGCCGCCGTCACCCCATCGGGCGTACGAGCATGGTTGGCATGGACGGGTACTGCGACCGTCGCCCACACAAGATCGGAACAAAGGCGTTTCGGTCTTTTGATCAGGCCATGATCTCTGGGCATCGGCAGGACTGCGGAACAGCAGTCTCCTACCAAACGCAGACGACTTTCTAACCCTTGTCATCCCTCGCGTTTGTCGCGCCGGGTCACCAGCTTAAGAGCCAGTAAACATGATCGTTTGTCACTGCACCAACATATCGGATCACGACATTCACGCCGCCATCGAATGGATGCGTGCCTCTGATCCGAACACACTCATCACCCCAGGCAAAGTCTATCGAGCGCTTGGCAAATGCGCAGACTGTGGTGGGTGTATGTCTCTTTTCCTAGACACGATGCGTGGGAACGCTAAGTTCGAAGTACCGAACTTACGCAAGCCAGCATCGAGCATGCAGCCAGCACATCCAAGGAAAGAGACTAAGCCATGCAAGGTGACAGCAAAGTCATAGAATATCTGAATAAATCTCTGCGGCATGAACTCACGGCGGTAAGCCAATATTGGTTGCATTATCGTCTGCAAGACGATTGGGGACTTGGTCACATGGCCAAGAAAAGCCGTGAGGAAAGCATTGAAGAGATGGAGCATGCCGACAAGTTGATCGCGCGCATCCTCTTTTTGGGGGGGCACCCCAATCTGCAAAAGCTTGATCCGTTGCGCATTGGTCAGACGCCGCGAGAAACATTGGAATGTGATCTTGCAGCCGAAATAGACGCACGAGCGCTGTACAACGAAGCGCGGTCCTACTGTTCGGAGGTGGGCGATTACGGATCCATGGCAATTTTCGAAGCCCTGATCTCGGATGAAGAAGGGCATATCGATTTCCTCGAAACGCAGCTTGATTTGATTGACCGCATTGGTGACGAGAAATACGCCCAGCTGAATGCATCAAGGTTTGACGAGGCAGAGTAGCAGGGCACAGTAACAGGCTCGCGTGGTGTGTTTGTGCAACCACAGTAGCAGACCATGCAGGCAGCGTCTTTGAATGCCTGCATGGCGTCTCTTACAGATCGGCGTCGAAAGCGCACAGTCAGATAGCTTTGGGTACGTCGGTCTGAAATGTGTGACCGTTTGCCAAGAAGCCGTGGCTGGCAGGCAAAACCAACCTTGGTGTTCGTGTGTTCCAAGCCCAAAAGGTTACCGAGATCCTATTCGCACTCTGAACCGGGACGCGGCGCCAGGGGGTCTTGGCGGGAACGGTGCAGCGCGTCGCACGATGGCCCGCGCCTCACGGTCAAATCGCGCATTTCCAGAACTTTGCGCAACAGAGATCCCAGAAACTGCGCCAGAAGCGGAAATCGTAAACGTCACGACGGCAGCTTTCGACACGCGAACCGACGGCCGACCCGCACGGGCGATTTTTGCGTGGACCAACCCCTTATAGTTGGATGCAGAGGCATTGCCCGGCTTGCTGGAGGACAGCTTTTTTGCGCTTGTGTTCGACTTGGAGACGTCCTGACTGTCAAGTGTTCCGTCCACGGCCCCCGCGGCAGCGTTCTGGCTGGCATTGCCGCGTGGCTTCTTGACTGCGGGTTGGGCCGTTTGCCTGGCGACTTTTGGTTTGGGTGTTGGGTCGACATCCGGCTTTTGTCGCATTTTTGGCCGCTTTGAAGTGTCGGTGGTCAGACGCGCGCCCTTTGGCGCCTTGAGAGGTTGTTGAGCCAGCAAGGGGCGTTGGACAACCTCAAACCGGCTTGTTTTCAGCCGTAACGCGCCCTCAGTTTGCAAAAACATGTCTTTCGGTTGGGCGACCTCTGTTACCTCTTGTATGGCTGGTGCCTCGGCCAAGGCAGGCACATCCGGCATTTTTGCCTCAACAATTTCGGTCGGTTGAAGCTTGGTTGGTTCTTGTGCAGCTGTCTTTTCCGCGCGCAGCGCGGATGTTCTGTGACGCAACGGGTCGACCGCGTGTCTTGCGAGGGTGTCTGTGTCCTCCAACTGGGTGCTGGTCTTCGCAGCAATGGCTTTTTCGGACGAAACTGACTGCGCCACTGTGTCCACCCGCTTGGGATCAAGCGTGGCGTCGTTCATTTCTGTTGTTTGCATCTTGATGGTGGCTTTTGCGGCAAGGTCCGATGTCGGGGTCTCCTTGGCAACAAGATCTTGTGTTGCCGCGCTTGCGCTTTGATCCTTGGGCAAACGGGCCGTCAGGACGGCTGGTTCTTCAAAGGATTTGGCGGTCTCATCTTCTATGGTTTCGGGCGCAATTGCCCCCTGTACCAGGTCCTTGAAGGAAGATCCCAATTTGCCGTGAATGTCGCTGCTGCTACCCTCAATCTGCAGTTCGGGCAGGTCTGTGCGGGCTCCTATGGCAAAATGGGCTGAGATTGACAGCCCCATCGCCAAGACTGCGACAGGCGCGGATTTCGGAATCATTGCAACGCTCTTTCTGTGACAATGCGGATTTTTGCGCCATTCTGAACGCGCAAACGCGCGGCAAGCGCCAATACCGCACGGGCTGGGGCGTCTTTGTCCGGTATGATCCTGAGTGCCTGCATTGCGTCCTGAGTGCGGGCCCAGCCTGCGACATCCGCGATCTCGGCGCCTTTATGACTGATTTGTCCATCAGAATGCACCACCAGGGCATCCGGAAGATTGGCATGATCCAGATCCGCCACAACCGGCAGCGTCACGTTCCGCGGAAGCGGTTGGCTTAATGTGCCAGCCACCATGAAGAAAACCAGCATCAGAAAGACCACGTTGATCAATGCAATGGTCGGCTCGCGCTTTCTGGTCTGGCGTCGGGTCATGCCCCGCCCCCGATCAGTGTCATTTGCAGACCAGCAATACCGCGAAGGGCGACCAAAACGTCGGTCAGCGTCTGGGCTGTGGTCTGTGTGCCCAAGCTGACGATCAAGGCCAGCTCTGTGTCCTGCTTGGTTTCGATCACAGCGTCGCGCAGATCTGCAAGGGCAACGGGGCGGCCGTTCAGGCTTGCATTTGCGCTGTCAAGTTTCAGGAAGGCGCGCGACTGTGTGGTCGCTGCCAATGTCGGTTGGCCTGCAACCGGCAAATCAACTTCCGAAAACTTCGAAAAGGTTGAGCTGAGCATGAAGAAGAGCAACAGCAGAAATATGATGTCGATCAGCGATGTCATCGACAGCGGTTTTCGTTTGAAGGTCTTGCGAAGCGCCATCGTTTGATCAGCTCTTGTATGCATACACCGCAGCCAGCGCGTCCTGCGCAAATGTGCGGTCGCGGTCCATGCGTGCCTCGAACCAGGCCAGTGCCATTGATGTAGGCATCGCCACGGCCAGCCCCACAGCGGTTGTCATCAACGCCACCCAGATGCCCCCGGCGAGGATTGAGGGGTCCACCTGCGATCCTGCGCCTTGCAAGGCCTGGAACGCCTCGATCATGCCCAATACTGTTCCGAACAATCCCAGCAAAGGGGCCAGTTGCGCCACTGTGTCCATCATGCGAAAGCCCCCTTCGAGACGCGAGAACAGGACTTCGGACTGTGCTTCGGCCAGGGCCTTGGCGGCGTCTGATCCCGTGCCCTGAACGGCCTGCTGCACAACGGGTGCCAAATAGCTGCGCGAGCCCGTCAACACTGTCCGCGCCTCGTCCCAGTTCTGGTCGTTGATCAGTTCCAGCGCCTCGCTGATGCGCGTGTGGCGACCGACGCGGGCAGCCCGGAATTGCCATAGTTTGTACAGGATCAGCGCCAGTGTCACCACCGAGACGGCGACCAGCAAGGACACAACTGGCCCCCCAAGCGCAAAGATTTCGACGATTTGCGCCAGCTCGAAGGTCATATTCATCAGCCCAGAACCTCTATCGAGGTGCGGCTGCTGACGGTCAGAGCGCCTTGGCAATCTTTGGCGTTATCTTCGACCGGCAGGCATTCCTGAACGCCA
>JAKVCP010000100.1 GCA_022448925.1 Paracoccaceae bacterium
GCCATTGATCAGCACAGTTTGCATGTTTTCGCAGGTGGTTGCCGGCACAACGAACTGGCGCACTCTGGGCACCCGAGCAGGGATCTCTTCAAGATCGAACAGGGTCATCAGCAAGATGCCACCGTCCTTTGAAAACAGCACCGCCTCAACCACCAGGCTGTCGATGTCCTCACCCATGCCATTTTCCACGACAAAGGTCAGTCGGCAATTCGGGGCTTCGGTCTGGACGGTGTTCAGGGCCAGGCTCAGTTTACTGTCTTGTGCCAGAACGCCCGATGGCGGCAACACGAGTGCTGCCGCCAGGGTGCCAGACACCATTAGCTTTTGGGCCAATGAGGGCATGAGGATCTCCTTAGAAGGTTTTTGCCAGGGTCAGTTTGATGTTGCGACCCGGTGACTTGCGGCCACCGCCGAGTGCTGTGGCGTAGTCGCGGTCAAAAGCGTTTTCGATGCCCAGGCGGACCTCCCCACCCTTGAGAACTCCGGTCTGGGGTTTCCAGCTCGCTCGGATGTTGTGGATCGTGTAGCCCGGCGTGACGACACCATCGTTGTCACGTGCCTTGGCGCTCACCAATTCCCAGCTGGTATCCCAGCCGTTTTGGAACTTCTTGCCCAGCGTCAGACTGATGCTGTCGGCAGGAGCCTGGTCCCAATCCTGTGTCAAGGCGCTTTCAAGCGTCGCTTCGCCAGAAAGGGCGTTGGCGTTGAAATCGACGTAAACGCCGTTTTCTGCCGCAAACGAAGCTTCAAGTTCGACACCGCTGATATCGACCATGTCGGTGTTTCCGCCGGGGACAAAACTGCGGTATGAGGTGATGTCCCAGACACGTGTCTTGTAAGCTGTCAGCTTGCCTGTGAACGGGCCGCCATTGTCAAACGCGACGCCAAGTTCATAGGTTTCTGCCTTTTCGCTTTTGGTCATCAAGACCGTATTGCCCAGATCGTCGATGATTGGCAGGTTTTCAGTATATGCGCCGCTGCCAAAGACCGACAGTCCGCTGCTGAAATCATACTTGAGCGACAGGCCACCCATGAAGGCATCGTTTTCGAACGTGCCGTTGTTTGGCGCGGTTGATCCCGTGATTTTTGACGACTCATACCGCAGCGCTGGTGTGACCGAGATATTGCCAAACTTGATATCGTCTACGACGAAGACCGCCCAGCGTCTGTCCTCTCCGCCCGGAGCCGAGCTGGCATCAAGTCGTTTGCGGCGGATCAACTCGATACCCGCGCGCAGGTCATGCGAGGCTGCGCCCGTCTCAAAAAAGGCTGTGTTCTTGAGCGTCAGTTTCGTCGTTTCGAATTGATGATCCGCATTGACCAAGTCTGCGATGCCGCCGACTTGCCCATCCACGCCTTCGCTGTCGATCTGCTGATCCGCCTTGGACAGGATAACGTCAAGATTGATCAGGTCACTGTCGGGATTGAAGTTATACGCCAGAGTCGCGGTTTTTGACTCGGTCAGCCGGTCAACATTTCCAAATCCGGTCGTGGTTTGGAACGTGTCATAGGGCACGTCCTTGTCGTCGGCCGTCGTGTCAGTATAGCTGAAGCTAAGCTGATGCTGATCAGCATCGCCGAATGTGTATTTGCCTTTCAACAGCCATGACGGCAAGCGTGTGGCGCTGTTGGGGATCACCGCTCCCGAGCCGTCTTTCATGTCGTCTTGATCCCGCAGGGTGTAATTCGCGATGAACTCAAGCCGGTCCGTCGGTTGCCAGGCGAGGATGGTCGAACTGACTGCGCCGTCACCATTCGATCCATACTGCAGCGTTTGACGCACCTTGATTCCCGGCGTTCCATTGGTGAAGTCCGAGCCATCTTTGGTTTCCAATTTCACCAAGCCTCCGATCACGCCGGACCCATATTCAAAACTGCCCACGGTGCCACGGCTGACTGATACGGATTTGTAGAGTTCCGGATCGGTGAACAGCTGTGTCCCAATACGATAGAGCTCTTCGCTGCCAACAGTCGCATTATCTTGTAAAATCAGAACCTTCTGGTCCGAACCGAAGGTGCTGTTTGCACCGAAGCCCCGAATGTTAATGCCCGACCCCTGCGGCGTTGACCCATTGATCAGCGTCACGCCGGGTACTGCATCTACCAATTCGGCAACCGTGCCAGCCTGGCGATCATTCATTTCCTCTTGATCGACGATGGTCAGAGGAACAGCAGTACCCGTTTGAACGTCTCGTTTGCTTTCGCCGAGCAATATCAAGCCTAGATCGGCCACCCCGGACTCGGCAAACGCGGCAACTGGATATGTCATAAGACAGGTGGAGCACAGCAGCGCTGCGCTAAGATTTTTGAGGTGCATGGTTTCCTCGCAAGCTGCGAAAATCCTTGGCTTGCGGAGTGCTTGCGCGGGAGTGTTGAGTGAAATTTGGCGTCTGATTGCAGACGTCACTTGCGATTGGCTAGATAAGCTGACAATAATAGTCAAGATTAAATCAACATCCCGGAAGCCAACGAACTGCTGCGTCAGCCACCGGTGCAATCAAATCACAGGATGCACTGGAATGATGAAATCCGCAGAGGAAATTAGGCGCTTACGTAAGGAAGACGGGGCCTTGCGCGAAAGGGATTTCGCCGCGAAGTACGGGATTCGCGAGGCCCAGTTGGTTGCCGCGAACTGCGGGCATGGCGTGACGCGAATCAAACCTCACCCTGACAAGATTGTCGCAGCCGCCGAAATGTTGGGCGAGGTGATGGCACTGACGCGCAATGACAGCTGTGTGAACGAAAAGGTCGGGTATTACGGGAACTACCACTCGGGCCAGCATGCCTGCATCGTGTTCAACAAGGAAATCGACCTTCGGATTTTTCCGGCACATTGGCACAGCGCCTTTATGGTGGAAAAGCAGACCGATCAGGGAAAACGGTGTTCACTGCAGGTCTTTGATGCGGCGGGTGATGCCGTTCACAAGATCTTTTTGCGAAACAAATCGGATTTGGCAGCCTGGAGCAGCGTCCAGGTTGGACTGGCCCTGGACAACCAGGATCCGGATCAACCGGTTGCAGCACGCAAGCCGATCGAAGCGCCAAAAATTGCCTTGGACAAGCTTGATATCCTGCGCAAGGAATGGGCGGCGATGACTGACACCCATCAGTTCATGCGCTTGACGTCCAAGCTCAAGATGAACCGACTGGGTGCTTATCGTGCGGTCGGCGCCCCCTTTGCACGGCCTCTGCCCGCGGCGGCGTTTGATCAGATGCTGCAGAACGCACAGGCCCAGGAATTGGGGATCATGGTGTTTACCGGCAATCGTGGTTGCATCCAGATCCATTCCGGTCCGATCCGAAAGCTCAAGTCGATGGGCCCCTGGCAAAACGTTTTGGATCCGGGTTTCAATCTGCATCTGCGGTTGGATCAGATCGCCGAGGTTTGGGCCGTTTCAAAACCCACCAAAACCGGGCCGGCCGTTTCGGTTGAGGCGTTTGACGCCGATGGTGGGCTGATTTCACAGGTTTTTGGTGTCGGTACCGAAGGGGACAATTGCCGTCCGGCGTGGAACGCAATGGTTGAAGCCCTGCCAACGCAGGAACGAGAGGTGGCATGATGTCGTCAGTGAATTTTTTCCGTTGTTTTGCAATTGCTTGTCTGCCAATCCTGACGTCTCCGGCATGGGCGCAGGACAGGATTGTCAGCGTTGGCGGCTCTGTCACAGAGATCGTCTATGCCCTTGGCGCTGCCGATCGTCTGGTGGCGCGCGATTCGACCTCGGGGTTCCCGCTTTCGGCGCAAGAGCTGCCAAGCGTTGGCTATGTTCGAAACTTGTCGCCCGAAGGAGTTTTGTCGGTCAATCCGGATCTGATCATTGCAGAAAACGATGCAGGCCCCCCCGAAGCCGTGGCTCTTTTGACCGAGGCCGCCATTCCTTTTGTTGTGGTCGCTGAGGATCATACCTCAGAGGGTATCGCCCAAAAGATCATTGCCGTGGGCGAGGCGCTTGGCTTGTCTGACAAGGCAGCAACTTTGGCTGCGCAGGTCAAGGATCAAACCGAGGCAGCCCACGCCCGCGCACTTGCTGCGGCCACTGCGCCCAAACGGGTTCTTTTTGTTCTCAGCGCGCGGGATGGGCGCGTCATGGGCGCGGGGGTGAACACCTCGGCGGATGCGATGATCCGCCTGTCTGGTGGTGTCAACGCCGTCTCTGACGTGGACGGCTACAAGCCTCTCAGCACAGAGTCGATCATTGCCGCAAAGCCGGATGTGATCTTGATGATGGACCGTGGGGGAAGCCATTCGGTCACCGACGAAGACCTGTTTGCGCTTCCGTCGTTCCGGCTCACACCGGCAGCCAAAACACGAAATGTGATCCGTATGAATGGCCTGTATCTGCTGGGGTTCGGACCCAGGACAGCCCAGGCGATCGACGATCTGAGCCAGCAGCTTTACGGCGGCTGAAATGGCAAGCGTGATCGACACACCAGTCGCAGATCCGCTGATCCAAGATCTGCGCAGACGCCGCAAGGCAGGTGCCGTCCACGCGGCCTTGTTTGCTTTGCTGTTGGTCACGGCCCTGGCCAGCCTGACGGTTGGCGCCACCGGTGTCTCTTTGGGAGGTGCTGGGTGGGATTTTATGGTGGGGCGCCAGATCGGTGTACTTGAGGCCACCGTGCTGTGGGACATTCGAGCTCCGCGGACGATCATGGGCATTCTGGTCGGCGCGGCACTGGCGGTTTCGGGGGCGGTGATGCAGGGCCTGTTTCGCAATCCTTTGGCCGATCCCGGCTTGCTTGGGGTCAGCGCAGGGGCTTCATTGGGGGCAGTCGGTGCGATTGTCCTTGGGGTTTGGTTGCCCGCCGCTGTGGTCGGCTTTTTCGGCTTTGCGCTGCTGCCGCTGGCAGCCTTTTTGGGTGCTTGGGTGGTGATGTTGACCCTGTACGGTTTGGCGACGCGACGCGGCCGGACCTCTGTTGGGACCATGCTGCTTGGCGGAATTGGCATTTCGGCCCTTGCCGGGGCGCTGAATGGGTTAATGGTGTTCATTGCCGATGATCTGCAGTTGCGCGAACTGACGTTTTGGGGGCTTGGATCCTTGACGGGGGCGACCTGGGCCAAAACGGTGGTGGCCGGTCCGGTGATCCTGGTGTCAACACTTGCAGCCATGAGCTTGGCGCAGGGACTGAACAGCCTGTCCGTGGGCGAGGCCACAGCGCGTCACATTGGAGTCGACGTCCAGACCCTGAAACGCTGGGCGATCCTGTCCGTGGCGGCTGCCACCGGAGCAGCGGTAGCTGTGTCGGGGGGCATCGGATTTATCGGTATTGTTGTGCCGCATCTGCTTCGGCTGGCGACGGGGGCCGATCACCGCAGGCTGTTGCTGAATGCTGCGTTGCTGGGGGCGTCCTTGCTTCTTGGCGCCGATATGATTTCGCGGGTGATCGTGGCGCCGACGGAACTTCCTATCGGCATTGTGACTGCAGTTCTCGGCGCCCCGGTGTTTTTGTGGATCTTGTTGCGCCAACGCGGCGTGGTGGATATTTGACATGATAGAAGCATCAAATATTTCAGTATCCTATGGCAGAAAGCTCATCCTTGACGGGGTTTCGTTCACAGCCCAACCTGGTGAGCTGACGGCAATCGTAGGCCCAAACGGGTCGGGTAAATCCACGCTCTTGAAAGCTCTGTCCGGCGATTTGCCTTACAGCGGCATCATTCGGTTGAATGGCAATGATATCGCCCGGCAATCCGTCCTCGATTTGGCCATACAGCGTGGTGTGCTCCCGCAGGCCAGTAGCCTGTCCTTTCCATTTCGAGTGCGCGAGGTGATAGAGATCGGACTGGGCGCTGGGGTTCATGGCGATCAGCATCACATCACGCAGCTGGCGCTGGACCGGGTTGGGTTGGCTGGGTTTTCAGAGCACCTGTATCAAGAGCTGTCAGGCGGTCAGCAGCAGCGTGTCCAATTGGCCCGGGTGCTTGCACAGATTTGGCATCCGGTTGGTGAAAATGGTCCGTGTTGGCTGTTGTTGGACGAACCTGTGTCCAGCCTTGATATTGCGCATCAATTGGGCGTCATGCAGATCGCACAGGATTTTGCTCGGGCCGGGGGTGGGGTTGTTGCCGTGATGCATGATCTGAACCTGACGGCGATGTTTGCGGATCGGATGGCCGTTTTGCATGATGGTCGGTGTTTGGCCTCTGGTAAAACGCAGGATGTGTTCCGCGACGAGGTCCTGAGTGCGGCCTATATGTGTCGCATTCAAACAGCCTGTCTGCCGGGAACCGGGATCCGCTATTTCCTGCCACAGACATCAGGCCGTGTTGCGCAAGCTGGATGACGCCGCCACCGCGTGTCGTCGCGGAGTTTGTCGAGAGGCTCTGCGGGAGGTCAGACGATCATGATGGACAGATCCATCTCAAGGTGCCCCGCACGGCGGCAAGCCTTTCAAAAGGGGTATGTGCACGCGAAGCATCGGACGAACCAGAGGCAGGCTGAACTCCACGCTGCATAGGGTGTGCGAGGGGCAGGGTTGTCCTCTGACCTTCTTTCTGTCACGCGGCCAAACGAGCGATGCTAAGGGCGCCTTTGGTGTGCTGGATGCCCTGTCGCCCGCAATGGAGCGCTTTCGCCACAAGGGCCAAGACGCCGATTGGGTCCGCGAAGCCCTTGAGGACAAGCGGGGCAGGGGATCGCCGCCTGCATCCCCGCCCGGTGCGGACGCAAAAAACCCGCCAGCCACGACCGAAAACTCACCAAAAAACGTGACCGTATCGCGACCCTGCTCGCCCACCTCAAGGACTGGCGTCGGATCGCCACCCGCCTATGACCGATGCGGCCAGCTTGTCCTCTTTGCCGTCTGTATCGGTGCAACCGTCATGTTCTGGTTGTGACTTCTTGCGCTAAGCGGGTTGTGGGGTTTTTCGCAACAAGTAGGTGTCCATGATCCATCCGTGGGCCGCGCGCGCTGTGGCGCGGGTTTCAAGAATGTTTTGGCTGACCTTTGCCAGAGGGCCCTCTATCAGGATTTGTTCAGGTGCGCCCAGATAGGCGCCCCACCAGATGTGCAGATCTTTGGGGTCCAAAGACTGAAAGCTGGTGTCTCCGTCCAGCATGACGACCAGCGTTTCCGTACCGCCGGGCCAGCCGTGATCGCGCAATTGACGGCCTGTCGTGATCAGAACGGGTCCGTTGACTGTGTTCAACGGGATCGCGTGGGCAGCGGTCAAGGCCTGTATCGCGGTGATACCGGGCACCACGCGCAGGCGTGGCACCGGGGTCAGACGCCGGGCGATGCGCAGCGTGCTGTCATAAAGCGACGGATCCCCCCAGACCAAAAGCGCGACAGGGCCATCGATGTTGGCCAAAGCGGTTTGCCAGCGCCGGGCGATTTCATCGTGCCACGCTTCGACCCTTTCAAGGTAGGGCAAGGCGGGATCTCGTACCGGATATTGGAAAGTCACAACGCGCGCATCTGATCCTGTGGCCGTTATGATACGGTACCGAAGCTCTGCTAGGTCGTCCTTGCCGTGCCCTTTATGCGGGACAAGGATCGCACGCGCCGCCCGCAGGGCCTGACGCCCCTCCAGCGTCAGATGTGCTTCGCTGCCGGTACCAATCCCGACAAGCCATAGGTCGCTTATGCCTGCCGGTGTCGTCATGGGTCTGCCAGAGGCCCGTACAGGATCAGTGCCGGCTTGTCGCCGACATCTTTGGCCAGTTGCGCGGCCACTGCGTCAACGGTCGTGTGTCGCAGGCTTTGCTCGGGGCGACTGACCTCTTCGGCCAGGATTGCGGGGGTGTCGCCGGGCAAGCCGTTGCTCTTGAGCATGTCCAGAAACTGCGGAAAGGTGCGTTTGCCCATAAAAACCACGGTTGTGGCCTTGGGATCGGCAAGTGCGGTCCAGTTCAGGTTCTCGGGCAGAGCCCCCGTGACGTCATGGCCGGTGATGAACTGCACCCGCCGTGCCGTCAGGCGACGTGTCAGGGGAATACCTGCTGCGGCTGCGGCGGCGCAGGCTGAGGGGACACCAGGAATGATTTCGTAGGGGATTCCGGCCTCTTTCAGAGCGACCAGTTCTTCTTCCAGTCGTCCGAACATCCCACTGTCACCAGATTTCAGGCGCACCACCCGCTGGTCCAGCTTGGCGTAATCGACAAGCAGACGGCTGACGTGGTGTTGCTTTGGCGAAGGGCGTCCGGCGCGTTTGCCGACGCTGACCAGATCGGCGCCATTCCGGGCATGTGTCAGGATCGGGCCCGAAGACAGGTCGTCAAAAAGCACCGCGTCGGCGCGTTTGAGCCGGTCAACGGCCTTGAGGGTCAAAAGTTCGGGGTCGCCTGGCCCCGAACCGACGAAACTGACAAACCCGGTCATGGTGTGGTCATCTTCCAAATAAAGTCGGGCTGGCATGCCCATATACGCGCGGTTCTTTGTGCAGTGTCATGAGAGGTGGCCCGGGGCAAGCCATTCTTGAACGGGCTCATGGAACTGCGTCAATGATTGCAACAGAAGATCCCGTTTCGGCCGGTGCAGGGTCAAGAACGGACCGTCCACGTGCCAGGAGCGTGCGACGAAAGTGCACCGATGTTCTTTGGTCCACGCGATCAAGATCGACGCGCCACGCGCCATGTGTCAGCGCCCATCCCCAGTCGCGGTCCGAAAAAGACCCGCGTTTTCGCAGTGTATCGTCACGGCGGTAAACGAATTGGCCATTCCTGCGAAACCCCGGGCTGCGTTCAACAAAGTGAAACCGACCTGGACCAGCGCACTGAAATCGCACACCGCAGGACAACGCCCCTTGATAGACGACTTTCGCAGAGACTTCGGGATCCGTGTCCACCGCTGCCACTTGAGATGCGCATGCCAGTCCAACAGCGAGCGAGATCACAAAACGCATGGCGCCCCCTAAGTCGTTTCTTCTGAAATCAGGTGAAAGAATGTTCCCGTGACCTGCCCACGATGAGATCCGGTTTCCGGCACCGGATTGCCATCGGCATCGGCGACTTGCGCAAGCGGGGCGTCGGGTTGTTCAAGTATGGTCGAATAGTGGAACTCGTGCCCGCGCAGCCTGTGTTCGGGCGCAAAACCAGGCAGTGGGGCCAGCAGCGTTGCTTGTCGGTAGCCTAGGTGGAACTTTCTTTTTTCATAGGAGGTTACCAGGCCAAGAAGGTCCAGCATCTGATGCGCTGTTCCGGTCTTGTCAATCAGCGCTTTGCCCAGGGCCATGTATCCCCCGCACTCCCCGTGGATGGGACGGGTTTCGGCGTGTTTGCGCATGCCGGTGCGAAACACCTCGGCCGAGGCCAGCGCACCAGCATGCAGTT
>JAKVCP010000101.1 GCA_022448925.1 Paracoccaceae bacterium
ATTCTCACCAGAGATGCCAACCGCGTTGACAACCTCGGGGGCGGGGTTGTTCGGGTCCGCATCAAGCGGCTGCTCTCCTGAATTTGCATCACGCGCCGCGACCTGCGCCGGGTCTTCTGCGGCCAGCACACCATCGCCAAGAGCTGGGTCCGCGCCGCTTTCCAAAGCCCTGTCCCGCGCGGCCTTCTGCGCGAGATAGTCGTCATAGTCGCCAAAGCCCACGCCTGCCGCGCTGTCAGGCACCGATGGCGAACAGGCCGCCAGTGCAATCAGCCCCAAGCCGCACATCAATAGACGCATTCTCTGCCCTGCCATGTTGTATTTCGCCTCAGCTTGGAATTACCACCATTTCGACGGTTTGGCCACAAACCCCGCAGCGCTTTCAAGCGCGTAGGCGGTATTGAGCAAATCCCCTTCTTCCCAAGGACGGCCAATCAACTGCAACCCCAGCGGCAGGCCCTGCGTGTCAAGACCGGTCGGCAAGGCAATCCCGGGCAAGCCTGCCAGGTTTACAGTCACCGTGAAGACATCATTCAGGTACATCTCGACCGGGTCCGAGACCTCTTTGCCCAGCGCGAACGCCGCCGAGGGTGTGGCCGGGGTCAGAATCGCGTCCACGCCCTGTGCGAACACGTCCTCAAAGTCCTTCTTGATCAGCGTGCGCACTTTGCGTGCGCGATTGTAATAGGCGTCGTAAAAGCCAGCCGACAGAACGTAGGTCCCAATCATGACCCGACGCTGCACCTCGGCGCCGAAACCCTCGGCGCGGGTCTTTTCATACATCTCGGTGATGCCGTCGCCCTGCGCCAGGGTTGCGCGATGGCCGTAGCGGACACCATCATACCGTGCCAGGTTGGACGACGCCTCAGCTGGGGCGATGACGTAATAGGCAGGCAAAGCGTATTTGGTGTGCGGCAGCGAAATATCGACGATCTTGGCCCCCGCATCTTCGAGCATTTTACGACCCTCGGCCCACAGGGTCTCGATCTCATCGGGCATGCCGTCCATGCGATATTCCTTGGGAATGCCGATGGTCTTGCCGCGGATATCGCCTGTAAGCATGGCCTCAAAGTTCGGAACCGGCAGGTCAGCACTGGTCGAATCCTTGGGGTCATGACCACACATCGCTTCAAGCAGGATCGCGGAATCCCGCACGTCCTTGGTCATCGGCCCCGCCTGATCGAGGCTTGAGGCAAACGCCACGATACCCCATCGAGAACACCGCCCATAGGTCGGCTTGATCCCCGTGATGCCCGTAAAGGCCGCCGGCTGACGGATCGAGCCGCCCGTGTCGGTGCCTGTCGCGGCCAGGCACAGGTCAGACGACACCGCCGAGGCAGATCCGCCAGAGCTGCCACCCGGGGTCAGTTTCGCGCCGCTGTCACCCAAACGCCAGGGATTCACGGCGTTGCCATAAACGCTGGTTTCATTCGACGAGCCCATGGCGAATTCGTCCATGTTCAGCTTACCCAACATCACGGCGCCGGCATCGAAAAGCTGACTGGTGATGGTCGATTCGTAGCCGGGTTTGAACCCGTTCAGAATACCGCTTGCCGCCTGACTGGCGACGCCCTTGGTACAAAACAGATCTTTGATGCCCATGGGAATGCCGCACATATCGGGGGCGTCACCGGTCTTGATCCGGGCATCGGCATCCTGAGCTTGCTGCAGAGCCATTTCGGGCGTCTTGTGCACGAAAGCGCCCAGCGCATCAGCACCTTCGATTGCAGTCAGGCAGGCCTGGGTCAGTTCAACGCTGGTCACATCGCCTTTGCGCAATGCATCGCGGGCTTCAGAGATCTTGAGGGTATTCAACTCGGTCATCGGTAGGTCTTTCTCGATCTCGTGGATGTCTTATTCGACCACTTTGGGCACTGCAAAAAAGCCCTCTCGGCTGTCAGGGGCATTGGCCAGGACCTTGCCTTGCTGGTCGCCATCGGTGACACCATCCTGTCGGCGCTTCAGCCGCATCGGCGTGACCGAGACCATCGGCTCGACCCCGTCGACATCCACCTCATTGAGCTGTTCTATAAAGCCCAGGATGGTGTTGAATTCCTGCGCCAGCGCCGGCAGCGCGTCTGCTTCGACCTTGATGCGGGCCAACTTGGCCACGCGGGCGGCGGTGTCAGTGTCGATGGACATGGGGGCCTCGTTCCGGTTCCGGTTCAAGCTTGGCATTTACCCGTGTGAGGGCGCGCCCGCAAGCCGGTGACGGTGGTAAACTTCGATCATCCAGCCCAACATGATGCCATTCAGGATGTGCCATAGAAAATGTGTGCCCAGTGGCACACGTGCGCACAGGGGGGAATCGATCGTTCGAAAAGCGATGGAAACCACCAGAATGGTCGCACCAAGGGCCAGACCAGCCGCCGTTTTCGGGGCCGATTTGCGCAGGATCACGGCATAAGCAGCAATCAGGACAGGGACTGGCGCATAGCCTGCCGACGCGCGCAACCACTCAAGCTGTGCAAACAGCGGCACCGTCAGTGCCGCATAGGGCACAAACAATGCGGTCAGGCCAAGTGCAGGCCACAGGCGCATTCCCAAGTAGTACCTGTTGGCAACAAACACATACAGCAGGATGTAGGCCACGATCGGCGCGACATCGGCAATCGCGGCCCAGACCTGCGCAAAAGTGTGAAAGGCAAAACTGCCAAGACCAATCATCGCGAGGATCAGACACAGCGCCCCGGCCATCGCGTCACCCCGGGTTCGGCGCCACATCAGATAAGCCGCAAGGACAAAAGCCAAGTTGGTCACCGCATTCACTGGTTCCGACCAGAACGAGGCATCCAGCCGTTCGCAATACCCATCAAGCGTTTCGAACATACCCACCATCCCAAGTTGCAAAACCGTGATTGCTATCTAGCATGGGAACGGTTCCATGCTAGGCTGTCGTGACGCAAGATCGGGAGGACAGGCTATGAACATCATCTGGTTGACACATGGCAGTTGGCGCATCGAAACCGCAGGCCAGGTGTTGTTGATCGATCCCTGGCTGACCGGCAATCCGATGCTCGATGAAAGCCAGCACGAGCCAGCCACCGCAGGGGCAACCCATCTGCTGCTGACCCACACCCATGCGGACCATGTCACTGATATTCTGTCCCTTGCGCGAAAGTTGGATATACCCGTGGTTGGTCAATACGATTTGATGGCACATTGGGAAGCCACCGAAGGCATTCAGACCATTGGCTTCAACAAAGGCGGCACCATCGACCTTGAAGGGATCAAGGTCTCGATGGTGCCTGCCTCGCACAGCAACACCATGACGACCCCGGACGGGCCACTTGTCGTGGGGACCGAAATCGGCTTCATGATCTCAAGCGAAGGCAAAACGGTATATGCCTCGGGTGACACGGACATCATGGCCGATATGGCCTGGATGGGTGATTTCTATGCCCCCGACATCGGCATTCTTAGCGCGGGCGGCCATTTCACGATGGACATGAAAGGCGCCGCCTACGCCGCGCGGACCTATTTCAATTTCAAAACCGTGATTCCAGGACATTACAAGACCTTCCCGATCCTCGAGCAATCCGCACAGGCGTTGATCGATGGACTTCCCGGTGTTGATGTGATCGAACCCGAGGCCCTGAAGGCAATAACGCTTTAAGCGTAAGGATCCTGACATGGCGGCCCAACTGTCGGCACAAACGCCTTTGAATGTTTTGATCATCGGCCAATCAGGGCGCCTAGAGTATGAGGCCGTGCTGTTTGCGGCCTCGCTGCGCTATTTCAACCAAACCGCACGCCTGTTTGTTGCCGAACCGCAGCCGGGACCGCTTTGGCCGAACAACCCAAGGATGAAGAACCCGCAGGCTCGTGCATTGCTAGAGCGCCTTGGCGCCACCATTCTTCCGTTCGAAAACACGGTTTTCGGACATGGCTATCCAAACGGCAACAAGATCGAGGCGCTGACCGCCTTGCCGCAGAACGAACCGTTTGTCTTTTTTGACACCGACACGCTCCTGCTGGACAATCTTGACCTGGTTCCCTTCGACTTCGATCGCCCAAGCGCTTCGCTGCGTCGCGAGGATACCTGGCCAAAAATTGAGCTGTATGGACCCGACCGCACGCAGATCTGGAAGGCGCTCTATGACCATTTTGGCCTCGATTTCGAAAGCTCTCTGGATCTGACTCAGCCTGACGGCTTCTGGAAGCGATATCTGTATTTCAACGCGGGCTTCTTTTACTACCGGTGTCCCCGGGTCTTTGGTGAAATCTTTCTGTCCTATGCCCGGTCAATCCGGGACACCCCACCGCCAGAACTCGTACTGCAATCCCTTGACCCCTGGCTGGATCAGGTCGCCCTGCCCCTTGTCGTGCATCGTCTGGGCGGAGGACGTGACGCGCTGGCGCCGGGGTATCTTGATGCATCGGTAAGCTGTCACTACCGACTGTTGCCTCTTCTTTATGCGCGCGAAACCGATCGCGTGGTCGATACACTTGAAAAGATCGCAGAGCAGCCAGACGTAAAGTCTGTCCTTCAGCAATATGACGTCTTTCGCTTTATGCTGTACCACGGGCGCGGCAGAAAGGTGCGGGCCCTCTTTGACCGGGAAAATCTTCCGCGCAAAGAGCAGGCGATCCGCAACAAGATCCGCCGTGAAGGCTTTTGGATGCGCTAGCACGTGCATAGGTGCACCCAACTTCTGCGTTGTTCCCGTGTACGTGATGGCCTAAGCCAAGAGCCAAACGCCACACAGTAGGAGATTTTGATGACCGACGGCCCAACTTACGGCTTTGACACCCTGCAAATCCACGCGGGCGCCCGACCCGATCCGGCGACGGGCGCACGCCAAACGCCCATCTATCAAAGCACAGCCTATGTGTTCCGTGATGCAGAACACGCAGCTGCGCTGTTCAACCTGCAAGAGGTTGGCTACATCTACTCGCGATTGACCAACCCGACTGTTGCCGCGCTGCAGGAACGTGTCGCGGTGCTGGAAGGCGGCGTTGGTGCGGTGTGCTGTTCATCCGGCCACGCAGCGCAGATCATGGCGCTGTTTCCACTGATGCAACCAGGCTGCAATGTCGTGGTGTCGACCCGTCTTTATGGTGGCACAGTGACTCAGTTCAGCCAAACCATCAAACGCTTTGGCTGGCACGCCAAGTTTGTCGATTTCGACGATCTGAAGGCCGTCAAAGCCGCGATTGACGACAACACCCGTGCCGTTTTCTGCGAATCCATCGCCAACCCCGGCGGCTATATCACCGACCTGCGTGCGGTGGCCGATGTGGCTGATGCAGCTGGCTTGCCGTTGGTGGTCGACAACACCTCGGCCACACCCTACCTGTGTCGCCCAATCGAACACGGCGCGACGCTGGTCGTTCACTCGCTGACCAAATACCTGACGGGCAACGGCACCGTGACCGGAGGCGTTGTGGTCGACAGCGGCACATTCGACTGGTCCGCAAGTGACAAATTCCCCTCACTCAGCGCGCCGGAACCAGCATATCATGGCCTGAAATTCCATGAAACCTTTGGTCCGCTTGCCTTTACCTTCCACGGCATCGCCATCGGTCTGCGCGACCTGGGCATGACCTTGAACCCGCAAGCCGCACATTACACCCTGTGCGGGATCGAGACGCTGAGCCTGCGGATGGAGCGGCACGTCGAAAACGCCCAGAAAATCGCGAGCTGGCTGGAAGGCCACGACGCGGTTGAAGCGGTGACCTATGCGGGATTGGAATCCTCGCCCTACTACGACCGCGTCGCCAAGGTCTGCCCCAAGGGCGCGGGCGCGCTGTTCACCGTTGCCCTGAAAGGCGGCTATGATGCCTGCATCAAGTTCGTGGACACGTTGGAAATTTTCAGCCACGTCGCGAACCTGGGTGACACACGCAGCCTGGTTATCCACTCTGCCTCGACAACGCACCGTCAGTTGACACCCGAGCAGCAGGCAGCGGCCGGGGCGGCGCCGAACGTGGTGCGCCTGTCCATCGGGATCGAGGACGCCGATGACCTGATTGCCGATCTTGATCGCGCGCTGACAGCGGCGGGATCCTGACCTCTGGCCGGCTGCCTTAACGGGCGGCCGGCTCCTGCCCCTGAAGGCGCTCGGCCTCTTGCTTTGCAAGGGTGATCAAACTTTGCACAAAGGGCTTGTCCAGATCATCGCTGCGCGTCGCCGCGTAAAGTCGACGGGTGATGCCCGTTTCTGTCAAGGGTCGCGTGACGTAGTCCGAGTTGTACCGGACCTCACGAACAACCCAATCCGGCAAAACCGCAACACCACGGTTCGAGGCAACAAGCAAGAGAATGACGGCGGTCAATTCGACTTGGCGCACACTTGCCGGCTCTACCCGTTCTGGCATCAGAAGCTGGCTGAAAACATCCAGACGGGACCTCTCCACCGGATAGGTGATCAACGTTTGCCCCCGGAAATCCCTGGCCTCTATATATTTTTTTGAAGCAAGCGGGTGCGAAGATGCGGCCACAAAAACCGGCGCATAACAAAAAAGTTCGGTGAAGGTGACACCTGGAATGTCTTCGGGATCAGAGGACACCACCAGATCGACCTCTTCCTTCAACAGCGCCGGCAGCGCATCAAACGCGAGGCCCGGACGGATGTCGACATCAACATCGGGAAAGCTCTTCCGAAAGCTCTCAAGCACTGGGAACAGCCACTCGAAACATGCGTGGCACTCAATCGCGATGTGCATGCGCCCGCCCGACCCCTCGCGCAGAGCTGCGAATTCAGACTGCATCGCGTCAATTTGTGGCAGGATCTGTTCGGCCAATCGCAGCAATCGCAGACCCGCCGCCGACAGCGTCATCGGCTTGGACCGCCTGACAAAAAGCTCGACCCCGGCCTGATCCTCCAAACCCTTGATTTGGTGGCTTAATGCTGACTGCGTGATGTGCAGCGTATCAGCAGCTTTGGCCAGCCCGCCCGACTCATGTATCGCCCTGATCGTGCGTAGGTGCCGAAATTCGATATGCATACTCAAGCTCCACTCATGTTGTTCTTGAGAATTATGAGTTTGTTTCAATTTATAGCGCGTGCAAGAAAACCGCAACACCACCTGCGAGGCGCTGATGACCAAACCTGCTGTTTCATTTGAATTTTTCCCACCCAAGACATTGGATGCGTCATTTCGCTTGTGGGACACGGTACAGATGTTGGCGCCCCTTGGTCCCCGGTTCGTGTCCGTGACATACGGAGCTGGTGGATCCACGAGGGATTTGACACGCGAGGCGGTGACCACCATCCACAAGCACTCTGGCCTGCGCTCCGCCGCGCATTTGACCTGTGTTGACGCCTCAAGATCCGAAACGCTAGCGATTGCGCAGGATTTCAGTGCGGCCGGTGTTCGCGACATTGTTGCGCTTCGTGGGGATCCCCCAAAGGGTGCAGGTGGCTTTACCGCGCACCCGGACGGCTTTGCAAACTCTTGCGAGTTGATCAGCGCCCTCAAGGCAACTGACATGTTCACACTGCGCGTCGGCGCCTATCCAGAAAAACACCCCGAGGCATCGCATGCGCGTGCCGATGTCGACTGGCTGAAACGCAAGTTTGAGGCTGGCGCCGACGAAGCCCTGACACAGTTTTTCTTTGATCCAGAGTGCTTTTTGCGGTTTCGGGATGCCTGCGCCAAGGCCGGCATCGAAAAGCCGATTGTTCCGGGGATCTTGCCAATCGAGAACTGGAGTGGCGTCCGCAGATTCGCGCATCGTTGCGGCGCAACGATCCCAAACTGGCTTGCCGAAGCCTTTCACAAAGCAGAGCGTGACGGGCGCTCAGATCTTTTGGCCACGGCAATCTGCACAGAGCTATGTTCCGACCTGATTGATGAAGGTGTCGATGCGTTACACTTCTATACGCTGAATCGTCCGGAATTGACCCGTGATGTATGCCACGCGTTAGGCGTAGTTCCCCGTCTTAAACTGGAAAACGTGGCCTGAGAAAGTTCAGGATCTCCCTGTGCGACGGCATCAGAAACTGTCTAAGACCTCGCGCGCACTTACGGCGGACCCTATGGCTCCGCCGTTTTTTCTGACGGGTTAGATGAGGATCACAAGCGCCTGTTCAACCTCGTCCAAATCGGCACGGTCAACAACCAGAGTGTCGCCATTGTCAAAGGTAAATGTCACATCTCGCCCGGTTTGCTGGGCAAATCCCATCGCATCAGCCACGGAAGTTACGCCTTCGACACCCAGAAGCAGTTCGTCCTTTTCTCCCAGATCAAGATCATCGACAAATGTGAACTCATCACCGGACAGGAAGACAAAGCGGTCCGCATCGTCTCCGCCATGCAGGGTATCCTGACCTGCCCCGCCCCACAGAAGGTCCTTGTCATCCTTGCCTTTCAGCGTGTCGTTGCCGCTCCCGCCCAAAAGTGTGTCGTCACCATCATCTCCGCGCAGACTGTCATCCCCGTCCAGTCCCTCTATCCGGTTATCAAAATCATTGCCGCGCACATAGTTATCAAGCTCATTGCCGATCAGGATTGCGTGGCGCGCATCATCGTCCAGGCGACCATTATCGAGGTCGGCCCCCATGATGAAGCTCTGGTCTTCCTTGCGAGAGTCTTCGCCCTCAAGACCGGCAAAAACCGGCAAACCAGCCGTATCAATGGGCTGTAGCTCTGCCGGCAAAAAGGCGGGATCATCACCATCGCCGGTGGTGTCGTCGCCATCGCCCGTGGTATCATCACCGTCGCCCGTGGTATCATCACCGTCGCCGGTCGTGTCGTCGCCATCGCCGGTGGTATCATCGCCGCCAGAGATCGCGTCGGCATGCGCCGCCATAACCTCTGCTGCGGCGAATGTTTCACCGTTGAAGACAAAAGCTTCGACATTCGTGACGTAAGTTTCGTCATCACCACCCGAGATCGTAAATCCGCCCGAGCCCTGCGTGATCTCAAAACTTCCGATATCACCGACAAAAATGACCGTGTCAGACCCGGATTCGCCATTCAAAGTATCGAGGCCAGAGCTGGCCAGCAGCGTATCGTCGTCGGACCCGCCTTCTAGCGTATCATTGCCCGCCCCGCCATACAGCGCGTCTTGACCGCCCCCGCCTTCCAGCAAGTCATTGCCGTCGCCGCCCAACAGAGTGTCATCTCCATCACGGGCGAAGATCCGGTCATCGCCGCCCCGCCCTTCCATCCGGTTGCCCCCGGAATTGCCCAGCATGTTGTTATCAAGCGCATTTCCAACCACAGAGAGGTCGTCTTCGTTATCGAATTCACTTCCGTCAAGCGTGTGTCCCATGACAAAGTCGACTGCTGCGCCCTGGCGATCCCACCAGGTTTCGCCGTTCACAACAAACCAACCCGCCGTATCAATCTCACCCCAGTCGACTGCGGAACCGGGTACAGTATCGCCATCGCCATCGCCGGTGGTGTCGTCGCCATCGCCGGTCGTGTCGTCCCCATCCCAGGTCTAGACGTAACCAAAGCCCTTCGAGACATCCCCAACCCCCATTGAAGCA
>JAKVCP010000102.1 GCA_022448925.1 Paracoccaceae bacterium
CGATCTCGGATTGCTGTTCGGGCGAAAGCGGCATGGAGGGTTCCTTGTCTACCATATGAGTCGTAACTCTACTGTATCTGGGGCAGTACATGGAAGAAACCGCGACATGCGGTGGAGGCAATTCTGCCATAACCCGGGAAAAACCAGTCCTGCGCGCGGATCTTTCGTTGACTTTTCCGCGACTTGCCAGCGTTACTTTACGCAAACAGATAAAAATATCTGAGGCAGCAGAATGAGTTTCCAACCAAAGTCGGCGCTTTTGGCGCTGTTCGTGGTTGCCGCATGCGACGAAGGCGGCAACCCGCTGATACTAAACAACCAGCCCCTTAACCCGGGAGCACCCGTTGTAACAGACCAGATCCCTGCAGACATTCTGGGTGATATCGCCTCGTTCGAATACGACCATGACGCGGGAACTTTGACGGTCACTGGGCTGACCCTCGATGAAAATGGCGATCCGTCAGCATACGCGCGGGCACCAGGTCTGGACACAAATGGATATATCGCATTCATTGCACAGGATGATCCTCTGGATCGTCACGTCACAGCCTTGGTCCTGGAATCGGCCAATGCCGGCGCCGTGAGAGGCGGCGTGATTGTCACAGGCGGCCTGGCAAACCGGTATTTTGGTGGCACCTACTATGAACGCGATGGCGGCTTTGACCCCGCTCAGGTGGCCGGGACGACGGGTCTTGTCAGCTATGCCGGTACCTATGTTGGCCTGACCAACATCGCGGGCGATGGCGGAACGTTGTTGCCGGTCCCGGTAGGGACTGATCCCGCGTTGGTTCCGACTGACGCGGCCGAGGTGACCGGATCTGTTTTCCTCAACGCTGATTTCTCTGACAATGCTGTCGAAGGAGCGGTATTTGATCGCGAACTGGCGGACTCTGGACTTGCTCTGCCCTCGATCGTATTCGTCGCCGGCACGATTGACGCCGAAGGTTACTTTACCGGGGCGGTCGAATATGACGGGGTCGTAGGCACCTCTATTGGCAGCTATGGCGGGGTCTTTGGTGGGCAGAACTCGGAAAGCGTCGCCGGCGGCGTGTTCCTCGGCGAATTTGACGGAGAGGGCAATCCGCTGAATCTGGAAAGCGAAGAAGAGCGGGGAGTGTTTGTTCTGGACCAGTGTGGAACGCCCGGCGCCAACGCGGCAATCTGTGACGAAGTGAACCCGACCGGTGGCTTCTAGGCCAAGCCTGTTTGCCCTGTTTCTGGCACTTGCCTTCGTCGCATTGCCGGCACATGCGGAAACACAGCGCGACGCCGTGGAACTGACGTTGCCACAGGCACGCCAGCTTGCGCTTAAGCTCGCAATCTCAGGCGAAAGCGAACAGGCCGAAGCCATGGCGCGCGCCCTTCTTCAAACCAATCCCATGGACGATGCGGCATGGTTCGCACTGGCCACAGCATGGCGTGAACAAGGCGATCTTGATCGCGCCAGGCGCGGCGCGGCGCGGGCGTTTCGGTATACCGATGACGGTCTGAAAAGAACACAAGCGGCAGGACTGGCCGCCCGTTCGGCTTTAGAAGATCAGCGCTACATGCTGGCGCAGTACTGGCTGCGGCGGGGCGCACATGTGGCGCCAAACCACGCGCTGCGCCAACGGGTCGCGCGTGATTTCGCCAACGTCCGGGCACAAACGCCTCTTGGCGTTCGACTTCGATTTTCGCTGGCACCGTCCTCAAACCTGAATGGCGGTGCACAGTCATATCTTAACGAAATTGACGGCATCTCGGCTGTTGGCGTCCTGAGCGGTGGCGCTTTGGCGCTGTCAGGGCTGGATGCACGCACCACAGTTGAACTGTCTTATCGCCTGTCCGACACCCAGCGCGCCCAGACCAAGGCGCACAGCTTGATCTATCTGCGGTCTGTCCGTCTTTCGGACGAGGCCAGGTCAATCGCCCCGGCGATGACCAATAAAGACCTGAGCTTGCAGGTGTTCGAAGCTGGTCTGAGCCGCACTTGGCGACTTGGGGCCGGCTCTGCGTCCTTGCATCTTCGTGGCGATCTGGGGAAGGTTCAGTCAGCAGGAGAGCCGTACTTTTCATACCACCGACTGACCGTGAAGGGCACCGGGCGCTTGACAGAGGCGGTGACGCACCAGGTCAGGCTGTCGCGTGAATTGCGCAATCCCGCAGATGGAAGCCGGCACGATGTTTTGCACAGCGTAGAGGGCGCGTTGACATGGTCGTTGCCGCGCAATGATGCGCTTGAAGTGTCCCTGCGCCGCGGCTTCATCGACGATGGCCTGACCAGCCGTGATGGTTTCAGTGACAGCCTTGCACTCCGCTACCAGCGCGGCCAACCCGTCGCGGGCGTGAACATCGGCATAGATTTGGCTGCGGGCCGGTCTGAGTATCCCGACTACGCGGTCGGTGTTATCCTTGTTCCGGGCGGGCGTCAGGATAAAACGCTGTCGGCCACTCTGCACATGGACTTCACATCGCTCGGTTACATGGGCTTTGCCCCTCGCCTGTCGCTGCGAGCTTATGAGACAAAATCAAACGTCAGCCGGTTCGAAACTGACGGGTTGTCGTTGACGCTGGGCTTTCGGTCTGCATTCTAACGTTCAAGGCAATCCAGAACGGGCACGATGCGGTGCCACCAAGCCGACATAAGGAGAAAAAACTTTGGCAACTCGCTATTTGCACACCATGGTGCGCGTCAAAGATCTAGACAAATCCATCGCATTCTTCGAACTCTTGGGGCTGAAGGAAACCCGTCGATCTGAAAGCGAAAAAGGCCGCTTCACATTGATTTTCATGGCGGCTCCGGGTCAGGAAGAGTGCCCTGTTGAACTGACCTACAACTGGGACGGAGACGAAGGCCTGCCCTCGGACAGTCGTCATTTCGGTCATCTGGCCTATGCGGTCGACGACATCTACGGGATGTGCCAGCACCTGATCGACAATGGGGTGGTTTTGAATCGTCCGCCACGGGATGGTCGTATGGCCTTTGTTCGCTCGCCTGACAATATCTCGATCGAGTTGCTTCAAGCAGGTGACGCATTGGCGCCCGCCGAACCTTGGACCAGTATGGAAAACATCGGCCATTGGTAAAATGTCTGGCGCTTTTATGGTCCCTGCTTGCGGCGGCGCAAGCCGGGGCCAGCTGTCGACAGGCTTTGGCTTTGGGTCTTGATGTCTCGGGATCGGTCGACAGTTTTGAATATCGCCTGCAGATCGACGGGTTGGCCAATGCACTTGGCCATCCGGATGTGACGTCTGCGCTGTTGGCGATGCCATCTGCCCCGGTTTCGATTGCGATTTTCGAATGGAGCGGACCCGATGACCAACGTCTGCTGCATGACTGGATCGCGGTGACAGACGAACAGGTTCTTGACCAGATCATAACAGCCCTGCGCAGAACGCGCCGTGGTCCCGGTGACCCGTCGACCGCTTTGGGGGCCGCGATGCAATTCGGTCTGGCACTGCTTGACCAAAAAGACCGATGCTGGAAACGAACACTCGACATTTCTGGCGACGGGAAAAACAACACGGGCCGTCATCCGCGTGAGATCACGTCACGAGCCGAGCAGACAGCCATCACCATAAACGGGCTGGTCATCGGCGCTGAGACAATGAACAGCGCCGATCAACGCCAACTGGAAATCGCAGACCTTTGGGCGTTCTACAAACTGTATGTCATCTCAGGACCCGATGCCTTTATCGAAACCGCGATAGGCTTTCGGGACTTCGAAAACGCCATGGTGCGCAAATTGAAGCGGGAACTTCAAGGCCAGCTTTTTTCCCGCGCATCTCAGTAGATATAGCGAATCTGATCGGTCCAGTACCGCTCGACCCGGCGCAGCGACGTGGTGATATCTTCTATCCCCTGCGGACCAAGCACACCCTTGTTCTGCAAGCCGTCTGCGTGGCGCGAAAACAAGCCGGCCACGATGTTGCTGATCTCGCGTCCCTTGGCCGTCAAACGAACCCGAACCGAACGGCGATCGATTTCACAGCGCTGGTGGTGCATATACCCCATTTCGACCAGCTTTTTCAGATTATAACTGACGTTGCTGCCCTGATAGTAGCCGCGCGACTTCAACTCACCTGCCGTGACTTCGTTGTCGCCGATATTGAACAACAACAAAGCCTGAACCGCATTGATTTCAAGAACACCGACGCGTTCAAATTCATCCTTTATCACGTCCAAAAGCAACCGGTGCAGGCGTTCGACCAACGCCAGTGCATCCAGATAACCTGTCATGAACACCTGCTCTTTGGCAGTGGCCATTGGGCTGTGCAAACTCATGTCCATCTCCACTCAAACTGTTGCAGACGACACTGAGGCCAAATCCAAAAGAATGCGTTAAACCGAAACAGATATGGCTAAAATGCGGCCTATTTCGTTGGAGCTGGCGTTTCGGCAATGGACTTGATCAATTGGGCATAGACATCCGGCCCTATCGCCTGGCCCGAAATCCAAAGGTAGAGATCCTGGTCATTTTCACCCAGCAAGGCGTCATAAAGGTCAAGCTCATCCGCAGTCATCTGTGACAGATGCGCATCGGCGAAACGCATTAGCAGAATGTCCATTTCCTTTGTGCCGCGCCGCATTGAACGCATGGCAAGACGTTTGATCCGGTGTTCATGTGTCTCGGTCACTGGGCAGACTCCTGCAAGGCCTTCTTGAGTCGTTTTTCAAGAATTGCAAGCCGATCAGCCGTGCCTCTCAGGCCGACCCGCAGATCGCGTATCTCTATCAGGAGGCTGGTCAGATCAGGTGCAACGTCAGGACCCAAATCCGGGTCATCCAGCCCTTCGCCTTCGCCGTTCAGCAACCACATGATCGAGACATTGAGCAGGCCTGCGATCATGCTCAGCCGGTTCGCGCGCGGCTCTGACATATCCTCTTCCCAGTTGCTCAGAGTCCCGGACTTTACGCCCAGCCGCTTTGCCAGCGCCTCTTGCGTCATGCCAGCAGCGTCACGCGCCGCTGCCAGGCGATCTCCGAAAGTGGCCGAGTTCGGCCCATACCAGCCATTTGGGTCGTCAGACAATCTGTTTCTCCTGAATGCAAAGCGGCTTGAACCGTATTTCCGCGCACCCTATGAGGTTTCCATCCCATGTTCAAATCGGAGCCATCATGTCCTTTCTGTCGGAAACCCTCGCGCGTGTTAAACCTTCGCCAACTGTGGCGGTCACCGCCAAGGCACGTGATCTCAAGGCAGCTGGTGCCGATGTCATTGGGCTGGGTGCCGGCGAGCCGGATTTTGATACCCCCGACACGATCAAGGCCGCCGCGATCGCAGCCATCAACGCCGGCAAGACCAAATACACGGCCCCAGACGGCATTCCTGAACTGAAAGAGGCCATCTGCAAAAAGTTCGCCCGCGAAAACGGGTTGGATTACAAGCCGTCGCAGGTATCGGTTTCGACTGGCGGCAAGCAGGTGCTGTACAACGCCTTGATGGCGACCATGAACCCCGGTGATGAAGTCATCATTCCTGCCCCCTACTGGGTCAGCTATCCAGACATGGTTCTGCTGGCGGGCGGGACGCCCGTAATTGTTGAAGCCCCGCTTGAGGCCGGGTTCAAACTGACACCAGACCAACTGGAAGACGCCATTACGCCCAGAACCAAATGGCTGATCTTCAACTCACCTTCGAATCCAACCGGCGCGGGCTATACACGTGCCGAATTGCAGGCTCTGACAGATGTGCTGATGCGTCACCCACAGGTTTGGGTGATGACGGATGACATGTATGAACATCTTGTCTACGACGGCTTTGAATTCCATACACCCGCTCAGATCGAGCCCGGCCTGTATGAGCGCACCCTGACCTGCAATGGCGTCTCGAAGGCCTATGCCATGACCGGCTGGCGCATCGGCTACGCCGCTGGCCCCGAGCCGCTGATTGCTGCCATGCGCAAGATCCAGTCCCAATCAACGACCAATCCCTCGTCTATCAGCCAATGGGCGGCGGTAGAGGCCTTGAATGGGCCTCAGGACTTTCTGGCGCCCAACAATGCACTCTTCCGACGGCGCCGGGATCTGGTCGTGTCGATGCTGAATGCCGCCGAAGGTCTCAGTTGTCCGGTGCCTGACGGGGCCTTTTATGTCTATCCTTCGATTGCAGGCTGCATCGGCAAAACCACGCCCAAGGGGACGACACTTACCAACGACGAAGACTTTGCTACCGCTCTGCTGGAAGAAGAGGGCGTGGCCGTCGTTTTTGGCGCGGCCTTTGGCCTGAGCCCGAACTTTCGCGTCAGCTATGCGACGTCGGACGAGGCCTTGACCGAAGCCTGCCATCGCATTCAGCGCTTTTGCGCTGCATTAAGGTAAGGAGAGGCGCAATGGCTGACGGCTTGCCAACGTATTTTTTCCGCATTCGCGAAAACGGCGCACAGGTTTTTCGCGTTGATACTGCAAACCGTCAGCGACGCATCGAAATGGACCCGATCGCCGTGATCAACATCAAGAACGGCGAGGTCAAACCACAGGGAGATCGGCTGCTGTCCGAGACGGATATGAAAGAGATCCGCCACTGGATGCAACATAGGGAAAATGTCCTTGCCGCGCGTGAGCTGGATGACATCCAACGCACATTGGAACACCTGAACATGACCGCGCAATGGGCCCAGTCACGCGCAACGGAGGCCCAGCTGGACGAGGTGACCGACGCCCTGCTGTTGGCAATGCATGACCTGCGCACCGTTCTTGTACGGAAACGTTCCGAGACCCTTGCAAAAGAGTGACCGCAGCGCCACAGAGCTCATGGATCCGCGCGCGCGCCAGCCACAGACACAGACACAGACACAGACACAGACACAGACACAGACACAATGCAGACCACAATCCAGTGCACCAGATCGGCATGAATGAAGTGTACCCGCTGGTAAGGTCCACGCTGGCCAACCGTCTGATGCGCGCATCTGTCAGACCTCTGCTCTGATCGCGCTTTGCCAACTTCGTTCCGCGCGGCGCGCCGCATCTGCGTCGCCCAGAAGAAACCGCTCCATATGCTGGCTCATGTAAAGCCCGAATGCCAGGCTCGCAAGACGCTCTGCATCTCGGGCCCCGCCATCAACGCGGTTTGCCAGCAAAACCGCTCTGACGATGGCGCCACGCCATGCGCCAAGCCATTCTGCAAGGCGTTCTGACACAGCGCCGTCCAATGCATCAAAGTCAAAGGCCGCGGCAATAAGCTGACACCCCCCCGGACGATCGGGATGTTGTGACCAGTCAATCCAACGGGACATGAGCGCCTCAAGCTGTTTCAAACCCGGCGACCCGGCCAAGGAAGGTGTGACAACATCATTCCGAAAACGCTCGGCCGTGAAGTCAATCACAGCAAGCTGCAGCGCCTCTTTTGATCCGAAATGGGCGTTCAGCCCACTTTTGGACATGCCGCTCAACTCTGCAAGCCCCCCGATCGTCAGGCCGTCAATCCCACGGATGCTTGCCTCACGCTGGGCTGTGGCAAGTATCCGATCGCGGGTGCGCGCGGCCTTGGTGGATCTTGGATCACCGTGAGAAATCTTTTTTGACATAGAGGGGGTTTAAGTCTGTTGCCGGTGCAGGTAAACAAAAAAGTACGATCGTTCTATTCTGAGGCTGGAATGCAAATTGCAATCGTCGTTTACCCAGGTTTCACAGCGTTGGATGCGCTTGGTCCCTATGAAGTTTTCAAGATGCTGCCGGGCGCCGAGATCCGGTTTGTTGCAAAAAACATCGGCCCGGTCGCAACGGACCGCGGTCTATTGCTTGTTGGCGCGACCCACAGTTTCAAGGAAACACCTAATCCCGACATTGTGCTGATCCCCGGGTCAGAGGCGCACACCGCACTCGCAGCCACGGATCGCCATCTCACAACATGGTTGCGACATGCCCACAAGGGCACGCGCTACACGACCTCTGTATGTTCGGGCGCCATCGTGTTGGCAGCCACTGGGCTATTGAAAGATAAGCCCGCGACCAGCCATTGGGCGGCGATGGGCGCGCTAAAGCGCTTGGGCGCGGTTCCCCAACCCGAACAGCGCGTGGTCCAGTCGGGCAAGATATGGACGGCCGCAGGCGTGTCGGCGGGCATTGATCTGGCCTTTACACTGGTCGAAGATATGGCCGGACGCGCCGTTGCGGAACGGATTCAGCTGATGATCGAGTATGACCCGCAGCCTCCGCAAAACGCAGGCCACATGAACAAAGCCTCAGACTCGGTGGCACATGCCGCAAGGACCGAAATGGCAGACCTGTCACGCAATCCGATGAACGCAGTCGCCTTGTGTAAGTTTGCTTGGCAAAAAGCTTTGACACGGGCCCGTACAGTCGTCCGGCGATAGGTTGGTCTGTGCATTATCAAACCCCTGTTTTGCAGTCTTGTGAAACCAACTTTCGGCTTCCTTCCAGACTTGAAAGCCACCCCGACCTAAGTACACCATATACCGCACAGGGCTCTGAGATATGGCATTGAACTATTCAGCCAAAGATCTGGCCTCTTTGAGAGCCGTAGCACAATCACTAGCGACATAAGCTGCTGAGCCTTCTGAAGATCCATCGCCTGAACGTTGCCAGGCAAGATAAAAACGACCACTACTTAAGCCAGAAACTATCCCATGGGATTGCGATCAAAGTGGCTTCGGATGTCAAACTAGGGACGATGGGTCGGGCCGCGTCGTAGATGCGCCCCCACATTCAGATCAGCCATCTGTCCAGCACCGGCACCTATCTTCTGGTTGTCCGTGCCAGCCCCAAGCGCCGGAAAGCGCACCAATCATGGGCAGAGGGTCTTTGCAGTTCTGCAGCCCCCCCCTGCCAGTTGACTGCGATGCCAAGTCCAGATTGCCTTCGGGCTGCATGACTTCCACCATCTCAGCCTGAGCGCCTGACTATGCGGTGCTTGCATGCGTCTGGAACGCGGTCCACGCAGCCAACGCAGCAATCACAAGTTCAATGACCAGCACCCAGATATATGTGGCATCCGGAAACCCGTCGACGCTGATCGCCCAGACACGGGCAAGGCCAAAGCCTGCAAAAACGATTGCGGCTGCAATGAGTGACGGCAAGATCAAGGATCTTTGGACCAGACCCAAACTGATGAAAATCGCGGCAGCAGGCGTGCAGCTGATCGTCTCGGACGCGTGCCGCGGCCTGGTGGAGAGCGCCGCCGAGGTCCTGCCCGACGCCCAGTGGCAGCGCTGCGTGGTACATTTCTACCGCAACGTCTTCAGCCTAGTGCCCTCCGGCAAGGTTCGGGACATCGCGAAGATGCTGAAGGCGATCCATGCCCAGGAGAGCCGGAAGGCTGCCGCCGAGAAGATGGCCACCGTCATCGTTGAGTTGCGTGCCATGAAGCTGACCAAGGCCGCCGAGCTCCTCGAGGAGAGCGGCCATGAGACCCTGACCTACTACGGCTTTCCGGACAGCCATTGGATCAAGCTGAGAACCAACAACCCACTGGAGC
>JAKVCP010000103.1 GCA_022448925.1 Paracoccaceae bacterium
AAAGGGGCAATTTCAACGGTGGAAGTGCAAAAGGCACCTCTCTTTGTTCGAGGCCGTAATGGTTTGACAGGCCCTGAACATCCAAAACGACCAAAAAATTGAGATCAACCTTCGAAAGCGGGACATGCAGCATTTGTGAATCTTGTTCAGTAGTACGTAAATGGTTTCATTTGGTTCATTTTACGTTGCCCTGCAGAAACGCGCAACGACACGCGTTCAATCGTTTGATTGAGTTTGGTTGCTGAAGGAAAATATGCACGTTCAAAACCCCAAAGATCCCATAATGGGTGAACGCCTTTATGCTTGTTTTGGTCGCTTTCATGAGCGTTCAGGTCTACTGGTTCTACTTTAACCATGATGTTTTGATCGAGGCGGGAATCAGCGTGTCCTCTGCGCCGGATCTGAATGTCATTTATTCAACAGCCGGCCGATTGGTGGCCATGATTGGGGCTACCGTTTTTGTGATGGTGACACAAAACCCTCAACACTACCTTGTTGTTTTGATCATGAGCATTTTGCGTGAAGGCCAGGAAATGTTTATTGACCCGCTTTTTCCTTACGCAAACAGCCCGGCGTCGCCAGTCATGGATTTTGGCATTCATGCCGTCATAGTTGCCATAGAATTCATGGCCTTTGTCACTGTCTGGAAAGCCGCAAAAGGCAAGTCCGATAGCGGTCAGTAGCGGGCATTAGCGGTCAGTGCGAAATCTGTATCACACACCCCATACAATGAGGCATGCGCTTTGGTTGCGCTTTCGGCGATCTGGGGGCACGCCATCAGATGGTGTTGCGGTCTTGTTGATGCTGTTCGGCTCTTGCCAAGGCATGTAAACAGGCGTAGACGGCCCGAATCGTCATTGGACGGCACTCTCTTGTGGGAGGTTGACGCATCGCGATGTGTCGCCGAACCACGCAACATTATCTGGGTGGATCGCGATCCATCCACGTTGAAAGGAAAACCAAATGGCCAAAAAGCTTGTTGGTTCGATGAAGCTGCAGGTCCCTGCAGGTCAGGCAAACCCATCCCCACCCGTTGGCCCTGCATTGGGTCAGCGCGGTATCAACATCATGGAATTCTGCAAGGCGTTCAACGCCAAGACGCAGGACATGGAGCCCGGCGCGCCGTGCCCGACCGTGATCACCTACTACCAGGACAAGTCCTTTACCATGGAAATCAAGACGCCCCCTGCGTCTTATTACCTGAAAAAGGCTGCCAAGCTGAAGTCCGGCGCCAACACCCCTGGCCGTGAGACCGTGGGTTCGGTAACCGCCGCGCAGGTGAAAGAAATCGCCGAAGCGAAAATGAAGGATTTGAACGCCAACGATATCGACGCGGCGATGCAGATCATCCTGGGCTCTGCCCGCTCCATGGGCATTGAGGTGAAGTAAGATGGCGAAGCTTGGAAAACGCACCCGCGCCGCGCGTGAGGCCTTTGCTGGCAAAGAAGACGTGACCGTCGAAGAGGCCGTTTCTCTTGTGAAGGCCAACGCGTCGGCCAAGTTCGACGAGACCGTCGAGATTGCTGTGAACCTGGGCGTTGACCCGCGTCACGCTGACCAGATGGTCCGTGGTGTCGTCGGCCTCCCCAACGGGACCGGCAAGACCGTTCGTGTCGCCGTATTTGCACGGGGTCCCAAGGCGGACGAAGCGCAGGCGGCCGGTGCTGACATTGTCGGCGCAGAGGACCTGATGGAAACCATCCAGGGCGGCACGATCGAGTTCGATCGCTGCATTGCAACCCCGGACATGATGCCCATCGTTGGGCGTCTGGGTAAGATCCTTGGCCCGCGGAACCTGATGCCGAACCCCAAGGTTGGCACGGTGACCATGGATGTCGCCGACGCTGTCAAGGCGGCCAAGGGCGGTGAAGTTCAGTTTAAGGTCGAAAAGGCCGGTGTTGTGCACGCGGGTGTTGGCAAGGCTTCGTTCGATGAAGGCAAGCTGGCGGAAAACATCCGTGCTTTTGTTGGCGCTGTGGCCAAGGCCAAACCGGCGGGTGCCAAGGGCACCTACATGAAGAAAATCGCGCTCAGCTCGACCATGGGTCCTGGCGTGTCGATCGCGGTGGACTCGGCAAACGTCGAGTGACACGCTCCTTCAACCAAAAGACAAAGGGCGCCTTGGCGGGCGCCTTTTTTTATGCGCCGTGTTCATCGCGCCTCGCGTGTAACGGCTGCACATTGTCTTCGGTCCTGCAATGCCGGTTTAGTGCAAGCTCAGCAGAATTTCGATATCGCGTGTGCTGAGCCGCGCCATGAGGGCACGTTCATCGGCATTCAACGAGCCCCCGTCATGGACGCGGGTTTGTATCAACCGCGCAACTTGGCTGGTGGGTTGATAGTACAGCTCGGGCACTTCGTGGCTGAGCGTTTCCAGAAGGCGGCGCAAAATGCGCTTTTGCTTTTCGCTGTCTGTCTCGGATTTTTTGTCCTGTAGCATGGTACACCCGTCTTGCCCTGTGTGCCCTAGGATCTAGGATCGTCAGTGATCAAGTAAAACGCAAGATGTCTGACCGACACTCAGGGGTTGCTGCGATAAAGTCCGGGGTACAATGTTTGCACGATTTGTAGAGCGCCTTCATCCGCGACTGGGTCAACGTATGGGGCAACGTCCGGGATACCGGCGGGGACGCGGTATGGGCACAGCCGAGCCCGCCGACTTTGACATTGATCTCTCTTGCCCATTTCCTCAGCGTATCGCAGTTCTGGATGCTGACCCATTTGTCATGGTGGCGGATGCCGAGGCTGGGTTGATTTCGGTTTTTGACGAACTTCACTACGACCGCGCGGATCTGGATGTGCTGTCGCCCCCGATGCGACGGCATGCACTTGGTCGATTGCGCCCTCTTGGATTTGAGCAGCGGTCAGGTCGAGAACTCGTAAGCCCTTTCGAAGATATCGTGATCCACCTGCCCAAATTTCATGCCTTGGGGGGCTCGCCGTTTGATGCCCTTCGGGACACGTCGATGCGTCAGCAGGACTATGTCTTGTTGACGCCGACCCAGGCAGCTGCACAGATCGTGAACACCTATGATCTGGAGGCTGCGGTCGAACGCGTGAAGCGGCTTGTGGTCAAGCACCCGGTCAACCTGTTGCGCTTGGCTGATTTTCTGGACAGATCCGGACGTCACCGGGCTTTTGGCACGGCGATTGGTCATTTGATGTACGTGCAACGCAAAGCCGTATGCAGCGAACCGCTGAAAACCCGCCGGCCTCTGCGCTGAGCCGGTTGTTCGGCCTTATGATCATGGTCTCTTGCGTGCGCGAAAAGAACACCGTAAGCACAGCGCCGTAGGCGCGGTCGATTCGTCGTGCAGTGTCTACATCGTCCAAGACGGTGGGTGGGGACATATCCCCTTAATCTCCTGCCTGAGACGGGAAGAGACCAGATTGACCGTGGGCTGGACCCTCGGGCGTTCTTGGCGGATACCCGTAAAAAAGGACCTGAACGCCGGACAGTCGTCCGGCAGAACTGAGCCGGGGGGCGCATGCCCTCCATTATTGGAGTGAAACTGTGGATAGAGCCCAGAAAGAAAAAGTGGTCGAGGAACTCGGCCAGATCTTCGAAAGCTCTGGCGTCGTTGTGGTCTCCCACTACGAAGGTCTCACGGTTGCCGAGATGCAGGACCTGCGCGCACGCGCCCGTGAAGCGGGCAGCGCGGTTCGTGTCGCCAAGAACAGGCTCGCCAAGATCGCCCTCGAAGGTCGCCCGTGCGCAAGCATTGCCGACTATATGACGGGCATGACAGTGCTCACCTATTCTGAAGACCCTGTATCCGCCGCCAAGGTGGTTGAGGGCTTTGCCAAGGACAACAAGAAGTTTGAAATCCTTGGTGGTGCAATGGGTGAAACTGCACTGGATCGTTCCGGCGTCGAAGCCGTGTCGAAAATGCCGTCGCGCGAAGAGCTTATTGCTTCGATCGCGGGCTGCATCGGCGCACCTGCTTCGAATATCGCTGGCGCGGTTGGCGCACCTGCTTCGAACATCGCAAGCATTCTGTCGACCATCGAAGAAAAGGCAGAGGCTGCGTAAGGCACCTAATGAGATCTGCGTGGGGATCATCTCCCCGACGTTGGAACACATATCTATACGGAAAGAAGTCACATGGCTGATCTGAAAGCACTGGCAGAAAGCATCGTCAACCTGACCCTGCTGGAAGCACAAGAACTGAAAACCATCCTCAAGGACGAGTACGGCATCGAGCCCGCAGCTGGCGGCGCAGTGATGATGGCTGGACCCGCCGGCGACGCCGGTGGCGCCGCTGAGGAAGAAAAGACTGAATTCGACGTGATCCTGAAATCTGCAGGCGCGAAGAAAATCAACGTCATCAAAGAAGTCCGCGGCATCACTGGCCTGGGCCTGAAAGAAGCCAAAGAGCTGGTTGAAGCTGGCGGCAAGGCTATCAAGGAAGGCGTCTCGAAGGACGAAGCAGAAGAGCTCAAGAAAAAGCTCGAAGAAGCTGGCGCAGAAGTCGAAGTCAAGTAATCCTGGCTTTGCCTTTTGGCAAATTCAGCAGGCGCTCTCATCGTTGGGGGCGCCTGTTTTTTTGGTTGGCTCGGACCCCTATCTTGGTTTTGACTTGACCTTGCGGCGGTTCACAGGCTTTCTGATGCTAACATTTGATCCGCGACTTTTTTTACTGATCCTATTGCGTTCTGCATCTTCACGACATATTTGGAGCTTTCCGGCGGGTTCGATTGATTCGAAGCCGCCTTCTCCGTTTTGGCATGACAGGGTAGGCAAAAGGCTCAGGGGACAGACACAAAGCACCCCGGGCAGAGCAGGGTATACGCTCAAATCATCACACAGTTTTGCGCCCCGCGTTGGCAAGCAGCCTGATGACCACAGGATGTTTCCCAAGGCAGGGATCACAGGATCGAGTGGTCTTCGGTGGGACGAAGGCCGAGAATGGACCGAAATTCATGCCGTCTCGGACGGGTGTGGCGCTGGAGCCCGACAGTGCACACGCCTGGTGAGAAACTAAAAAAGGTGATCAACGACCATGGCGCAAAGCTTCCTTGGCCAGAAACGTCTCCGTAAATACTACGGTAAAATCCGCGAAGTACTGGAGATGCCGAACCTGATTGAGGTTCAAAAATCCAGCTACGAGCTTTTCTTGAAATCCGGCGATCAGCCCCTGCCTGCTGATGGTGAGGGGATCAAGGGTGTGTTCCAGTCGGTCTTTCCGATCAAGGACTTCAACGAAACCAGTATTCTGGAATTCGTTGGCTATGAACTTGAAAAGCCCAAGTATGACGTAGAAGAGTGCATGCAGCGCGACATGACCTACAGCGCCCCGCTCAAGGTCACGCTGCGTTTGATCGTTTTTGATGTCGATGAAGATACCGGCGCGAAATCGGTCAAGGATATCAAGGAACAGGACGTGTTCATGGGCGACATGCCCCTGATGACACCCAACGGCACGTTCATCGTCAATGGCACGGAACGCGTCATCGTCAGCCAGATGCACCGCTCGCCCGGTGTGTTTTTCGACCATGACAAGGGCAAGACGCACAGCTCGGGTAAATTGCTGTTCGCCTGCCGGATCATCCCTTATCGCGGCTCGTGGCTGGACTTCGAATTCGACGCAAAGGACATTGTCTTTGCGCGGATCGATCGCCGCCGCAAGCTGCCAGTCACCACGTTGCTCTATGCCCTTGGTCTGGACCAAGAAACGATTATGGACGCGTACTATGACACCGTGACCTATTCGGCCCGCAAGAGCGAAGGTTGGGCAACCAAGTTCTTTCCGCAGCGTGTTCGGGGTACGCGCCCGGCCTACGATCTGATCGACGCCGACACCGGCGAAGTGATCGCCGAGGCGGGCAAGAAAGTGACGCCGCGCGCGGTCAAGAAATTGATCGACGAAGGCAAAGTCACTGAGCTTTTGGTGCCGTTTAACCAGATCGTTGGGAAGTTTGTCGCCTGTGACATCATCAACGAAGAAACCGGCGCGATCTACGTCGAGGCCGGGGATGAGCTGACCTGGACCGTCGACAAGGATGGTGACGTCACGGGCGGAACATTGAAAGATCTTCTGGATGCCGGCATCACCGAGATCCCGGTTCTGGACATCGACAATGTCACCGTCGGTCCTTACATGCGCAATACCATGGCGAACGACAAGAACATGAACCGCGAGACCGCGCTCATGGACATCTATCGTGTGATGCGCCCGGGCGAGCCGCCCACTGTAGAGGCGGCCTCGGCGTTGTTTGATACGCTGTTTTTCGACGGCGAGCGCTATGACCTTTCAGCCGTCGGCCGGGTAAAGATGAACATGCGCCTGGCGCTTGACAAACCTGATACGCAGCGGACGCTGGATCGCGAAGACATCGTTCAGTGCATCAAGGCCCTGGTCGAGTTGCGGGATGGCCGTGGTGACATCGACGACATCGACCACCTTGGCAATCGTCGTGTTCGCTCTGTTGGCGAGCTGATGGAAAACCAGTACCGCGTCGGCCTGTTGCGGATGGAGCGCGCGATCAAGGAGCGCATGTCCAGTGTCGAAATCGACACTGTCATGCCGCAGGATCTGATCAACGCCAAGCCAGCCGCCGCCGCCGTGCGCGAGTTCTTTGGATCGTCGCAGCTGTCGCAGTTCATGGACCAGACCAACCCTCTTTCGGAAGTCACCCACAAACGCCGTCTTTCGGCGCTGGGGCCGGGTGGTCTGACGCGGGAACGTGCGGGCTTTGAGGTGCGCGACGTGCACCCGACCCACTACGGTCGGATGTGCCCGATTGAAACGCCGGAAGGGCCGAACATTGGTCTGATCAATTCGTTGGCCACCTTCGCGCGGGTCAACAAGTACGGCTTCATCGAAACGCCCTATCGGAAGGTTGTCGACGGTCAAGTCACCGATGAGGTGAACTACATGTCCGCGACCGAGGAAATGCGCCACACCGTTGCGCAGGCGAACGCCAACCTGGACGCTGATGGTCGGTTCCATAATGACTTGGTCAACACGCGCCAATCTGGCGATTATACCATGGCGCCACGCGAAAGCGTTGACCTCATCGACGTCTCGCCCAAACAGTTGGTCTCTGTCGCGGCCTCGCTCATCCCGTTTTTGGAAAATGACGACGCCAACCGCGCGCTGATGGGATCAAACATGCAACGTCAGGCTGTTCCGACGCTGCGCTCGGAGGCACCGCTGGTTGGCACCGGGATCGAAGGCGTTGTGGCCAGGGATTCGGGCGCGGCCATCATGGCCAAGCGCGGCGGCATCATCGACCAGGTCGACGCGATGCGGATCGTTGTGCGTGCAACCGAAGACATGGAGCCGGGCGACCCGGGCGTTGACATTTATCGGATGCGCAAGTTCCAGCGATCGAACCAGAACACCTGCATCAACCAGCGCCCGCTGGTCAAGGTTGGCGACACCGTTGCCAAAGGTGAGGTTATCGCGGACGGTCCCTCGACTGACATGGGGGAACTGGCGCTTGGAAAGAACGTCATCGTCGCCTTCATGCCGTGGAATGGCTACAACTACGAAGACTCGATCCTGATCTCTGAGCGGATTGCACGGGACGACGTGTTCACAAGCGTCCACATCGAGGAATTCGAAGTCGCCGCCCGTGACACGAAGCTGGGGCCGGAAGAGATCACCCGCGACATCCCCAACGTTGGTGAAGAAGCGCTGCGCAACCTCGACGAGGCGGGCATTGTTTACATTGGTGCGGATGTGGAACCGGGCGATATTCTGGTTGGCAAGATCACACCAAAGGGCGAAAGCCCGATGACGCCAGAAGAAAAGCTGCTGCGCGCCATCTTTGGCGAAAAGGCCTCGGACGTGCGTGACACGTCACTGCGGGTGAAGCCGGGTGACTTTGGCACTGTCGTCGAAGTGCGTGTATTCAACCGCCACGGCGTGGAAAAAGACGAACGCGCCTTGCAGATCGAGCGGGAAGAGATCGAACGCCTGGCCCGTGACCGGGACGACGAACTGGCGATCCTGGACCGCAACATTTATGCGCGTCTGCAAGGCCTGATCCTGGGCAAGACGGCAGTCAAAGGTCCTCGTGGTGTCAAGCCGAACTCGGAGATCACCGAAGAGTTGCTGGGGATGCTGACCCGCGGTCAGTGGTGGCAGCTGGCTCTGGCCGAAGAGGCTGACGCGCAGATCGTTGAGGCCCTGAACGAGCAGTACGAGGCGCAAAAGCGTGCCTTGGATGCCCGGTTCGAGGACAAGGTCGAGAAGGTGCGTCGCGGTGACGACCTGCCACCGGGTGTGATGAAGATGGTCAAGGTCTTCATCGCGGTGAAGCGCAAGCTGCAACCGGGCGACAAGATGGCTGGCCGTCACGGGAACAAAGGCGTGATTTCGCGCGTTGTTCCCATGGAGGACATGCCCTTCCTGGCCGATGGGACGCCGGTCGACTTCTGTCTGAACCCGCTGGGCGTTCCCAGCCGGATGAACGTGGGTCAGATTCTTGAAACCCACATGGGTTGGGCCGCGCGCGGCCTTGGGATCAAGGTCGACGACGCTCTGCAAGAGTATCGCCGTTCGGGTGATCTGACGCCGGTGCGTGACGCTCTGCGGATTGTCTATGGCGACGATGTCTACGAAGAGGGCATCGCCGATATGGGTGAGACCCAGATGATCGAAGCGGCGGGCAATGTCACGCGTGGGGTTCCTATCGCAACGCCAGTCTTTGACGGGGCCAAAGAGGCTGATGTCAACGATGCACTGGTGCGCGCGGGCTTCTCGGAAAGCGGCCAGTCGGTGCTGTTTGACGGGCGCACGGGTGAACAGTTCAGCCGTCCGGTGACGGTTGGTGTGAAGTACCTGCTCAAGCTGCACCATCTGGTGGATGACAAGATCCACGCCCGTTCCACTGGCCCCTACAGCCTCGTCACCCAGCAGCCGCTGGGCGGTAAAGCGCAGTTCGGTGGTCAGCGCTTCGGGGAGATGGAAGTCTGGGCTCTGGAAGCTTACGGCGCGGCCTACACCCTGCAGGAAATGCTGACGGTGAAGTCGGACGACGTGGCAGGCCGGACCAAGGTCTACGAAAGCATCGTTAAGGGTGAGGACAACTTCGAGGCCGGCGTGCCGGAATCGTTCAACGTGCTCGTCAAAGAAGTCCGCGGCCTCGGCCTGAACATGGAACTCCTGGATGCGGAGGATGGTGAGTGAAGCAAGAGGCTTTAGAAGTTGACTACAGCCATCTTGATATCACTGTTTGTGGCGTGGTTCTTCGGAA
>JAKVCP010000104.1 GCA_022448925.1 Paracoccaceae bacterium
AGCGGGCATGACGCTGATGCCAATGCTTGCCAAGGCCCGGGTTTTGCGCAGTTGGGGGGGTATCATGGACATGTCCCCGGATGGTTCGCCAATCATCGACAAGACCGATATCGCAGGTCTCTATGTAAACTGTGGCTGGTGCTACGGGGGGTTCAAGGCGGTGCCGGCATCCGGCTTTACGTTCTCTCATCTCATTGCACAGGATCGTCCGCACGACGTTGCCCTGCGGCATCGGCTCGATCGGTTTCGGTCTGGGCGCGGGCTTATGGATGAAGAGGGCACCGGTGCCCAGCACAATTTGCACTGAGGAGCCTGGGGCGGATGGTGTCATTTGAGTATTTTTGGAAAGATGAAGGGGCAGGGCGGGTTCTGTCCGGAGGTCGCTTATGAGGATCACCTGTCCAATTTGTGGAGAGCGGGATATCCGTGAGTTCACCTATAAGGGGGATGCCGTTGCCCTTGATCGGCCGGCGCCGGACGCTGGTGATGAGGTCTGGGACGAGTACATGCACCTGCGTGACAATCCAGCCGGTGTTACGCGCGAACTTTGGATGCATTCCGGTGGCTGTGGTGCCTGGTTGGTTGTGACCCGCGACACGGTAACCCACGAGATTGTCGGTGTTGCATTGGCACGTGATGTCGAAGGGGCAGTTGCATGAGGCTTGATGGATATGGCCGTATCGACCGTTCGGTGCCTGTTACATTCAGTTTCGACGGCAAGAGTTTTGTTGGTTTTCAGGGGGATACGCTGGCCTCGGCGCTGCTGGCAAATGACATCACGTTGATGGGCCGTTCGTTCAAATACCATCGTCCGCGTGGTGTCTTGTCGGCTGGTAGCGAAGAGCCCAACGCGCTGATGACGGTGAAACGGTCTGGGGGGGGTGACCCCAATGTGCGGGCGACTGTGCAGGAAATCTTTGACGGGATGCAGGCGTTTAGTCAAAATCGGTGGCCATCGCTTGACTGGGATCTTTTGTCGATCAACGATCTGGCAGCCCCGTTTCTGACCGCAGGGTTCTATTACAAGACGTTCATGTGGCCCAAACCCTTCTGGGAAAAGGTCTATGAGCCCTTCATTCGCCGCGCTGCGGGACTGGGCGCGCTGGATCGGGTCCATAACCTTGACAGATATGAAAAGGCCTATGCCTTTTGCGATCTGCTGGTGATTGGGGGTGGACCGGCTGGCTTGATGGCGGCTTTGACAGCGGGTCGGGCGGGCGTGGACGTGATACTTGTGGATGAGGACGTCCAGCCCGGCGGGCGATTGCTGGCTGAAGATGAGTGCATTGACGGTGTGCAGGCAACCGATTGGGTCACTGCAACCCTGGAAGAGCTAGAGGCCTTGCCGACTGTGCGCGTCATGACCCGTACTGCGGTCACGGGGGCCTATGATGGTGGCGTCTATGGCGCGATTGAGCGGGTTGGTCATCACCGGGCGACCTTGGGCGGACTGCCGCTTGAATGTTTTTGGCGCATCATGGCAAAGCGGGCGATTTTGGCGGCAGGATCGATAGAGCGGCCTGTTGCATTCAGGAACAATGATCGCCCCGGTGTGATGACAGCTGGTGCGATGCGTGCATATCTGCATCGGTGGGGCGTGGTGCCAGCGCAGAATGTTGTGGTTTTTGGAAACAACGATGATGCGCATCGTACGGCACGGGATCTGGTGGCGGCGGGTGTTCACGTCGCAGCCCTTGTGGACATTCGTCCAGATGTGGTCAAAAGCGATGCGTATCAGGTCATTGCCGGTGCGGTCGTCAGTGATGTGAGTGGCGGGCGCAATGGTGTTGAATCGGTGCGAGTGACAACCCCCAATGGAGAGAGCCGCATTCAATGCGGGGCTTTGGCCATGTCGGGTGGGTGGAACCCCACCGTGCACCTGGCGTGCCACATGAACGGCCGACCGGTTTGGAATGAGGATATCTCGGCCTTTGTTCCTGCTCCGGATATGGTGCCCGGTTTGCGGGCAGTGGGCGCTGCGCAGGGGGTTTTCTCGACCCATGGTTGTTTGCGCGATGGCGCTGAGGCTGCGGTTGAGGTGGCGCGCGAACTGGGGGTCTCTGCCACTGAAACGGCATTGCCCGAGGCCGATGACACGCCCTATGCGCTGCGGCCTTTGTGGGCTGTACCGCACAAGGGTCGGGCATGGCTGGATTTTCAGAACGATGTCACGGTCAAGGATGTGACGCAGGCGGCAACGGAGAACTTTCGGTCCGTTGAGCATATGAAGCGCTATACCACGCAGGGCATGGCGACCGATCAAGGCAAAAGCTCGAATGTGGCGGCTTTGGCGGTTTTGGCGGATGTCACGGGGCGGTCTATCCCCGAAACCGGGACAACGACCTTTCGTCCACCTTTTGTGCCGGTTTCGATCGGGGCAATGGGGGCTGGGGCCCAGGGCAAGGGATTTGCGCCTGAGCGCAAGACCACAAGCCATGCGGCCACGGTTGAACGCGGCGCCCCGATGATCGAGGCGGGTTTGTGGTATCGCCCCAGCTATTTCCCCAAAGCTGACGAACGGACCTGGCGTGAGAGTTGCGACCGTGAGGTCACGATGGTGCGCGATTCCGTTGGCGTCTGCGATGTGAGCACGCTGGGCAAAATCGACATTCAGGGGCCGGATGCGTCAGCGTTTCTGGACTTCGTCTATTGCAACACGTTTTCGACACTAAAGCCGGGGCGGGTGCGCTATGGGCTGATGCTGCGCGAAGATGGTCACGTCATGGATGATGGTACAACCGCGCGACTGGACGAGACCCATTTTGTCATGACGACCACAACAGCCGCAGCTGGCCAGGTCATGCAGCATCTGGAATGGGTGCATCAGGGGGTGCGGCCCGATTTGGATGTGCGGATCATTTCGGCAACGGAACAATGGGCACAGTTTGCCGTCGCCGGCCCCAAGTCACGAGAGTTGCTCAATGGTCTATTGGATGAGAGCATCGACAGCGAGGGCTGGCCATTCATGGCCTGTGGAGCGGTTTCACTGATGGGCGTGGAGGGGCGGTTGTTCCGGATCTCTTTCTCCGGAGAGCATGCCTATGAGCTGGCAGTGCCATCGCGCTATGGCGACAGCCTGTATCGAGAGTTGATCGCCCGGGCAGAGGGGCTTGGCGGTGGTGCCTACGGGATGGAAGCGTTGAACGTCTTGCGGATTGAAAAGGGGTTCATCACCCACTCTGAGATACATGGGCGCGTCACTGCAGACGATATTGGCATGGGGCGTATGGTCTCTTCCAAAAAGGACTGCGTGGGCAAAACCATGTCCGAGCGACCCGGCCTGAGTGGCGCCGAGCGCGAACAGCTGGTGGGGCTGAAGCCGATCGGGGCGGTCAAGCAATTGACCGCTGGTGCGCATCTGTTTGAACGCAACGCCGCGCCCAACCGCGCGAATGATCATGGTTACATCACAAGCGTCGGGTTTTCGCCGACATTGGGACATTTCATCGGGCTTGGATTTTTGCTGAACGGGCGGGCTCGACTGGGTGAGACGGTCAAGATGGTCGACCATCTGCGCGAGTTGGAAACCCTGTGCGAGGTGATTGATCCCGTGATGTTTGACCCTGATGGAGGACGTGTTCGTGGCTGATCTGAAATCTCTCAGCCCATGTGCGGGTCTGCTGCCATTGTCACGCGGGGCTCTGACGCTGGAAGAGGTGGCCTGGGATCCGATTTGGTCTGTTGCGCCCTACAAGGGGCAGATGCAGGATGTATCGGACCTGTTGAATGCAGCGCTGGGCGTCGGCTTTCCAGTACCCGGAACATGGGATGGCGATGCAAACGTCCGCGCGCTGTGGTCAGGGCTGGATCAGGCGTTTCTGGTGGGGGCCAAGCCGCCGGCCGGGTTGACAGCACGGGCAGCCGTGACCGATAATTCCGACAGTTGGGCCTGCGTGGCATTGTCTGGAGACGACGTCGAAGAGGTGTTGGCCCGCTTGGTTCCGGTTGATCTGCGCGAAGCGGCGTTTGGCATCGGACGATGTATCAGAACGCAGGTACAGCACATGGCCTGTGTCGTCTTGCGTGACGCACCGGACCGTTTTGTCATCATGGCCTTTCGCTCCATGGCGGGCACGTTGGTGCATGAGCTTGATGTCGCCATGCAGGGAGTGGATGCGCGAAAGCCTGCGTGACACGGCGAGAGAATGGCGTTAGCTCTGCCTCAAACCTTGAAAAGGAGGTGACGACGTGAAAGCACTATGGACAGTCATTGCGCTGTGCGCGGTCCCATTTTTTGCAACGGCAGCACCAGACCTTGAGGCTGAGTGCCGCATTCAGGGCGAGCTGGTACAGAAGATCGTCGATAAACGGCTTGAGGGCAAAGGCAAACGCCGCGCTGAGAGGCAGATCCGTCGCGATGCAACCGAGGAAGAGGCGCGCTATGATGCGGTGATTGCCGCGATGGTCGACTGGGTTTATTTGCAACTGCCAGAGGATCAGCTTGGCGAAGAGGTGGGCTCAGCTTGGGATTCCCAATGCCTTGACGCAGCCAAAAAGGCCAGCTCTGGCTAAGGTGAGACGAGCGGCCGTTGTCGTTTGGGTATGTGCTGATGCGGTGGTGCGGCGCATGCCTTTGCGCCGGCCATGGTTTTTGTGCGCCCGGTATGCTGGGCTTTGACTCTCATCCCAAACTCTCCGTATAAATCCGCATGAGCCTGCCCCCCGGATTCCTCGACGAACTCAGGACGCGAACCAGTCTGTCACAGGTGGTCGGGCGCAAAGTGTCATGGGACATGCGCAAGTCCAATCAGGGCAAAGGTGACATGTGGGCACCCTGTCCGTTCCATCAGGAAAAAACCGCGTCCTTTCATGTCGACGATCGTAAGGGCTATTATTACTGCTTTGGATGCCACGCAAAGGGTGATGCACTGACCTTTGTGCAGGAAACCGAAAATGTGTCGTTCATTGAAGCGGTTGAAATTCTTGCCGGTGAAGCTGGCATGCCGATGCCTGCTCGTGATGCCAAGGCCAAGGCCAAGGCCGATCGGCGCTCTGTTTTGATCGAGGTGATGGAGCAAGCGGTTCAGTTTTTCCGACTGCAGCTGAAAACCGGTGCTGCGGCAGAGACGCGCGCATACCTTGACCGGCGCGGTTTGGGGCCGGGCGCGTTGGAGCGGTTCGAAATTGGGTTTGCGCCAGCAAGCTGGCAGGGGCTCTGGGACCATCTTCGCAGCAAAGACGTCTCCGAAGAGATGATCCTTGCCGCGGGCCTTGCAAAGCCATCGTCCAAGGGGGGCAAGCCCTACGACACTTTTCGCAATCGCATCATGTTTCCGATCCGGGACGCGCGTGGGCGCGCGATTGCCTTTGGTGGGCGGGCGATGGATCCGACAGATAACGCAAAATACCTGAACTCACCCGAGACCGAGCTGTTCGACAAGGGGCGCAACCTGTACAATATGGGACCCGCACGCGAAGCGGCCGGCAAGGGCCAGCCGCTGATTGTCGCCGAAGGCTACATGGACGTGATTGCGCTGGTCGAGGCAGGGTTTGGCGCTGCTGTCGCGCCGCTGGGCACAGCCGTCACAGAAGAGCAGATGCACTTGCTTTGGCGAATCTCGGATGAGCCGGTAATGGCCTTGGATGGGGACACTGCTGGCCTGCGCGCAGCGCACGCCGTGATCGATCGGGCCTTGCCGCTGCTCAAAGCTGGCAAAGGTCTACGCTTTGCGATCATGCCGGAAGGCAAAGATCCCGATGATATTCTGCGCAGTGACGGCGCCGAGGCACTGGGTCAGATCCTTCAGACCGCCCAACCCATGGTTCAGTTGCTGTGGCAGGGGGTGATCGAAGGCCGTGTGCTGGACAGCCCCGAACGCAAGGCGGCACTTGATATGGCCTTGCGGGAAAAGGTGGGCCGGATCACTGATCCAACGCTGAGGTCACATTATGGCCGGGAAATCGCTGCGCTGCTGAGGGCGGTGCTGCGCCCACAATGGTCTTCGGGGTCTTCGGGATCTTCAAGGGCGGGCTGGAAGGCACGCCGTGGTGCAATGGCGGTGCCATCTCAAAGCGCCAAGACCTCTATGCTGGCGGCAGCGCAAGAGGGCGCAGAAACGCGGCTGCGGGCCTCGGTCATTTTGGCCAGTTTGCTGATCTGTCCTGATTTGCTGCCTGAATTTGAGCTTCGACTGGATGATATGCTCACCGGCGATCAGGACCTTGACCAGATCAGAGACCTGCTGTTGCGATATGCGGATACGCCATCCGCCGACCGGCGCGGTGTGATCGAGGCAGAAATCGGCCCCGGGCCTCTTGAAACTCTGTTGCAGGCGCGCCATGTGGCAATTACGCCCTGTATCCGCAATCCTGGTGACATTGACTTGGCCCGACAAACGGTGACCGAAGAGCTAGACAAGCTTGACGCGGACAAGGGGCTGCAAGCAGAGATCGAGGAGGCCGCCGCAGACCCTGATTCCCTGTCCCATGAAGCCGTCACTTGGCGGCTTGGCGATGCTGCCAACACACGCAACCGCGCGCAACGCTCGGGGGGCAATGATGAGGCACCAGAGTTCGACTTGGGCCCGAACGGGGCCCATATCGACAAGCGCGAACGCGACGCCTTTGAGCGACTCATGCAAAAAATAGAGTTTGGGAAGACACGCCGTTAATGGTTTTCCCGACAAAACTGTAAATAATCCCGGATAGATGGGTGTGCGAATCAGGTAATCACGCTATTGATTCGCGCTAACGAATCACCCAGTTGTACGGCGACCGACCGCCCCGACAAGGAGCCCTTCATGGCCGCAAAAGACACCGACGACGCCAAGACCGAAGATCAGGATAACGAGATCTCGCTTGATATGAGCCAGGCGGCGGTCAAAAAGATGATCGCCGAGGCGCGCGAACGTGGCTACATCACCTACGATCAGCTCAATCAGGTTCTGCCGCCCGATCAGGTCAGCTCGGACCAGATTGAAGACGTCATGTCCATGCTGTCTGAGATGGGTATTCAAGTCACCGAAGAGGACGAGGAAGCCGAGGACGACGAGGCCAACAAGCGCTCGACCGAGTTGGTGGCCCAGCAATCCAACAAAGAAGTCGCGCTGTCGTCGGGCACCTCGGAAAAGCTGGACCGCACCGACGATCCTGTGCGCATGTATCTGCGCGAAATGGGATCGGTCGAACTGCTGAGCCGCGAAGGCGAAATTGCCATCGCCAAGCGGATCGAGGCCGGTCGCAACACGATGATCTCCGGGCTGTGCGAGAGCCCGCTGACGTTTCAGGCGATCACGATTTGGCGTGACGAACTTTTGTCAGAAGACATTCTGCTGCGTGACGTGATCGATCTGGAGGCCACTTTTGGTAACCAGATGGATGAAGACGGAGAGGTCGAAGAGCCGGTCGTCGACACCACGAATGTCTCTGCGGCACAAAAACCCAACAGCGAAGAGCCTGAATACGACGCCGATGGGAATCCGATCGCCAAAGACGATGATGACGATGACGACGACCAGGCGAACATGTCGCTTGCAGCCATGGAAGCGGCCCTGAAGCCACAGGTGCTTGAGACGCTGGACCGCATCGCGCAGGATTATGCGGACCTCAGCGAAATGCAGGACAGCCGCATCTCGGCGACGCTGAACGAAGATGGGTCGTTCAGCGACCTGGAAGAGGCGCAGTACCAGAAATTGCGCTCGGAAATCGTCGAATTGGTCAATGAACTGCACTTGCATGCCAACCGTATCGAAGCCTTGATTGATCAGCTTTACGGGATCAACCGCCGGATCATGTCGATCGACAGCAGTATGGTTAAGCTTGCGGACCAGGCCCGCATCAACCGCCGTGAATTTATCGAAGAATATCGCGGTCGCGAACTGGATCCGACGTGGCTGGATGCCATGGCGGAAAAGCCAGGTCGCGGATGGCAGATGTTCATCGAACGATCAACCTCGAAGGTCGAAGAACTGCGGGCTGACATGGCGCAGGTTGGTCAATACGTCGGGCTCGACATCAGCGAGTTTCGCCGGATCGTTCAGCAGGTCCAGAAAGGCGAAAAAGAGGCGCGCCAAGCCAAAAAGGAAATGGTCGAAGCAAATTTGCGCCTTGTGATCTCTATCGCCAAGAAATACACAAACCGCGGATTGCAGTTCCTGGATCTGATCCAGGAAGGCAACATCGGTTTGATGAAAGCCGTGGACAAGTTCGAATATCGCAGGGGCTACAAGTTTTCGACCTATGCGACCTGGTGGATCCGTCAGGCGATCACCCGCTCGATTGCGGATCAGGCGCGCACGATCCGTATTCCGGTGCACATGATCGAGACGATCAACAAGCTGGTGCGCACCGGTCGACAGATGCTGCATGAAATCGGTCGTGAGCCGACGCCAGAGGAACTGGCTGAAAAGCTGCAAATGCCGCTGGAAAAAGTTCGGAAGGTGATGAAAATCGCCAAAGAGCCGATTTCGCTTGAAACGCCGATTGGTGACGAAGAAGACAGCCAACTGGGCGATTTCATCGAAGACAAGAATGCCGTGCTGCCTCTGGACAGTGCGATCCAGGAAAACCTGAAGGAAACCACGACTCGCGTTTTGTCATCACTGACACCGCGCGAAGAACGGGTGCTGCGTATGCGCTTTGGTATTGGAATGAACACCGACCACACGCTGGAAGAGGTTGGGCAGCAATTCAGTGTGACTCGTGAAAGGATCCGTCAGATTGAGGCAAAGGCCCTACGCAAGCTGAAGCATCCCAGCCGGTCACGTAAGTTGCGAAGCTTCCTCGATCAATAATCGTGATAAAAAAGCCCCCTGACGACAGCCAGCCGTTAACTTAAAGTGTGCCTCCAGGTCGATCCTGGGGGCACTATCTCGGTTAAATATCAGACTAGCCACAAAATATGCTAATTGCGACTAGAGGCTTTTCGGGTTAGTTGCCCTCATGGCTGAGAAAACACTGTAGAAACTGGCCTCGGAAAGCCCTGTCGCAAAAATGGTTCAAAGGACACACTGCGGTCATTCGTTGCATCGAGCGCCAACGTCGGCAATGCGGGACAAAGTTACCGTTCAATCAAGTCGGAAAAAAGGTTAGGACTGCAAACCAAGCAATGCCAAAAACACTTAGGCTCAATAATGTGATTGATATGATAAATGACGCCCATCTCACTGGCCTTGATCGCTGGAGTTTCGCCCATTCACCCATGCCAACTTGCCCGGCTAAGTCGCGCTGAAGCTTGAAATAACCGTCGTCCTCGAGTCT
>JAKVCP010000105.1 GCA_022448925.1 Paracoccaceae bacterium
GGAGAGCGGCAACCGCCCTGAATGGATGGTTCTGACCGTGATCCCCGTGATCCCGCCAGAGCTGCGCCCGCTGGTGCCGCTGGATGGTGGCCGTTTCGCGACGTCGGATCTGAACGATCTGTATCGCCGCGTGATCAACCGGAACAACCGTCTGAAGCGTCTGATCGAGCTGCGCGCGCCTGACATCATTGTCCGCAATGAAAAGCGGATGCTGCAAGAGTCTGTCGACGCTCTGTTCGACAACGGCCGTCGCGGTCGCGTCATTACAGGTGCCAACAAGCGCCCGCTGAAATCGCTGTCGGACATGCTCAAGGGCAAGCAGGGCCGTTTCCGTCAGAACCTGCTGGGGAAACGGGTCGACTTCTCGGGTCGTTCGGTGATTGTGACTGGCCCAGAGCTGAAGCTTCACCAATGCGGCTTGCCCAAGAAGATGGCGCTGGAGCTGTTCAAGCCGTTCATCTATTCGCGGCTAGAGGCCAAGGGCCTGAGCTCGACCGTGAAACAGGCGAAGAAGCTGGTTGAAAAGGAACGCCCCGAGGTTTGGGACATCCTGGACGAGGTCATCCGCGAGCACCCGGTTCTTCTGAACCGCGCGCCGACGCTGCACCGTTTGGGCATTCAGGCGTTCGAACCCACACTGATCGAAGGCAAGGCGATCCAGCTGCACCCGCTGGTCTGCTCGGCGTTCAACGCGGACTTTGACGGCGACCAGATGGCTGTACACGTCCCGCTGAGCCTTGAAGCTCAGCTGGAAGCGCGCGTTTTGATGATGTCGACCAACAACGTTCTGTCTCCGGCAAACGGTGCGCCGATCATCGTGCCCTCACAGGATATGATCCTGGGTCTTTACTACGTGACCATCCAGCGGGACGGCATGAAGGGTGAAGGCATGGCGTTTTCCTCGATCGAAGAGGTCGAGCACGCGCTGAACGCCAATGAAGTACATCTGCACGCCAAGATCACGTGCCGCGTCAAGCAGATCGACGCCGAGGGCATGGAAATCTGGACGCGGTTCGAAACCACACCGGGCCGCGTTTTGCTGGGCTCGCTTTTGCCGCTGAACGCCAAGGCACCGTTTGACCTGGTCAACCAGCTTTTGCGTAAGAAGGACGTACAACGGGTCATTGACACCGTATACCGCTACTGTGGTCAGAAAGAGAGCGTCATCTTCTGTGACCAGATCATGACCATGGGTTTCCGCGAAGCGTTCAAGGCGGGCATCTCGTTCGGCAAGGACGACATGGTGATCCCCGACGACAAGTGGGGCATTGTAGATGACACGCGCAGCCAGGTGAAAGACTTTGAGCAACAGTACATGGACGGTCTGATCACTCAGGGCGAAAAGTACAACAAGGTTGTCGATGCCTGGTCGAAGTGTAACGACAAGGTCACCGAGGCAATGATGTCGACCATTTCGGCCGAACAGACGGACGAAGCGGGTGCCGTCGAAGAACCGAACTCGGTTTACATGATGGCGCACTCAGGTGCCCGTGGCTCGGTCACTCAGATGAAGCAGTTGGGCGGGATGCGTGGTCTGATGGCCAAGCCAAACGGTGACATCATCGAAACGCCGATCATCTCGAACTTCAAGGAGGGTCTGACCGTTCTTGAGTACTTCAACTCGACCCACGGTGCACGGAAAGGTCTGTCGGATACGGCGCTCAAGACTGCAAACTCGGGATATCTGACCCGTCGTTTGGTGGATGTGGCACAGGATTGCATCGTCCGTATGCATGACTGTGGTACGGACAATGCGATCACGGCGGAACCAGCTGTCAACGACGGTGAAGTCGTTGCGACGCTGGGCGAGCGTATTCTGGGCCGCGTCGCCGCCGAGGACATCTGCGTTCCCGGCACTGACACCGTGATTGTCGCGCACGGCCAGCTGATCGACGAACGCATGGCGGATTCGGTTGAAGAGGCAGGCGTTCAGTCCACACGCATCCGGTCGCCTTTGACTTGTGAGGCCGAAGAGGGCGTATGTGCCATGTGCTACGGTCGTGACCTTGCACGAGGTACATTGGTCAACATCGGTGAGGCCGTTGGCATCATTGCGGCCCAATCGATCGGTGAGCCCGGAACACAGCTGACGATGCGGACCTTCCACATTGGGGGTGTTGCGCAGGGTGGCCAGCAATCGTTCCAGGAAGCCAGCCAGGAAGGTACCATCGTGTTCGAAGGGTCCAACACCTTGGTGAACGCCAATGGCGAAACACTTGTTATGGGCCGCAACATGAAGCTGATCATTCAGGATGATCAGGGTGAAGAACGCGCCAGCCACAAGCTGGGTTACGGCTCAAAGCTCTTTGTCAGTGAAGGCAACAAGATCGCCCGAGGAGACAAGCTCTTCGAGTGGGATCCCTATACCTTGCCGATCATTGCTGAAAAGGATGGTGTGGCCAAGCATGTCGATCTTGCAAACGGCGTTGCCGTGCGCGAGGTAACCGACGATGCAACCGGCATGACCCAAAAGATCGTGACGGATTGGCGCGCGGCCCCCAAAGGCAACGAGCTTAAGCCAGAAATCATTCTGGTTGATGCTGATGGTGATCCCGTCCGCAATGATGCCGGTAACCCGGTCACCTATCCTATGTCTGTTGATGCAATCCTGTCCTGCGAAGATGGTCAGTCGGTAAAGGCTGGTGATGTTGTCGCGCGGATCCCACGTGAAGGCGCCAAGACCAAGGACATCACTGGTGGTCTGCCGAGGGTTGCAGAGCTCTTTGAGGCACGCCGCCCCAAGGACCACGCGATCATCGCCGAGATCGACGGTCACGTGCGCTTTGGCCGCGACTACAAAAACAAGCGTCGCATCAGCATCGAACCGACAGACGAGTCGATGGAGCCCGTCGAATACATGGTGCCCAAGGGCAAGCACATCCCGGTGGTCGAAGGCGACTTCGTCCAGAAGGGTGACTATATCATGGATGGCAACCCCGCCCCGCACGACATTCTGTCCATCATGGGCATCGAGGCGCTTGCGAACTACATGATCGACGAAGTGCAGGACGTCTATCGCCTGCAGGGCGTGAAGATCAACGACAAGCACGTCGAGGTTATCGTTCGCCAGATGCTGCAAAAGTGGGAAATCCTGGACAGCGGTGACACCACGCTCCTCAAGGGAGAGCACGTCGACAAGCAAGAGTTCGACGCCGCGAACGAAAAGGCGATTTCCAAGGGCGGCCGTCCCGCACAGGGCGAGCCCATCCTTCTGGGGATCACCAAGGCCTCGTTGCAGACCCGGTCGTTCATCTCGGCTGCGTCCTTCCAGGAAACCACCCGTGTCCTGACGGAAGCCTCGGTTCAGGGCAAGAAGGACAAGCTTGTGGGACTGAAGGAAAACGTCATCGTGGGTCGTCTGATCCCGGCAGGTACAGGCGGCGCAACACAGCGCGTTCGCCGTATTGCCCAGGAGCGCGACAATGTTGTTATCGAAGCACGCCGTGATGAAGCCGAAGCGGCAGCCGCTTTGGCGGCCCCGATGGAGGGAGATATCATTGGGGGTGGCGATTTTGACAACCTGATGGCCAACACGCCTGAAAGCCGCGAATAACTGTTGTGAGCATGAGTTCAAGAAAGGCCCCTCTATTGAGGGGCCTTTTTTTGGGATGATCTTGTTGGATTTATCAATTCTTCCGGGATCCCGGCCCTGTAGGTGTCATGCTGCGCGGCCCGATCCACAATGGGCTGATCTTTTCATTTACCTGGTTTCCAGGCCACGGCTTGTGCAGGGGGCGCCCGAACACAGGGCCGTTTTCTGAGTGGTTAATGGGCGCATTCGCTGATAGCCACAGGGCTATGGTTCGTATGTCTCAAAATATTTATGGCGCCTTCGTGATGTCCGGTTCCATGGCATTTTTTGCGCTGGGTGATACCTGTGTAAAACTGATCGGCACCGATATGCCGTTGTCCCAGTTACTGTTCCTGCGAGGGATTGTGGCGACAGCTTGTGTGGCGATGCTGGCCTGGAGGATGCGGGGGCTGACCTTGCGGATTTCGCGCGCGGATGGCCTGCTGATTGCTCTGCGCAGCCTGACGGAGGTCGGTGCGGCCTATTTCTTTCTGACGGCCTTGATCCACATGCCGCTCGCGAATGTCACCGCGTTGTTGCAGACCTTGCCCCTGACAGTGACCCTTGGCGCGGCATTGGTGTTCCACGAACCGGTCGGTTGGCGCCGCGCAAGCGCCATCGCGTTGGGGTTGCTGGGCATGGTGCTGATTGTGCAGCCGGGTGGGGCTGGGTTCTCGGCATGGTCCATATATGGGTTGATTGCGGTCGGCTGCGTCACGGCCCGCGATTTGGTTACGCGCAGAATCTCGGGTCAGGTTCCGTCTTTGACGGTGGCACTGACCGGAGTGGCAGCCATCACGATCTTCGGCGGTGTCACATCAGTGGGGACATCGTTTGTGACGATGGACGCACAGTTGGCGGGTTTGTTGTTGGCTGCCGCTGCTTTCAGTGTCGGAGCGTTTTCGCTAAGCGTGCTGGCGATGCGGAATGGTGATATGAGCTTTACCGCCCCGTTCCGGTACGTCGGGTTGCTGTGTGCCACCATCCTTGGATTTGTGGTCTTCGGGGAAGTGCCGAATGCCTTGGCTGCGATCGGGTGCCTGATCGTCGTGGCGGCTGGCGTCTTCACACTGCTGCGCGAGCGTGCGGTCAAACACGCGCCGGCGTGATTACCCAAAGACTGAGCGCACCTTTGCGTCATCAATGGCAAAAGTTTCGCGAAACAGTCTGCGGGTGTCCTGATCCAGCAGGGGCAGTTCGGCGGCCGGTCTGCGCTCTGATTGACGCGAGTCGTTATGATCGTTGTGGCCGCGGATGTACATTGGGGTGTCTGTCAGCGTCACGGTTGGCATGAACCTGGGCAGCCGTCGGTGCATGAAATTCATGATTGTCAATTTGTGTCCGGCCTGAACAGCCATGCCCAGGGCGACGCCCCAATAGGGCTCCAGTTCTTCACGAGCGCGTATTCCGTCGGCGGCGGCAGTGGTGACGAAACCCCGGTTGAAGTCAAATCCAACAAGGGCATTATTGCGCACCAGTCCTTCGCAGTCATCAGCCGCTTGTCGAAGCCTCTGCACAAAGGTCACCGCAACAGCGTCATCGTCGTCATGCCGAAACTGCAGGCAGGGGGCGGACAGGTCCCCGCGTTCGGCATTGATGACCTCTTGGCAGATTTTGCGATGAGGTCGGGGAGGGCGGGCAACAATTTTTGCCTGAGGAAATGTCGCAATCAAACCGTCAAGCCGGGCACGATAGCGATCTGGAAGTGTGTCACCAACCAGAATCACAAAGGTGAAATCGGGGTCGGTCTGTGCCATGAGGCCGGGCAGGCAGAGGGTCTCAAAATGCCGAAACCGGTCTTCCATCCGGTCCGGCGCATAGAGAAACTCCATCCGGTCCTGATCGCTGAGATGCTCGACCTGGAACCCGCCCTGAGCAGGATAGGAAAATCGGCAAAACCCAATCACTTGCATTGTGCGCTCCCGTAAAAAATACTGTGGTCAGCTTTGCCGACGTCACAGGTTGGGTGCAAGGATCACCTGCTGTTGACAAGGCTTCCGACTCCCCCTATACGCCCGCTATCGCGGCGCAGGGTTTATCCGGGCGCCCATTCACAGGACTAGAGCGGTCAAGATCCGGGCGTTTTGCCCCGATCCTCTGGACACCTACCGCGTCGTTCCCGAAATGCGGGGACGCATGCGGTTTTTTGCGTCGCACCTTGGTGTCACGCAGCCACTCGCGCACCGTTTCGGCGCGCACATGAATGCGCACCATGAAGGTGCAAACGGTCGAGGGCGGACGCGCCCCAGATCGGACTATGAGAAACCCGCACGGGAAACCCCGTGCACCACATATGTGAGCTTACACGGGGATAAAACCGGAATGCCAACGATCCAACAGCTGATCCGCAAGCCGCGGCAGCCCAAAGTCAAACGCTCGAAGTCGCAGCACCTTGAGCAGTGCCCTCAGAAGCGCGGCGTTTGCACCCGCGTCTATACCACCACGCCGAAGAAGCCGAACTCGGCGATGCGGAAGGTTGCCAAGGTGCGTCTGACCAACGGTTACGAAGTGATCAGCTACATCCCGGGTGAAAGCCATAACCTGCAGGAACACTCGGTGGTCCTGATCCGTGGCGGCCGTGTCAAAGACCTTCCGGGTGTGCGCTATCACATCCTGCGTGGTGTTCTGGATACCCAAGGCGTCAAAGACCGTAAGCAGCGCCGCTCGAAGTATGGCGCGAAGCGTCCGAAGTAAGAGGAAGATACCATGTCCCGCCGTCACGCTGCTGAAAAACGCGAAGTTCTGCCCGATGCCAAGTTTGGCGATCGTGTGCTGACAAAGTTCATGAACAACCTGATGATCGATGGTAAGAAATCGGTCGCAGAGCGTATTGTCTACAACGCTCTTGATCGGGTTGAATCAAAGATCAAGCGCGCCCCTGTCGAGGTCTTCCATGAAGCGCTCGACAACATCAAACCGGCTCTCGAAGTGCGTTCGCGCCGGGTTGGTGGTGCGACCTATCAGGTTCCCGTCGAAGTGCGCCCAGAGCGTCGTGAAGCGCTGGCCATCCGCTGGCTTATCACCGCCTCTCGTGGCCGCAACGAAAACACAATGGAAGAGCGCCTTGCCGGCGAGCTGCTGGATGCTGTCAATTCCCGCGGCGCAGCTGTCAAAAAGCGCGAAGACACCCACAAAATGGCCGACGCGAACAAAGCGTTCAGCCATTACCGCTGGTAACCCCTTTCCACAGGCTCAAAAGGCTCAGTCCCATGGCACGCGAATATCCTCTCGATCGCTATCGCAACTTCGGCATCATGGCGCATATCGACGCTGGTAAAACAACCACGTCCGAGCGCATCCTGTACTACACCGGCAAGTCGCACAACATCGGTGAGGTGCACGATGGTGCAGCCACCATGGACTGGATGGAGCAGGAACAGGAACGCGGAATTACCATCACGTCGGCGGCGACCACCACATTCTGGGAACGCACCGAAGACGGTAACAACGCGCAGACCGAAAAGCACCGGTTCAACATCATCGACACGCCCGGCCACGTTGACTTCACCATCGAAGTTGAGCGTTCGCTGGCGGTTCTTGACGGCGCCGTCTGTGTTCTGGACGCCAACGCGGGTGTCGAGCCACAGACCGAAACCGTGTGGCGTCAGGCGGACCGTTACAAGGTTCCGCGGATCGTCTTCGTGAACAAGATGGACAAGATCGGTGCTGATTTCTTCAACTGCCACAAGATGGTCGAAGATCGCACCGGCGCGCGCGCTGTGCCTGTCGCTTTCCCAATCGGTGCCGAAACCGAGCTTGAAGGGCAGGTTGACCTTGTTTTGATGAAAGAGTGGCTCTGGAAGGGCGACGATCTGGGGGCATCCTGGGAACTCGTCGACATCCGCCCCGAGTTGCAGGATCTGGCCGAAGAATGGCGCGGTATCATGATCGAAGCGGCCGTCGAAATGGACGACGACGCGATGGAAGCTTATCTGGAAGGCGAGGAGCCTGACGTTGACACGCTGCGCGCGTTGCTGCGCAAAGGCTGCCTGGAAATGGCATTTGTGCCAATGCTGGGTGGATCGGCGTTCAAGAACAAGGGTGTCCAGCCGCTGCTGAACGCCGTCATCGACTACCTGCCCAGCCCGCTGGACGTGGTTGATTACATGGGCTTCGAACCCGGCGACGAAACGGAAGAGCGGAACATCGCCCGTCGTGCGGACGACGAAATGGCGTTCTCTGGTCTGGCGTTCAAAATCATGAACGACCCCTTCGTCGGCTCTCTCACCTTCGTGCGTATCTACTCAGGCACCCTCTCCAAGGGCGACCAGATGTTGAACTCGACCAAGGGCAACAATGAGCGCGTCGGTCGTATGATGATGATGCACTCGAACAACCGTGAAGAGATCGAAGAGGCATTTGCCGGCGATATCATTGCGTTGGGCGGCCTGAAGGGCACCACCACGGGTGACACATTGTGCGCCAAGAACGATCCGGTTGTTCTTGAAACCATGACCTTCCCGGATCCGGTTATTGAGATCGCGGTCGAGCCCAAAACCAAGGGTGACCAGGAAAAGATGAGCCAGGGTCTGGCGCGTCTTGCTGCGGAGGACCCTTCGTTCCGTGTCGAAACCGACCTGGAATCCGGCCAGACCATCATGAAGGGTATGGGCGAACTGCACCTCGATATTCTGGTCGACCGCCTCAAGCGTGAATTCAAGGTTGAAGCGAACATCGGTGCGCCGCAGGTGGCCTACCGTGAAACCATCAGCCACGAAGTCGAGCACACCTACACGCACAAGAAGCAGTCGGGTGGCTCGGGTCAGTTTGCCGAAGTCAAGATGGTCATCACGCCAACCGAGGCCGGCGAAGGGTACTCTTTTGAGTCCAAGATTGTTGGTGGTGCCGTTCCAAAGGAATACATTCCGGGTGTCGAAAAAGGCATTACGTCGGTTATGGACAGCGGCCCGCTTGCCGGCTTCCCCGTGATCGACTTCAAGGTTGCCTTGATCGACGGTAAGTTCCACGACGTTGACTCCAGCGTTCTGGCCTTCGAAATCGCGGCCCGCATGGGCATGCGCGAAGGCATGAAGAAAGCTGGTGCAAAGCTGCTTGAACCGGTGATGAAGGTCGAGGTGATCACCCCGGAAGAGTACACCGGCGGCATCATCGGCGATCTGACGTCCCGTCGCGGACAGGTTTCGGGTCAAGAGCCGCGTGGCAACGCCATCGCGATCGACGCGAAAGTGCCTCTGGCAAACATGTTTGGCTACATCAACACTCTGCGTTCGATGTCGTCGGGCCGCGCCCAGTTCACCATGCAGTTCTCGCACTATGATCCGGTGCCGCAGAACATCAGTGACGAAATCCAGGCGAAATACGCATAGCGGGACGGCGGGGTGTACCCCGCCCTACCCACCACCGTAGGGCGGGGCTGACCCCGCCACCCAAAGTCAAAAGGGAGCCAAGACCATGGCAAAGGAAAAGTTTGAGCGCAGCAAACCACACTGCAACATCGGCACGATTGGTCACGTTGACCACGGCAAGAC
>JAKVCP010000106.1 GCA_022448925.1 Paracoccaceae bacterium
GCACCGAATACGGCCTGTGCGCCACGCTCTATACCAAGGATATATCCAAAGCCCACCGCTATGCCCGGATGCTGAAAGCCGGCACCGTGGGCGTCAACGCCTATTCAGAAGGGGAAATCAGCACGCCGTTCGGGGGCTTCAAGGCATCCGGCTTCGGCGGGCGCGACAACGGCATCCATGCTCATGAGCAATATACGGAACTGAAAACCATCTGGATCGACCTGACGGCCTGATCCGGATCAAACGCAATGCGGTGTGCGCGCCCAACTGTCCAGGCCAAGCGCGCACACCCTCCGCAGAGTGTGCTTACCCATAACGGAGATAGAGGGGACTACGAAAACTATTACAAAATCTGCAATAGCGGCCTTACTTGTGACGGCCGCGCCAATTGCCGCATCCGCCGAGGGGGTATCGTTATCCTACGGGCTTTCGGTTGCAAGCGAGTATGTCTCTCAGGGTTTTGAGTACTCTGACGGGGCCACGTTCGGCACCTACGTCGAAGCTGCTATGTCAGGCGCCTATGCCGGGATATATGCCCAATCCGGCGATGCCGCTTTGTTGGGTGCAAGCGTGGAATATGGCGTGTACCTGGGGTATGGCAACACAATTGGCGCCTTCAGCTACGACCTGAACTACAACTACTATTGGTACAATGACTCTGCGGCTGATGACCTGACAGAGGTTGTAGCCACCGGTACATACGCGCTGAGCGATGCTGTTTACGCGTCTTTGCGGTACGGCTATTTGCCCGAGTTCAACCAAAGCGACATCTCGGCCTCGATTGACTATTACACCAATGTTCCGGGCCTCGCCGTCGCGGCGACATATGGACAGGTCGACAGTGACTTTGGGTTTGGACCGCCAAGCTTTCAGTGGACCTATTGGTCGATCGGCGCCAGCTACGCGATTGCGGACAATGTGACGCTTGATGTGACATGGCACGATGCTGATGACGATGGCCAATTCCTTGGCGTGACAGACGGGATCGCGGTGTTCAGCTTCATGCTGGATTTCTAATCCCTGTTGCCCGGGTCGCGTGCATCGCGCCCGGGCCTTTTTGATTTTGTAGGACATAGGAAAGATCATGATGACGTTTTGCTATCGCACTCTGATCGCGACTGCGCTTGTGGCGCTTGCCGGGACTGCCTCCCATGCATCGGAACTGGCCGGTGATGAATTCAAGGCCACCCATTCGGGCAAGTGCTTTGACTACACCGGGCCCAGCACCGGGACCGAGTGTTATAACGCCGATGGAAGCGCAAGCTACGACGACAGCGCTTACGGAAAAAACAATGGCAGCTGGAGCATTCGGGGAAACCAGGTTTGCACGCGCTATCGCGGCGAAGGTCTGTCATGTGGCCCAATCATGCGGGTCAACAAAAACACATATTCCGATGGCGAGTATACCTGGACCATCAACTAACAGCGACATCTGCGGTTCTGTGGTCACGGTGCGCGGGGATGCCAGTGCTTTTATCACCGGCATGCCCGTGTGATCGGCGCGCAGGGGCTGACATGGACAGCCAGAGCAATCCAATCCATCAGGGCCGGCATCTGAACTCACCTTGTAGAGCGCCATAGCCCGGTTTTTGCCACAAGCCGCAATGTGCACCTTCATGCACATGAATGGCCTCTGTGGTCTGCTCCAAAGCAAAACCACCATGGTGCCCACAGCAAGATAACCGGTTGTCTGTGCAGGTCCGGTCTAAGGCCGGGGGTCAATACCGGGCACACCCACCCGGATACGCCTGACTCTCGTTTGTGTTGGCCGACCAAAGGGCGGCCGGTGGGGTATTCGGTGTGCCTGAAATCGGGCCTGAGATCGGGCCTGAGTTCGGGCCTGAGTTCGGGCCGGCGCGCCGCGGTTTGTGCCGGGCTTCTCCCGACGTTCGCAATGCCAAAATCAGCCAGATCACGGTCAAACAGGCATGTAGTAATGGCATAATACCACTCTGTGTTCGTTCTCTGATACGCCTCTATCAGAGGAGAAAACATGACCAAACTTGTGCACAGCATGATCAGAGCTCTGAACGAAGCGCGTTCAGTGCAGTTTTATCAAGACACTTTTGGGTTGGAAGTCGTGGACCGGCTTGATTTTGAGAGCTTCACTCTCGTTTACATGGCCCTTCCGACATCAACGTTCGAACTTGAACTGACGATCAACAAGGACCGCGATACGCCCTATGATCTGGGCGATGGCTATGGCCACCTTGCGCTTGTTGTCGACGATCTTGATGTGGCCCATGCAAAAGCCACGCAGGCCGGTGAAAGCCCCGGAAGCATAGTGGATTTTCGTCCCGGCGGAACCCCAGTGGCAAAGTTCTTTTTCATCAAGGATCCCGACGGATACCAGATCGAAGTCATTGAGAAAGGGGGGCGTTTCAAATGATATCTCGCGACCGAGGAGGGCGTCTGACGACGTCGCGTCGCACTTTCATCAAGACCGGCGCTGTTGCCGGCATCTTTACCGTGAATGTAAATTGGCCATCCGTTTTGGCCGCGCAATCGACTGAGGGAGAAAAGTCCATGTTGTTTCATCTTGATTTCCACGTAGAGTACTCGGCAGAAATGGAACAGAACGATCTGTTCGCGATCTGGGCCGAAGAGGCAGGCGTTGCTTTGGGAGCCAAAGACGCAGGCGTTGTCGTCGACCTTTGGAAAGCCGTCGGAGAGCGCCGCGTGATCGTGATTGCGCGCGTGGACAGCATGGAAATGCTGGACCAGATCCTGCTGGATTTGCCCATCATGCAAAAAATGGGTCAACATGTGCAGGTCAATGTTACCGCGCTCAGAACCTATGAAGGTTTTGCTGCCGATGTCAAAGAGCGCGTTGGCCGCTGATCCATGAAGGAGACGCTCATATGTGTCAGTTGTTTATAGATGCAGACCCGGCCCTTTGGGCGTCTCAAACCCGATCGTTTCGCATGGATGGAATGGTCACCAGCGTGCGCCTGGAAGAAATGTTTTGGCGGACGCTGGAAACGATTGGATTGCGGGATGATCTGACTGTGCCGCAACTGCTGCATCGGCTTTACAATGAAAGTCTTGATGCCGGTCATGACATCGGAAACTTCACGTCATTCCTGCGCGTCTGTTGTTTGCGATTTCTGGATCTTCAGCTGCGTGGCCTGATACCGGCTGAGCAGCATGTAAAGTTGTCTCAGCTTCCGGCAGGTGACATCCTTTCGCTTGAAAAGATTGAGCGGTCGAAGGCGAATCCAAGGCTCAGCTGACGTCTTTTCGGTCGCGCCGCCAAAGCCGTCGTGTTGACAGGATCGCGGCATTCTCTGTCCCGCTGCAAGGCCTTTGGGTGGCCAGGGCAGTGCCACGTTCCGGCCCTGACGACGGCGTGCGCCTGTCTTGAAAGAGAAGTCATATATCGTCCGTGCAGCGCTTGTTGAAAGCTGGATGGCTACCGCCAATGTGCGGCAGCCGTCAGGTCAGCGCCGTCAAACAGATTTTGTTGTCCGTAGCAGCCACAGCGCCAGCAGCGGAAAGCCGATCACTTCCAACAGCAGTGATGGCAAGATCTTGGCGCTGAAAACAACGCCGCCGTCCAGCCCGCTGAAGCGAAAAAGCCCGGCGCATGCAATCGCAAAGCACAGTGCGATCAAGGTGGTACCCAAACTGTCCGTCCGTACGGCGCCAAGAAAAAAGAGTGCGCCAACGCAGAACCACACACCACCAATGAAACGGATATGGCTGTCCTGAACGTGATACGCGCCCTCGTTCGTTATTGTCAGGAATGGATCCGAGCTTTGCCAGCCAAGCGTCGGGATGCCTCCTAGGCCGATGTTCAGTCCCAAGACCATGATGGCCAGCCCAACCAGTCCCAAGACGGGTTTTAACAGTAAATTTCGTGTCATGTGTGTGTCCGATCCACGCTGGAGTCTGTGTTTTTAATTATCTGATACGCGTTCCGTAAAAGGTCTGGCTTGACAGGTCAAGGTTTATTTGAAACGCGTAATGAAAAATTCAGGAGCGCCGAATGACCAAAGCCGCCGGACGTCCACCGCGCAGCGATGCAGAGATCCTCGAGTTCCGGACACGCGTGTCTGAACACGCCATGTCGATCTATCGCGCCGAGGGGTTCGAGGCTGTCTCGATGCGTCGCCTGTCAAAACGTGTCGGATGTGCGCCGACCACGCTTTATGCGCATTTCGCCGGAAAGACGGAAATTCTGATGCTGTTGTGGGCCGACGTGCTGTCTGAGATGGAGGCACATGTGCGTGACAAGATTCAGGACAAGACGAACACGGCAGACAGTCTTGCTGCCGCCACCTACGCATTTGTCACGTATTGGCGCGATCATCCGGATGATTTCCGGCTTGTGTTCATGTCAAGCAATGTAGGGAAAACGGATGTGGACAGCTTTATCAAAGCGGGCAACGTGGACCGAGGATTTGCCATTTTCAAGGATTTGCTGCGGGCTCATGATCCGGGTGCGGTCGATGCGGATATTGATATCAGATCAGAAACCCTTGTCGCTGGCATGATCGGTGTCGCGCTGTGTCTGAACACGATCAGTGGATATGCGTGGCCCTCTGTCTCGCGCATGACCGATCAATTGTTGGCAGGCATCATCGCATCGTAAACGGATCGTACGCCTGCCTCTGGTCAGATACGGGCGCGAATGCTGCCACCTTTGTCGCTACGCCTGGATTGGCCTGGCCGTGTTCGTGTCTGCTGCATGGTCATGGTTCACTCAAGACACCCGCGTGGACCTTCGGAACCGGGTCGGGCGTCATGAAATACGCCCCAGAGGCAGGCCGAGGCGGCATCATCCCGTTTCATGTTCCGACCGAACAGAGGCATCAAGGATCACGGTTTGGGCAGATCTTGGCAAAGACCAGAAACAGCGGCAACGCCGTTGCCAGCCAAATGACCGCATAGATTGCCGAAGGAATGGCGAACGCATTGAAACCCGGGCTGTCCGCAACAAGCAATCCAGCCAGCGTGACACCCAACGCACTGTTTTGCACACTGGTTTCAACCGCGATGGTGCGTGCCTCGTTTGCGGATGCGCCCAGCATAGAAGACCCGATCAGGCCAACCGTCGACAAGATCACGATCAGACAAAAGAGGGCCGCTCCGATATCGGTGATGTGTTCGGTCACAAGACGCCAGTTGCTTAGAACGGCTGCAGTGATCACGCAAACGAACAAGACCGTCGCTGTCCTGGCAAAAGCAGGCTCTAGCGCATGTGCAACGTTTGGGGCCAGGCTTCGGACGGCGACGCCAAGCGCGATGGGCAGGGCAGTCAACAGGAATGCCCGGATCGCGGTGCCGGTGATGTCGATATCTGGCACGCTGGTTTCGATGAATTGTTGCACCGCAAAACCAAGGATCAGCGGGATTGTCAGCACGCAGGTCAAACTGAATACGGCGGTCAAGGTTATGGACAGGGCCAGGTCCCAATTTGCAAACTTGGTGACAATATTGCTCACGGCACCGCCCGGACAGGCCGCAAGGATCATGATCCCGACAGCTGTTGCCCCTGTGATGTCCCATGCCAGCACAATCCCATATGCCACAGCCGGCAACAGCACGATCTGGTTCAAAGCGCCGATGAGAAACGCGCGAGGCCTTTCTTTCAGGCGCCAAAAATCACCAACCGAAAGCCCAAGTCCAAGACTGAACATGATCACCACCACGGCCAGAGGCAGAAATACTGTGACAATGACACCCATCAGATGCGGTCTCCGTTTTTTTTCTGACATCCTTTTACGGTGCAGAGGCTGCAAGCACGAGGCCGTTTACTGCGCGCCCAGCTCTTTGCGGTATCGCGCCGGGGTTTGCCCGGTCCACCGCTTGAAGGCGCGATTGAACGAGCTTTGCTCGGAAAATCCCGTCAGGAAGGCGATCTCGGACAAGGTATTTTCACCATCGCCAAGCATACCCAGCGCGATCTCGCGGCGCGTCTCTTCGGCCAGTGTCTGGAAGCTCACGCCATGTTCTGACAGGCGGCGATGGAATGAACGGGCGCTGAACCCCAAGCCCTGCGCAATGCGGGACATGTTTGGGGGGCCTTCGCTTAGCATGCGGGCGATTTCTTGCTTGGTTGACCTGACCAGACTGGGGCTCTTTTCCAAATCCTCGATTTCCTGATCGAGGTGTTTTTCCAGAAAATTCGAGAGCGCCGAGTCGCCAAGCCGGTTGGGGGTATCAAGCACCTTGGTGTCAAACAGGATCCCGTTCGCTTGCTGGCCATAACGGATTTTGCAGCCAAAAAAGCTGTCAAATACAGATGCGTCCCGCGCTGGATCATGTTGGAAAAGGACCTCGATCGGGGGGATTGGGCGCGCTGCGACCTGACGCATTGATGCAAACAGTGCCGACAGCCCTGCTTCGGCCGAAAAGACCACGCCCGCTCCCGTCGCGCCCGGGTGATCCAGTTGAAACAGCATCGCGTCATCTTTTGCATGCAGATGCGGCCGAGTGCTGTCAGAAATCAGTGAGTAGTATCGCACGTAACGTTGCAACACGCTTTTCAGATCAACTGCAGCCTTGATTGCAAGACCAAGGGTGCCCAGAGCGTTAATGTCAATCGACTGCGCATACCGCACCGACAGCGTCGCGCGATCGGGCGTTTCGCGTGCGATGACATCCAGCACATCATAATGCGATCGATTTGAAATCCTCCCGTTTCGCACGTCGGCGGACAGGATATGCTCTCCATTCCGGGTCAGGGTTCCATCTGCTTTCAGTGTAAACCCCGCAGCGTCCGCGAAATACTGCGTCAGAAAAATTGCAATCGTGGCCATGAAAGCGATTTGTTCCTTGCAAGAAATTCGGAATCGGCTTGTGAACACAGTATGTTAAGCATTGATCTCAGAGCGGCAAGTTTTTCTGCGAAATGAAAACATGATGCCGGTCACAATTTCGGTAGGGTGTTTGAAGACCGCCGGGATGGTGGTCGGTGTTGAGGATGATCTGACCGCGCCTGTGTCGTCGGCGGATATGGGGTGTGGAAAGCTTTGGCTGGACTTTAAGCTTTGGTGTTGGGCCTGGACATTGGGCGGTTTGGCCATGCGCAGTTTCCGTGCCATTGGCTCTGGATCCGCGCCATCAGTGCCAGTGTTCGTATCGTGCAAATGCGATGATTTTGGGGGGCAGGGATCTCTGCGACCATGCCGCATGGATTTCAAGCCCAGGGTCAAACCCGGGAAGTTGATCACGTATCGCAAGCCACAGTCATCTCGTCATCTATCAGATTACGAACTGTTTTCGGATTGGTGCGCAGGCCTCTGCATGCCCGTTTTGTGCGTTGTGATCTGCAGCCTGAAGGGGTGCGGTAACGCCATGAGTGTGGGTGCGAGTGTCGGCTATGCCGCAGCTTGTGCAGGGCAAGGATATTCAGCCGAGCTTTTGGTCCCAAACCCTTGGTCGCAGGTTCAGGATTGCTACGGCTCTGACGGTGGAATTCCCTGATGTTTTGACGTGGTCGTCACAGATACCATTTGGTGTCTTGATAACCGGCGCGCCCCGCGCCGAAACCGAGCCGCCCACGCGCGCAATCAAGGTTTTGCCCTAACGCGCCATAGCGCAGATCTTTTCACGGTAGATGCGCAGGTCAAACTGAGCAGCTTTACCGGGACACCAGCCGTTCACGTAGCTTCTGCCTCTGCCAGCCTGTCGGAGGCTGCATTTTGAAATTGGCATTTGGAAACCACAAACTGTCTCTGTGCCGCCGAGCAAGTGCATCTCTGAAAGCAGAGACCAAGGCGGGTTCAGGCACCAATCGTTGAACATTCAGCACATATGACCGCAATGTCAGGTTCGGACAGGACTGCCTGGACCTGTCGCGGTTTGATGCCGCTCTTTTGATAGCATGTACTGCAAC
>JAKVCP010000107.1 GCA_022448925.1 Paracoccaceae bacterium
CGAAGCCGGTTCAACATGCGGTATCGCACTTCGTCCAGCATGCGGTCAGTGGGCTTGGGGTCAACTTTGTCCAAGCCCTCTAACTCTAGCAGGAAGCAGGCGGTGGTGCATCTGTTACGGCGAGCGCGATTCAGTACGGCCGATGCCATGAGGCGCAGGGCGTCACCGTCAGTCAGATCAGACAGGTGCGGGCCCGCATCGGTCAGATCACGACGGATCCCCGGCATCCCGCCGAGCAGCGTGAAGGCAACCGGCAATCCCAGCGCCATCAGCACCATCAACGCTTCACCTCCCGTCCAGAACGCCGCAAGGGTCAGCGCGGGCAGAAAGGCCAGCAGGCAGGGTCCAGAGGCCAACTCACGCAGTGTGTCGAGTTTTGCAAAGCTGCTCCGCCTGTCCATTGCACCCTTCCCGTCAGTTAGACTTGCGGGTGCGACGGTACGCACGCGTGGTTCGCGGATTGTTAATTTGGAGTCGTGATGATCGGAGGATTTTCCTCTAATTTTTCCGATCTGTCAGACCTGTCTTCGCGGCTCAGCCCGGCAAAATCGAACAGTCCCATATCCAGCAGATGAGAGGGGCGTGCGTTGGTCAGGGCTTTGAACATCACCTGTCGCCGACCGGGACTGTTCTTTTCCCAGCCATCCAGGATCTGTTTGACTTGTTGCCGTTGCAAGCCGTCCTGGCTGCCACACAGGTCACAGGGAATGATCGGATACCCCATGGCGCGGGCGAATTTTTCACAATCGGCCTCTGCCACGTGCGCCAAGGGACGATACACAAAAAGATCGCCCTCTTCATTCACCAGTTTCGGGGGCATTGTGGCCAGCCGCCCACCGTGGAACAAATTCATGAAAAAGGTTTCTAGGATGTCATCCCTGTGGTGACCCAGAACAACGGCTGAACACCCCTCTTCCCGGGCTATACGATACAGATGGCCGCGCCGCAGCCGCGAGCACAGCGCACAAAAGGTACGCCCGGCAGGGACCTTATCAACCACGACTGAATATGTGTCCTGATATTCGATCCGGTGCGGGACCTGCATGTCGTCAAGAAACTTGGGCAGCACCGTCGCCGGGAATCCGGGCTGTCCCTGATCCAGATTGCATGCAAGGATGTCTATGGGCAGCAGCCCGCGCCATTTAAGCTCGTGCAGAACGGCCAAAAGGGTATAGCTGTCCTTGCCGCCAGACAGGCAAACAAGCCAACGGGCGCCTGGCTCGACCATGCCATACCGGTCGATCGCTTCGCGCGTGTTCTGCACGATGCGCTTGCGCAGCTTCTTGAAATCGGTGCTTTTGGGAGCACCCTGAAAGAGCGGATGGATGTCGTCTGTATTGTCGAACATGCCTCGCGTTTAGGCGCGCTTTGCCGTGCAGGCAAGGGTGCGATGCGGTCACAGACCTCAAATCTGCCAATGCCATGGTGTTTTGTTGGCGGAAGAGCAGTAGTTGACTAGACTAAAAAACAGCGTTCTGAGCTTGGAGGCGGTTGTGGACTATATATTCGTGGCACGTGGAAAGCGCGGCGAGGGATTTTCGAATGAGCCGTCCGCCAGCCATTTTCTAGCGGTACCGGCAGTGGATCACGACCTCCGGTGGCGGCACAAGATTTCAAAGGTGGCCTGGACCAAGGCGGTCCTAAGGGAGGCTGAAAGCGGATCGCCCAATGCCCATACAACGGGTGATATCGTGTTTTATGTTCACGGATTCAACAACTCTCAGGCCACTGTTCTGGAACGACATCGCAAGATTTCAGCCGGCCTTAGAAAGCAGGGATTTGACGGCGTCGTTGTCAGCTTTGACTGGCCCAGCGCCGATTCAGCGCTGAATTATCTGGAAGACCGCGAGGATGCCAAACTTTCGGCCTTTCGGCTGGTCAAGGATGGCGTGGCCACCTTTGCTGCGCTGCAGGCGCCTGACTGTCGGATCGACATGCATATATTTGCCCACTCGATGGGCTGTTATGTGGTCCGCGAGGCGTTCGATGATGCCGACGACAGGGCAAGTATTGCCGGGAAAAGCTGGGCGGTTAGTCAAGTGATGTTGGTGGGGGCGGATCTTTCGGTCGACAGCCTGTGCGAAGGTAACCCAAAAAGCTCATCGCTTTACAGGCGATGTGCGCGGCTGACCAACTATTACAATCCGCGCGACAATGTCCTGTCGATTTCTGCGGTCAAGCGTCTGGGTGTCGCTCCGCGGGTGGGCCGCAACGGTATGGGCAGCCCGCGCCACCCCAAGGGGGTCAACGTGTACTGCGGCACGCATTTCGCCGAAGGGGACTTTGCCGGAGGAATCAACGCCGCGCACACATGGTATTTTGATGACGATGTGTTGATGCAGGATGTCTTTCACACGATTTCAGGACATCTGGATCGGGCAGAATTCCCCACACGGCTGCCTACGGAACATGGCAACCTGGGCTTGGTGCATCCGGACAAACGAGCGCGCCTTTTGGGAGCCTAGGCCGGGGCAGCGCGGCCTCCGACGTCTCATGGGTGGGTTTAGTGCTTTTTGCAGCCGCACCGCTTTGGGGGCACCGGATCGTAACCCTCGCCGCCCCAGGGGTGACAGCGGCCAATACGGCGCGCAGCCAGCAGCGTGCCCTTGATGGCTCCGTGCTTTTCGAGCGCTTCAAGCGCATATGCCGAACAGGTTGGTTGGTAGCGGCAGTTGTGCCCAACCCACGGCGAGAAAATCAGGCGGTAGGCGCGCACGGGCAGCGCAAAAAGGTGGGCAAGAGGGGTCATTCGGCTTTATGTATCTTTTTCAAGCAATACGCCAAGTCGCCTTTCAGGTCGGCAAACGGACGCGCAGCGGTGATGTCGTGCTTGCCGATCAGAACATAGTCCCACCCGGCTTGTCCGGCCAGCGGCAGCACTGCCCGCGCAACCTCACGCAGCCGGCGTTTCGCACGGTTGCGCGCAACTGCGTTCCCCACCTTTTTGGAACAAGTAAACCCCACACCAATGTGCGTATCGCCGTCGTCGCGACACCGCGCCTGCAGCACCATGGATCTGCAACCCTGCCGGCGTCCGCGGGCAACCGAAAGAAACTGTGGCCGGCTCGTGAGTGTGACAACCTGCGCGCACGAATGCGCCGCCAGAGACTGTCCCTCATCTGATCTGATTGAGGGCTCTGACTGCGTCATGTGATCTTGCAGTCCGGAAAGTGCTTTACGCGCTCAGCGACTTGCGTCCACGCGCACGGCGCGCGTTCAGGATCTTGCGGCCTGCCTTGGTGGCCATGCGTGCGCGGAACCCATGACGACGTTTGCGAACCAGGTTCGAAGGCTGATAGGTACGTTTCATCGCGTCCCACTCCGTTATCTCTTGCGGAGCCCCGGCGCGGATTCGCCCGAGGCTGTGTTCGAAGCCCGGGATATAGGCCCGTGCGAGATGCCTGTCAAACGATAGAACCGGGTGTATTGCAACATTTTTGCCAGTTTCGCTCTGGCAAATGTTTCAAACAGGCGCTTTGGCAGTCGGAATGACCAAATTCCTGTCACTGCCGATCAAGCAGCCGTGATGGCGCTGTTGCAGACTGGCGTCAATGCGCATGTTGTATCATGACACAGCACACGCCAGCCCCGCAGGATTCCAGACCGATATGACAGATATGACACGGCCCAGCCCCGAACCCACTCAGAAACCAAGCCTGACCCGCCTTTTCCCGGCGCTGGTGATTCTGGTGGTCGCAACGATTGGGTTCTTCTTTTTTCGCGATTTTCTGAGTTTCGAGGCGCTGCGCGACAACCGTGATCTTTTGATCGCTTTTCGGGATGCAAACTACCTGCTGAGTGTTGTGCTGTTCCTTTTGATTTACGTTGCGATCGTTGCCTTTTCGCTTCCCGGCGCGTCGATAGCGACGTTGGTCGGCGGATTTATGTTCGCAACGTTTCCGGGCGCGCTATTCAACGTCCTGGCGGCGACCCTTGGGGCAACATTGATCTTCCTGGCAGTCCGGTTGGGCTTTGGTGCAAAACTCGACAGATCGGAGGGCGCGGTAAAGCAGATCAAGGATGGCATCAACGAAAACCAATGGTCGATGTTGTTTCTCATCCGATTGGTGCCGGTGGTTCCTTTCTTTCTTGCCAATGTCATTCCGGCTTTTCTACCCGTTCCGCTCTACCGTTTTGTGATCTCGACCTTCATTGGCATCATTCCGGGCACAGTTGTCTACACGTCGGTGGGTGCCGGCCTGGGCGAAGTCTTTGCGCGGGGCGAGACGCCGGACCTGGGCATCATCTTTGAACCGCATGTTTTGCTGCCGATCCTTGGTCTTGCGGCGTTGTCGGCCCTGCCGATTCTCGTCAAGGCCCTGCGTGGCCAAAAGGAGGGGTGATCCATGGATCGCATCAACACGGATATTCTTGTGATCGGCGCAGGATCAGGCGGTTTGTCGGTGGCGGCAGGGGCCAGCCAGATGGGCGCGGATGTGGTCTTGCTAGAGGGCCACAAAATGGGCGGCGATTGCCTGAACTTCGGATGTGTGCCCTCCAAGGCGCTGATTGCAAGCGGCAAGGCGGCATATGGGCAAACTCATGCAAGTCGCTTTGGTGTGGAAAATGTGTCGCCGAAGGTGAATTATGCTGCAGCCAAGGACCATGTTGATGACATCATTGCGCAGATTGCGCCCGTTGACAGCCAGGAACGGTTTGAGGGTTTTGGCGTTCGGGTGATCCGGGCATATGGCAAATTTCTGTCGCCGACCGAGGTGCAGGCCGGCGATCATGTGATCTCGGCAAGGCGTGTGGTCATTGCCACCGGATCGTCGCCGCTTGTTCCTCCGATCCCCGGCCTTGAACAGGTGCCGTTCCTCACCAATGAGACCCTCTGGAACCTGCGCGAGCAGCCGGAACATCTGTTGATCGTCGGCGGTGGCCCGATCGGCATCGAAATGGCCCAGGCGCATCGGCGCCTGGGATCGCAGGTCACTGTGATCGAAGGTGGAAAAGCGCTGGGCAGGGATGATCCTGAGACAGCCGCCATCGTGCTTGAGGCCCTGCGCGCCGAAGGGATCACGATCGCAGAACAGGCATTTGTAAAGGAGGTGCGCGGCACCTCTGGCGAAGTTGCAGTCGAAACCCAAGAGGGGCAGATCTTTCAGGGGTCACATCTTTTGCTGGCTGCTGGACGCAAGCCCAACATCGACGGGCTCGATCTTGCAAAGGCTGGGATTGAAACCACCGCGTCTGGAATCAAGGTTGATGCCGGCCTGAAAACCACCAATCGCAAGGTCTATGCCATCGGCGACGTTGCCGGCGGACTGCAGTTCACCCATGTGGCTGGGTATCATGCCGGCATTGTCATTCGGTCTGCGATTTTGGGCATGCCGGCCAAGGCCTCGGAGGCCCATGTCCCCTGGGCGACCTATACGGACCCGGAACTGGCGCAGGTTGGTCTGACCGAGGCACAAGCACGTGAGAAATTTGGCGACAGGATGGAGGTGGCGCGCTTTGACTTTCACCACAATGACCGTCTGATAGCGGAACGCAAAACACAGGGCCTGATAAAGGTTATGGTCGTCAAGGGTCGCCCTGTCGGCGTGTCTGTGGCCGGGCATCAGGCCGGTGAACTTATTAATCTTTGGTCGCTTGTTATCGCCAACAAGTTGAAGATGAGCCAGGTGTCTGCCATGGTATCGCCTTATCCCACCATCGGTGAGGTTAACAAACGGGTTGCGGGTGCCTATTTCTCGCCCAGGCTGTTCGAGAACCCGACGCTCAAGCGTGTTGTCCGGTTTGTGCAGAGATGGCTGCCATAAGTCTGGGACCGAAGTAGAATGATGAACTCACTGTCTGGCCGTTTTTTGATCCTGACTGTGTTGTTCGTCATGCTGGCTGAGGTGCTGATCTTTGTGCCCTCGATCGCCCGATTTCGCGAAGACTATTTGCAAAACCGGCTTGAGCGGGCACAGATTGCGTCTCTGGCGCTTTTGGCCAACGACATGATCGATGCCGACCTTGAGGAAGAACTGCTCAGCAATGCGGGCGTGTTCAATGTCGTTTTGCGGCGCGACGCGGCGCGTCAGCTGATCCTGTCTGCCCCCATGCCTGGCCCGATCTACGCGACCTATGACATTCGTAATGCTTCGGCATCAGTGTTGATCCGCGACGCAATGTTGCGCTTGCTTGACCCAACGCCACGCATGGTGCGGGTGATTGGCCAGCCGCAACGTGAGGGTGGTCTGTTGATCGAAATCACCTTGAACACAGGCCCGATGAGAGCTGCGCTGATCGATTACGGGTTGCGCATCCTGGCCTTGTCCGCGGTGATCTCTGTCATCACGGCCGTGATGCTGTTTCTTGCAGTGCGCCGCCTGCTGGTGAAACCGATCAAAAACGTGGTCGGCCAGATGCAAAGCTACGCTGATGCCCCGGAAGATGCCCGCCGTATCATCACGCCACAGGCTGGGGTGCGTGAACTGTTCGAAGCTGAACAGGCGCTTGAATCGCTGGAAACGCAGCTGACGCAACTCTTGCGTCAGAAGGCGCGTCTGGCGCAGCTTGGTGGCGCAGTCGCCCGCATCAGCCATGACTTGCGCAATATCCTGACCTCGGCACAGTTGTTCACTGACAGAATAGAGATGTCCAAGGATCCAACTGTTCAGCGCCTGGCGCCGAAACTGGTCAATTCCATTACCAGGGCCGTGTCACTATGCGAAAGCACTTTGACCTTCGGCAAGGCCGAAGAGCCGGCACCGACCCTGACAGACGTCAATCTAGCTGCTCTTGTGGGCGATGTATCCGAGAGTGAGCGACTGGCCATCGGCGATCATGACATCATTTTGATTGAGGATGTGCCGCTTTCATTGACGGTCCGTGCCGATCCCGACCAACTGTATCGCGCCATCGCCAATCTGGTGCGCAATGCACGGCAGGCAATCATTGGTGCCGGTAAACCGGGGACAATCAACATCTCGGCTCAGGCCATCGAGGATACGTGGATCCTGCGCGTTTCGGACACAGGACCCGGATTGCCTGCCAAGGCGCGTGAACATCTGTTTAAACCGTTCCAAGGCGGTGTACGGAAGGGGGGCACCGGACTTGGCCTCGCCATCGTCGCAGAGTTGGTGCGCGGTCACGGTGGTACGCTAGAATTGCAACGCAGTGACGCAGAGGGCACGTGCTTCAAGATCTGTATGCCTGCGGGCGAAGTCTCGTGATGGCTTTGGAAAGGACGGCAAAAAGTTGTTGGGAAATTTGCTCTTGGCTCTTGCAAAGCTCAAAGACAGAGGGTAGGTCCCCCCTTACGGACCGATAGCTCAGCTGGATAGAGTACCTGACTACGAATCAGGGGGTCGGGGGTTCGAATCCTCCTCGGTCCGCCACGCTACGTCGTCAGCGCCAGAACGCCGACATAAAAGCGGTTAGCGTCACGACCTTGCCCCTTCATCCTAGCCGTTCTGTGATTTTTGCGTTTCCAGGCAAACCATCTGCAATCCCGAAAACACCTTAGACACTGCAAACCAGCACCTGGAAGAAAGTGGCCAAAACCGGGTTTTCACCAGTCCAAGAATGTATGGGATCTGAGAGAGGTTTCACGGCGGGAAGTGAGTGTTTCTTGAACCCTGCAAACCTGCGTGGAACGTTGTTTTTATTCTGATATTTCAGAATTTTATGGCAGTTTGTCCGATTTCA
>JAKVCP010000108.1 GCA_022448925.1 Paracoccaceae bacterium
GTGCGGTCAGCGCGGCCACAACGCCACCGGCGGTGCCGTCGTTCGAGGCCACAACCGCGTCGACGTTGTTGTCAGCTGCGGTCAGGATCTGTTCCATGTTGCGCTGTGCGTTCGCAGGCACCCAGCCATCGGTATAGGCTTCGCCAACGATGGTGATGTCACCGGCGTCGATCGCCGCCTGCAGCACCTCTTGCTGACCACCACGCAGGAAGTCCGCGTTCGGGTCGGTCGGCGAGCCCTTGATCATGACGTAGTTGCCCTTGGGCTGCGCGGCCAGGACGGCGCGGGCCTGCATGCGGCCAACTTCGACGTTGTCAAAGGTCAGGTAGAAGGCGCGTGCGTCTTCGATCAGGCGGTCATAGGCGATGACAGGGATGTCTTCGTCCGCAGCTGCCTGAACCGCCGGACCAACCGCCGAAGCGTCCTGGGCCAGGATGATCAGAGCATTGGCGCCCTGGGCGATCAGCGATTCAATGTCCGACAGCTGCTTGGCCGAGGACGATTGCGCGTCTGCCGAGATATAGCTTGCGCCTGCCGCTTCCAGCGCGCCTTTGATCGCCGCTTCGTCAGTTTTCCAACGCTCTTCCTGGAAGTTGGACCAGCTCACGCCGACGGTGACCGAGTGACCGCCCGCAAAGGCTGCACCCGCAAAGGTCATGGTAGCCGCGGCTGCGGCGATAAACTTCTTCATGGTATCCTCCCAATTTGGCTGCGCCCAGTCGTGTCCGTACCGTTGAGTTCGGGCGCAAACAGGTAAAGAGTGACAGAATTAAATTTGAAAATCAAATTAAATATTGCACCATGCTGCATTGCGGCATGCGACAGGCCCTGATTCATTTGATTTGGCAACCAAAATAATTTATCAAAACCTCTTATGGGGGGGCCAATTTGTCGGCATCACGCGATCAACGGAGCGGCAGCAAGCGCAAAATCCTGGGTGCCATACGGTCAGCCGGGCGAATCGCGCGCATCGACTTGGCCAAGAAAACCGGAATCAGCCAGGCGACCGTTACAACAATCACTGCCGAAATGCTTTTGGCTGGCCTGATACATGAGGTGCCCTCTGACGATGAGGACCGAAATGCGCGGCGCGGGCGCCCTCGGGTTGGGTTGGCATTGCGCGGCGAAGCGCACACCGTGGTGGGGGTCAAGATCTCACACCAGTCCTTGTCGATCGTGCTATTGGATTTCAGCGGCGATGTCATCGGTGAACACTCGGCGCCTTTGGCCGCTGCGGTCCAGCCAGCTGTCGATGTCGCGGAACAGTTGCGGAACCAAATCGCAATTGCAGCGGAAAAGGCCGGCATCTCGATGAAACAGGTCTCAGCCGTAGGAGTCGGAATGCCCGGAATTGTGGATGCAACCCGCGGCTTTGTGCATTGGTCTCCGTCTTTGACAGAACGCAATCAGCCCTTTCAAGATATCGCACAGGATGTAATCGGTTGCCCTGTCTTTGTGGACAACGATGCCAATTTGGTCGCGATGGCGGAACTGATGTTTGGCCACGGCAAGAACGTTCAGGATTTCATTGTCGTCACCGTTGAAAGCGGTGTTGGCATGGGTATTGTCCTCGGAGGAGAGCTGTATCGCGGCACCCGGGGTTGCGGCGCAGAGTTCGGACACACCAAGGTGCAACTGGATGGCGCGCTGTGTCGCTGTGGCCAGAGGGGGTGTCTTGAAGCCTATGTCGCCGATTATGCGCTTCTGCGCGAGGCCGATGTCGGACAAAACAACAAGCAAAGCTCAGCCCGGCAAATCGCCGTCTTGCTCAAATCAGCGCGCGATGGAGACGCAACCGCCCAAAGCATTGTGAACCGGGCCGGTCGAATGTTTGCAATGGGATTGGCCAATTTGGTCAATGTGTTTGATCCACAGCTGATCATCCTTGCCGGTGAACGCGTGCAATTCAACCATCTTTACGCGGATGAAGTAATGGATTCGATCCGCCAGCAGATCGTTCAGATTGATCTGCCGCCACCCGATATCGTGATCCACAAATGGGGCGATTTGATGTGGGCCCGCGGGGCTGGCGCATTCGCAATCCACGGAGTTTCAGACATGGCCTTGAAAGACCTTGGCGAACATGCGTCTTAACATTTGCGTGCTGGCCATGCTGGCCGGAACAGCCCAAGCCGAAGTGGCCTTTGTTCCCATCGACTTGCCCGAGCATATCTATGATGGGGGATGGACACATTTTGTCGGCGGCGGCCTTGCGGTCTTTGACTGCGATGGCGACCACCTGCCAGAGCTTTTTGCCGCGGGCGGTACCAACCCCGGAACGCTCTTTCGCAATCGCTCGGTCAAGGGTGGCGACCTTGCATTCGATGCACAGACACCTCCGGACCTGCGCGTCACTGGATTGACGGGTGCCTATCCAATCGACATCGACAGCGACGGGTACAGCGATCTGGTGCTGCTCTCAGAGCGGCAAAATAGAATTCTGAAGGGAGGCGCTGATTGCACGTTCACGGCGTTTGACGGACTGGGCTTGGACGGACTGGGTTTTGACGACCCAAACCGCTGGACCACCGCGTTTTCCGCAGCCTGGATCGGGACGGACGCCCTGCCAACGCTTGCCTTTGGCAATTATGTAGATCGCGATGACGCCAAAGGCCCGTTCGAGGCCTGCGACGTCAATCATCTCTACCGCCCGTCCGGCCAGATCTACGGCGCGGCCATTCGCTTGGACCCGGGGTTTTGTGCACTGTCGATGTTGTTCTCGGACTGGTCACGCACGGGACGGCCCGATCTTCGGATCAGCAACGACCGGCACTATTACGTCAAGGGCGGCGCCGAGCAACTTTGGACCCTTGCGCCGGATCTGCGGCTCCTGACCGAGGAGGACGGTTGGATTCCCCACGAGCTATGGGGCATGGGCATTGCCAGCCGAGACGTGACCGGGGATGGCTGGCCCGAAGTTTATCTGTCCTCGATGGGCGATCAGCGGCTTCAGGTTCTTGCCGGCAACGGTCGCCCCGAGTGGACGGACGTCCCCTTTGCCTGGGGCACCACTGCGCATCGCCCCCATGTCGGCGAAGACGGGCGGCCTTCGACAGGATGGCATACGGCATTCGGAGATGTTCAGAATGATGGGCTGGACGACATCTTTGTGTCCAAGGGGAATGTCGAACAGATGCCGGGATTGGCCATGCAGGATCCGAATTCGCTGCTGATCGCAACAGGCCCTCAGAGATGGGAAGAGGCCGCCGGATCGGCGGGCCTTGCCAGTTTCCATCGCGGCCGCGGCGCCGCACTGACGGATCTGAACATGGATGGGCGGCTGGACCTGGCGGTGGTGAACCGGCGTGCGCCGCTTGAGGTCTGGCAGAACGTCTCACCCGTCAGCGGGCATTTTGTGACCCTTCGCCTGCGTCAGGCCGACGCAAACCGCGATGCCGTCGGCGCCTGGATCGAGATTGACATCGCCGGCAGGATTATCGCCCGCGAGGTCACAATCGGTGGCGGCCATGCGGGCGGTTCACTGGGTCCGGAACACGTTGGGCTTGGCGATACGTCGGTGACCCCAAAGGTGCGCGTGATCTGGCCCGATGGCACGACGAGCGCCTGGCAAGACATCAGTGTCAATGCGCATCACCTGCTGCACAGGTCTGGTCAGACGCTTGACATCACGACCTATTGAGGCACCGGCAATCCACTTGGCACCGCGTCGGGCACACCAAGGCGACCCGCCAACGATGCTGTGTCGGTCAAACTGTCGAGAAATGCCAAAAGCGCGTGTACATCCTGGTCAGACAAGTCGACGGGTCTAAGCTGGTTTGCTCTGGAAATCGCCTCGACTTCGCGCGAATCGCGCATGATGCGCAGGTCATCGACGGGCAGATCTGGCAGCCGGGCCTGCTCGAGTGAGTAGCTGCGCAGTGCAGCCAGCGGATCAAGGTGATGCCGAACCGCATCTTCAAGCGACGCATAGGCACCGGCATGCCCATACGGAGCAGTCTGGGCAACATTGCGCAAGGACGGGGTACGAAAGGCATAGGCATCCTCGGCCAGTCCAGTCACGCGCATACGTCCCGTATCCCGGGCATGACGTTCAAATCGTGCCGCCTTGCCTGGTCCGATTTGCGGCATGGCAATGGCATGAAACTCATGGTCGGTCTGGAACCAGCCGCTGTGGCATGCAGAGCACCCAGCCGCGCCGTAGAACAGCTCTGCGCCGTCAAGCGCAGCACCTGTCAAAGGTGCAGCGCCGCGCAGGTGGCGGTCAAATGGGCTGTCGTCTGCGCGCCATTCCAGGGCCATGAAGGCCGCCAGCGCATCGGAAATGTCGGTGAATTGCGCCGGGACACCCCCGGTCACCTTTTCAAACCCTTCGCGATATTCCGGGATGGCCATCACACGTGCCGAAATCCGCGCCCATGCACCCGTCTCACCGGTCAGGAATCCCTGCCGAACCGCTTGCGAGATGTCATTTTCCGAGTAATGGCCCGCCATCTCGTCTCCGGACAGCACGGGAAACATGGACTGCGCCGACAAAACCCCGGAAAAACCGTGCACCATCTCCTGTCCAAGCGGCGTGCGGATGCCATCGGGCTCATCCGGCTTGGCCTCCAGGCGCCCATCGTGGAACATGGTTGTGAATTCGGTCGCTCCCAGATTGAACAGGGCTGGCGCATTGCGCGGGATCCGCTGTTCAGGCGGATTGGCAGGGTCCGCCACCCGCTGCGGACCCAAACCCATGCCGCCATCGCCGATGCCAAGCGAAAGCCCATCTGATGTCCCGAATTTCGGGTGGTGACAGGTGGCGCAGGCGACCTCGCGGTTGCCGCTGAGCACAGGATCGTAGAACAGCATCCAACCAAGCTGAACAAGCATCGGATCTTGCGCAGGAAACTCCGGAGGCGCATCCGGCAGGCCACCTGCCAGAGCGGGACATGCTGTCAAAAGGGAAAAGACGAAGGCTGTTCTCATGGCTTTGGCGCGATCTCAATTTCGGTGCGTTGAAAGTAGGGCTGATCCGGCGTGCAGATAATCGACGGGAAGGCGGGCTCGTTCGGGGCATTCGGAAAGCCCTGCGCCTCAAGACAGATCGCGGTTCCCGGCTGATGGCTTTGGCCGGGAAGGGCTGCGCCGGTGCTGGCAAGATTGCCGCCATCGTAGAGCTGAAGACCCGGCTGATCTGTCCACAACCGCAAATGCAGATCGGATCCGGTCAATTCGGCTGTCGGGCGGCCCCGGCCCATGTTCAGGACCATGTTGTGGTCAAAACCCTGCCCTTGAATATCTGCCTCGTTCAGACTGCGTGCAGTGCGGAAATCAAACTGAGTGTCGGCGACAGGAACAATCTGCCCGGTCGGGCAGCCCGTCTCATCGTTGGGTGTGTAACTGTCCGCATTCAGATACAAGACATGACCACGGGCAGCCCCCGAACCGTTCAGGTTGAAATACAAATGCTGCGCCAGGTTGATCGGTGTGGGCTGATCCGGCTTGGCCGTCATTTCCCAGATCAAACGATGGCCCGTCAGCTTTATGAAAACTTCAACGTCCACGGCGCCGGGATAGCCTTGGTCCCTATCGGGCGAATGCAACGAAAACAGGACACCGCGGGATCCATCAGGATCGGCCCTCCACAACCTGCGTCCAAAGCCCAGGGGCCCGCCGTGCAGATGGTGGGGCGGAGAGGTGATCGGCAGCCTGTAGTCCCGCCCCAAAAGAGAAAAGTGACCATTGCGAATACGATTGGCCACCCGGCCCACCACCTCGCCAAAGTGGTTCCTGTTGTCCAGATAGCTTTCAACCCTGTCATACCCGAGGGTCACGGACCGGCCCGCCACCTGCCAGTCCTGCACGATACACCCCAAAGACAACAACGTGACCCGAACATCCTCCGATTCCAGGACATGGCTTGTAATCTCGGTGGCTGTGCTGGGTGCATCGTCAGCCATCACGTCACACAAAACGGTTGATGTAGTTTTCAAGGATCTCCTGACGTCCCGAACGCGGCTGAGGATTGATGTCCTCTGCCAGAACCTGCGCCGAAATGGTGGCCAGATCACTGTCCAGCATTGCCTTGGCCCGGGCTGTGTCCCACCCCGCATAGCGTTCTTGCAATGCATCTTCGAGGCCCCCATCCTCAAGCATCGCTGCCGCCGCCTTCAAACCACGGGCGCAGATGTCCATGCCACCCACATGGGCCGCAATCAGATCCTCAGGGTCCAGTGACTGGCGGCGCAATTTGGCGTCAAAGTTGGTGCCGCCCTGCGTGAACCCTCCATCCTTGAGAATGTGATAGTAGCACAGCGCCACTTCGGGCAGATTGTTCGGGAATTGATCGGTGTCCCAGCCGGACTGATAGTCGTTGCGGTTCATATCGATCGAGCCCAGAACCCCCAGAGCTGCGGCTGTTGCAATCTCATGTTCAAAAGAGTGGCCCGCAAGGATGGCGTGCCCCTGTTCAAGGTTCAGCTTTACCTCGGTCTCAAGTCCATATTTCTGCAGAAATCCGAAACAGGTGGCAGCGTCGTAGTCATACTGATGCTTCGAGGGCTCTTGCGGCTTTGGCTCTACCAGGATCTGACCCTTGAACCCGATTTTGTGCTTGTACTCGACCACCATGTTCAGGAAGCGGCCCATGTGGTCCAGTTCAGCGCCCATATTGGTGTTGATCAGGGTCTCATACCCTTCACGTCCGCCCCAAAGCACATAGTTTTCCCCGCCAAGCTTCAGGGTTGCATCCATACATCCCTTTACGGTGGCCGCCGCAAAGGCAAAGACATCAGGATCAGGATTGGTCGAGGCGCCCGACATCCAACGGCGATGGCTGAACATGTTGGCGGTGCCCCACAGCAGCCTGCGGCCTGTCGCCTCTTGTTTTTCACCGAAGTAATCAACCATCTCGTTCAAGGTACGCAGATTGTCGGCAAAGCTGCCCTGCTCTGGGCGCACGTCAGCGTCATGCCAACAGTAAAACGGCGCATTCAGCAGCTCGAACATCTCGAATGCGACGTCGGCCTTCATCTTGGCACGTCCCATGTCGTCCTGCGGGTGCCAGGGGCGGATGAAGGTCTGACCGCCGAAGGGATCCCCCCCTTCCCAGGCGAAGGAATGCCAGTAAGCGACGGCAAACCGCAGGTGATCCTCCAGGCGCTTTCCCATGACAACCTCATCCGGGTTGTAGTGGCGAAAAGCAAAAGGGTTGGTGCTTTCGGGACCCTCATAGGTAACAGGCGCAATGCCCTCAAAAAATCCGGTATTCATGGAAGCTCCTTCAGGGCAGGGTAAGCGGCGCGCCAGGTTTGATAAGCGGCCTCGTAGGCGTCGGTCAGATCACTGCGCGGTGACACCGTGCGGGCGATCTTGGGTTTGGTCATGATATCGTCGGGGTCTGCACCGGTGGCGGCACAGATTGCCAGCCGCGCCGCGCCCATTGCCGCGCCAAATTCACCCCTAGAGGGCAGATCGATGGGCATATTCAGGATCGTGGCACAGAGCTCAACCCAATAGGGCGACTGGGCGCCACCCCCGATTGCAAGAACCCGATCCAGGTTTGCCCCTGTCGCTTTCAAGGCTTCAAGGCTGTCACGAAGAGCAAAGCTGACGCCCTCCATGACCGCACGGGTCAGATCATCTGGACCGTCCGCGACATCAAG
>JAKVCP010000109.1 GCA_022448925.1 Paracoccaceae bacterium
ATGTAAACAATTGAATTAGAAAGAGTGTAACAATATTGAATGCCGGATTACATGAAAGCTCATGATCTATGAAGTATTTGTAGAGTTTCAACCTGCCCAGCAGAAACAGTGACGACCCATATCCCGTCGGGGGAAAACGCAGCCGTCCACACCGGCCCTTGATGCCCCAGGAGACGCACACTCTCCCTACCATTGGCGATGTTCCAGATCCTAGCGCTCTTATCGCTTGAGGTTGTAACGATCTTGGTCCCATCTGGCGAAAATGACACGCTTCGAACTGTGTCCTCATGGCCGGACATCCGACTGAGTTCCAAGCCGGTCTTCGCATTCCAGATACGGGCCGTCCCGTCAGCAGAGGCCGTCGCGATACGTGCGCCATCTGCAGAGAACGAGGCCGACCAGACCGCCCTTTGGTGGCCACGCAGATTTAGCAAAAGTCTGCCACTCTTGGCATCCCATACGCGGGCCGTTCGGTCTGCAGAGGCCGTAACGATACGCGTTCCATCTGCGGAAAATGAAACACTGGAGATCGCATTCATGTGCCCGGTCAGTCGCGATATAAGCTGGCCTGTCTCCACCTTCCAAACGTGCGCGGTCCCATCGCTTGAGGCTGTCACCAGCCGTTGTCCATCACCAGAGAAGGCCGCGCTTCGAACAGATTTTTTGTGGCCAAGGAGCTGGGCCAAGACCCGTCCATTTTCAGCATCCCAAATACGCGCCGTGCCATCCCTTGAGGATGTGACAATCCGCGTGCCATCCGGTGAGAAAGAGGCCCTGCTCACCTCGCCCTGATGCCCCTTGAGAGTCAAAAGGTTGGTGGCCCAATACCCGCTTGAATAGGCAGAGCTGTCCTGCACCAGCCGCCGCTCTGATCTTTCGAGTACTGTAAGACGCGCGTCTGCGGCCTTGGCAGCCCCTGTGCCATCGAACCCGTCGACAATGCGGCGCAACGCTATGGCCTGAACGTCGTCGGGCAAGCCAAGCGCGGTAATGAGCAGCGCATCTGCCTCATCCGAGCGGTGCTTGTCCGCCACACCAGCGCCAGTTGGCGCGCGCGCATCACAGCGTCCGGAAATGCAGGTCAGTCCAAGAGCCGCATCATAGTAGGCCGGCTCTTGCCGATGCCCGCCGGCGCGTTGCGCCAGCGCAGCGGTGTCTAATTGCGCCCGGGAAATTGCTTCTTCCAGATGCAATCCCTGTTTGAGATAGGGCACAAAACTGCGGGTAAAGACCGACAGCTTTTGGTCCTCTGGATCCGAGGGCAGCCGATCCAGGGCTTGCTGCCCCTCACCCGCCGAATAGACGATAAATGACCCGTTGCGTGGCGTCATTGGTGCAAGGCCGCGGCTGATCCCCGCTGACCTTCGGCCTTCGGGTGGTTTGAAAGGATTGTCCCGGCAAGCATCAATAATTGCAACTGTCAGCCCGACATTTCGCGCTTCGATTTCATCCAGCACCCCATCGACACCGTTTTTCAGAGCAATCGTTTCGCGTTTCAGCTTGCGATCAGATCCCTGAAGCGGCGCGTCTACGGGCACCAAATAATTCACTTGCCCGTCCGACCAGCCATGGCCAGAGAAGACCACGGCCACATCATCCCCCGGATCGAGTTGGGACAAAAAGACATCCAACCTGTCCAGCGTGTCATCCAGACCGTTGTCTCGGAGCCGGGTGATGTCATAGCCAAAATCTTCAAACACCTCGGCATAGGCATCTGCATCGGCATGCGTGTTGTACAAAGCGCCAAGCTCTTGGTAGCGCGCATTCGATATGATCAACGCCCGTTTTCCGCCACGACCGGACCGGCTCCCAGCATGCAGGCAGCCGCCAAAGCGGCAAGGCCGGTGCGCGAAATGAATTTCCGAAACGTCATCTTCGCGCCCCACGATTATTCTTCAACTATACAGCGAAACGCAGATACGACATGCGACCACGAAAGGTGCCACGGGTGTTGCCGCAACCCGCAACGAAAAGGTTCATAGAGGCAAGATACAAATTTCACACTGCTCTGCAAGACCGTGACAACACCCCGTCGGGGTCATGGCGCGGACCTGCGCGGACCTTCGTTGTCGACGCCAACCTAGACCGAGGCGGCCCGCACCACAGTCCCCAGATCTCGCGCGTGCATGCCTGACAGGTCTGAGGTCAAATCCCAGAGTTCTTGACCGACAGAGGGCAGGATGTCACAGGCCTTGCGGCGCAGCTTGTTTGCAAGTTGGTCCAGTGGGACCGGCATCGCCAGATCATGTGCCAGTGGCACGTCACGGCCATCCTGCAGGCGCAGCTGCCCTTCAACCCGCAAATCCGAAACATGAGCGTCCCCCACGACTTTGAGTCTGAGGGCAAAATCGGCCAGGTCCGGATCGCGGGCAAGAGCATCAGTATATACCCGATCATCGCCAGTTCGATCCCCCCGCAAAACCATGCCAGCCAGCCAGGCATAGCTGAATTTGACCTCAAGACCTGATCTTGGCGCCTTGATGTCACAGACCTTCAACCATCGGGGGTTGGTCCGCAGCGTCAAGGTCGCGACATCTTGCAGACCAATCCCCTGCGCAACCGCGACCTGCAGGGCCTCGATCATGGCATGCAGACCGTGGCAGCAGGCATGCAGCTTGTATTTGTTGTCCTCAAACAGACACAGTCCCGACGCCAGCGGCGTTTCGCGTATAGCCGGATCGTCCCCCCCTGGGGTGCTGCTCATGGGACGGTGCGTTTCGACAAAGCCCTGCGCGCCCCAAAGCCCGTCGTCCGCAGAGGTCAGCCCCAACCGCGCCAGTGCCGCGCATTCAACCCCGTTAGACGCCGCAAGACCCGCATTGTACGGCTTGCCCATCGTGCCGAACTGCGATTTCAACCCCGAGGCCCTGGTGGCACACAGCCCAAGTGCCGCGCGCAGCTGCCCGGCGTCCAGGCCATAAAGTCGGCTTGCAGCCACCGTTGCCCCAAAGGCGCCGGCGGTGGCCGTCTGGTGAAATCCTTGATTGTAATGCGCCCGCCCCAGGGTCGAACCAATGCGGATTGCCGCTTCCGCCCCAAGCAGGAATGCCTCGATCACCTGATCAAGATGGGCGTTCTGCTCTTCGCCAACCGCCAGCGCGGCAGGGTATATGCCGACCGATAAATGGCCCACATGGCCAAAATGAGTGTCATCATAGTCCAGCGCATGGCTTGTCGCACCATTTACCAGGGCTGCCATCCGCGCCGGAGCCAAACCACCCCCAAAGACCGAGGCGACCTGACGTCCTGACTCTGACTCTGCGAACTGCCGCATTTTCCGTGACACCGGTTCGGTCCGACCGGCATACCCGCAGATGATCCAGTCCAGCAATGAAAAGCGCGCCATTGTTAAGCCGCGCTCTGACATGTATGCATTTGGACGTTGTACAAGGTCGAGGATCTGTTCGGTCACAGTCACGTTTGTCTCATTCCTTCCATGCGAACCCTTTCCGTGCAACCGCCTTTGCTGCAGGGTCCCGTGCTGCCGGCATGACTGAATTCACTGGCCATGGCGCTTGGGCGATGCAGATCTGTACAACACGGGGAATTGTCGGGCACTGAACGGGGCGCCGTCCTTGTAGTCCAGTTCCGGAAACGCCGGCGAGGTTGGGCCGGGGCGTTTTGCAAAGACCGCATCATCGCCCACCCACCGGACCGAGATCACACGCCTGCGTGATGGAGAGTGGTTGCCAGGCGCCCCGTGCAAAGTGCGGAAATTGAACGCCACCGCATCCCCCGGTTCCATGGCCCAGCCAAGGATCTCCATCTCGTGGCGCAGCGCCGAGACATCGGGGACCGCTTCGCTGGGATCGTTCTCGAAGAGATCAGTGCCGTCAAAGCGCTGCGGCTTGAAGTCCTTGCCCCACAGATGGGACCCCGCCACGTATTCAATGGTTCGCTCGCGCGGGATGGGATCCAACGGCACCCAGAAACTGACCGACTGACGCCCATCACAGAGGTAATAGGGCTGATCCTGATGCCAGGGAGTGACCACCGAGTTCCCGGGCTCTTTCACCAGAATATGATCATGAAAGATCCGCGCTGTGTCCGAGCCCATGAGCTGCGCAGCAAGTGCCGGCATGTCAGAGTCGCAAACCAAGGCGCGATACCCATCAAATTGGTCCCAGACCACGTAGTCCTGGAAAAACGCCTGACCGCCGTCGTCCGGACGATACGTGCGTTCGCGCCAGCTGGGATTGGCCATGTTCTGTTCGATTGCGACGCGCGCCCCATCCACAAAGTCGACAAACGCGCCCTTCAACAAGACAGCACCCTTGGTGCGAAACAACTCTGTCTGATACTTGGTCAACATTTGCCGACCCCTTTTCCTATGCCAGGCGGCCATAAAACGTCATGCGCGCATGTTCCGAAAGCATGACCCCCGGTTTCGAGTTATAGGCAAGAACAGCCAGCATACGCGTTCGGTCACTGGCATTGGGCGACACCCGGTGAAGCGAGTTGCGCCCACGAAACAGCACCAGTGTGCCCGGATCCATTGACAGCACCTCAGGTGTCCGTTTCCCTTCCAAGACGGCCCGAACCCCGTCATAATTCATGTCGCCCGCATCGGCATCGCGCAAATCCTTGACGTATTCAAAGGTGCCGCCCGCAGTGGGTTTTTGGATCAGCAAAGTGATGGCAAATGACGAATTGTCAAAATGCCAGCCAAGCTCTTGTCCGCGTTTTGCATAGTGAATGTTGATTGAAGACAGCGGGTCCGCATAGGGATGCAACTCACCCTCTTTGGTGGTGGCTTTAACAAAGTCACGAAACAGTGGTGCATCATAAAGGATGCGTAACGGCGACTGCGCCGCTATGACGTCATCACAGATACAGCCTTTTGACGACGAGACTTGGCGATTTGCCGGATGCGTCGGTGCGTGCATTGGGTCCGGGGGCGTCAGATAGACAGAGTGGCTTTGTTTGCAAAAATACGCCTGATCCTGCCCTGACTGCGCCTCGGTCTGCATGGCCGACAATGCCCGGGGGCGGATGAGGGATTCAAGAACCACGACGCCCTCGGTATCCAAGGTGGCCTGCGAGCGGGCGCGAAACTGCGTATCACCCAATGGGTGACGGTCAAGATCAACGATATCGGTAACGTCCATATATACGATCCAAACTGAAACATGGCTTTGGGCGATTAAACCCGTTTTCCCTTGAGCGGCAAAGTCACAATCGCATTCAACGCCGCCAGTCCAAGGCGTCGTGGATTGCATCTTTCCGAGCCAAAGCGATATCACCGCCCGCAACGACCGCCATCTGAGAAGGCCAAAACAGTGACATCACGGACAAACGCTCGTCTTGCAAAGATTGAAACCCCCGCGCTGATCCTCGACGAGACCCGGATGATGCGCAACATTTCGCGTCTGTCCAGCCACATCGCCTCGCTCAACGGGGGACTGCGTCCGCATCTGAAAACAGCCAAATCCATAGAGGTCGCAAAACGCGTCTTGGCTGATGGGGCCGGGCCGGCGACCGTCTCTACTCTGACCGAAGCCGAGGTATTGGCCGCCCATGGTGTGCGGGACATTCTTTATGCCGTGGGCATCACACCACAAAAGCTGGAGCGCGTGGCCCGGCTTCGGACCGGTGGGTGTGATTGTAGCGTGATTGTCGACAACATGGTCCAGGCACAGGCCGTCGCCGAGGTCTCGGCGCGGACGGGCCAGTGTATCCCGGCCCTGATCGAGCTGGACTGTGATGGCCATAGAAGCGGTATACGACCGCAGGATCCCGCTTTGATCGCCATTGCCCGTATGCTGCACGACAGCCAGGCCGATTTGCGCGGTGTCCTGACCCACGCCGGTGCCAGCTATGACGTGGTGGGCCGCGCCGCCCATGCGCAGCTTGCAGAACAGGAACGCCAGGCCGCGGTTCAGGCAGCCCAGAGCCTTGGGGCAGCTGGCCTGCCCTGCCCTGTTGTGAGCATCGGCTCTTCGCCAACGGCCCATGCGATCCAGTGTCTGGACGGGATCACCGAGGTGCGGGCAGGTGTCTATACCTTTTTTGATCTGTTTCAGGCCGGGATCGGTGTCTGTGAGGTTGACGATATCGCGCTGTCCGTTCTGACAACCGTGATTGGCCATCAACGCGACAAGGGCTGGATCATCACCGATGCAGGCTGGATGGCCCTGTCACGAGACCGCGGCACCGCAACGCAAACAGTGGATCAGGGCTATGGATTGGTCTGCGACCCCGAGGGAACGCCACTGCAGGACCTGATTGTGATAAAAGCAAATCAGGAACATGGGATCATTTCGCAGCGCCCGGGCAGCCATTCCCCTCTGCCAGATCTGCCAGTGGGTACGCAACTGCGCATACTGCCAAATCACGCCTGTGCAACGGCCGCCCAATTTGACCACTACCGCGTGCTGACCCCGGACCACACAGCCCCTTTGCCAAGATGGGAGCGCTTTGCCGGGTGGTAGGCTCTTCGAATGCGTGCCCTGAACGGCCTGGCCCAACGCAGTGCCTCTGACCGGATTATGGCGGGGGGCCAAAGAAAGATCGGCGGCAGCACTGGCTGGCGCCGGACCAATGCCCATTGGGACCTCAGTTCCCAGGGCCCGCCTGACGTTGCGCCAACTCCTGTCGCCATGTGGTGACAAAGCGAACAAAGGGCCCTTGGTCCTTGGGACAAACGTCATGGGCCACCTGCTCTGGCTGCACTGCATCCGCCTGACCAACCACCAGCAACGCCGCGCCAACACTTGTTCCGGTGGCGCTTTGATGCGCTCGAACCCGGCAATCGGTCGCGGCGGCCAACATTCGGCAATAGGCTGAATTGGTGCTCAGCGGTCCCTCGACCAGGATAACGCCGGTATGGCCGGTTAACGCAAGACACTCTGCCGTCATCATCGCCAGGTAAAAGCTGACAGCTGCCGTTCTGCCTGAACTGCCCAATGGCGGCTCTTCACCGATCCACTGGGGCTCCCATCCTTGAAAGGGCCCGCTTTCGCGCACCTGCGCAGGCATCAAAAAGGGACCATGCGCTGCGACCTCTTGCAGAGCCGCGTCCTCGCACTCTGCCGCACGGCCCTGCATCAGGATCTCAAACTCGCGCCCGCCCATGAACCGCGCCGAAAAGATCGGTTCGCCAAGCGCATTGACGTTGACCAGCGTATCACGGGCGGGATCCAGCTGCACAGCCCGCCCGCCAACCGTCATCACGATCACCCAT
>JAKVCP010000011.1:0-73533 GCA_022448925.1 Paracoccaceae bacterium
CGCTGTCGAAATCCATCAAGGTGCTCGGGCCGGCAGAGGAATCCAGTGGCCCCAGAACAAAGGTATCCTCGCCATCGCCGCCGGTCGCCACATCGCGCGCTCCGACCATCAAGGTATCATTGCCGTCGTTGGCATTCAGAAAATCCAGATCGCCATCACCAAAGTCGCCACCACCAAAGCCAATGAGTACGTCATCGCCATCGCCCGCAAACAGCGTATCCTGCCCGACGCCGCCATTCAGACTGTCGTTGCCTTCGCGCCCATGAAGCGCGTCGTTGCCCTCAGCGCCATGCAACATGTCACGCCCAAGCCCACCGTGTAGTTCGTCATCGCCCGCGCCGCCATCAATCGTGTCGTTCCCGTCATGACCGAACAGATCGTCACGCCCCGCATCCCCGATCAGAAGATCATCGCCGCCTTCGCCGTGCAATGTGTCATTCTCATCACCTCCCGACAGACGATCCCCATCATCGCCGCCAAACATTTCGTCGTCACCGCCAAGTCCGCTTAAGGTGTCATTGCCTGCCTGCCCGTTCATCAGGTCCGTTGCCTCGGTCCCGACGATACTGTTGTCTTCCGCGTCGCCTGGAAAGGCGCTGATCCCGGTGTCATCCACAAAACCGGACGGGGCGCCTGCTCTATCCAAGGGGTCGCCACCAAGGCTGTCTGCTGCAGCTTCCAGCAAGGCGGTGCTGTTGGGTGTGATCTGCTCGCTGTCGCTGTCGGAGGATATGTCTTCGGCGTCATCCGCAGCGTCTGAGGGAATGACCGCCGCCATTGATCCGACCACCATAACACCCAGCAATCCCGCCAGCCAAAACATACCTACCTCCGTGCCGCCGATTGGTATTATGTCGGCCCGAATATGAGAACGCAACGGGAACCTCGTCAAACGGTTAACGTTCTAGGGCAGGCCGGCTTCAATTTCCTGAATGATTTCGGTCGCCCAGTGACCAATGACCGGGACAAATTCAAACTGGCTCAGGAACAGGATGACCAGTGAAACCAGCGCTGAGGCGCCGATTACGGTGCCCAAACCGAACGCTAGACCGCGCAGGAACTGGAACCCGACCATGCGCAGGGGCGATTCGTAGATGCGCACAAAGCGATGTTGGGCAAAGCCTTCGATAGCATCCGCAAGACGCGCGGTGTTGTCAGCCAAATCAGGCGGGGTGTCGTCATTCATCCGGTGGGCTCCATTCCATTGGGCTGGTGCTGTAGGGGACATAGAGCGGATGTCGCGGATGACCGGCTTTTGTCACGCCCAGACAGAACAAGCGGCGCGGCAAAACGCCAAGGATCTGTCGGTTTCGGTTCAAAAGCGCGCCATGGACGCCCCATGCGGCGATACAGGTCCGGGCCTCGGCACCGAGTTGCGACAGGACGGTGTCATTCTCTGGGCCAATCGGATCGGTTGCGGTGCGCAGGTCCGCGGGCCGCGTGGCCCGATAGGCAAACAGGTTGCCCACCACGACGCCGCCGGCTTGCATGTCGCGCGCCCGACGTTCACAGCGTTCGATCGTCGGGTCATTGCGCAGTTCGGTCGCGGTCGAGGGGTTGAGCATGACAAACAACACCGGCGCCACATCCCTGGCCCAGATCCGGGTCAGCGCGTAGCGATAGGTTTCGCAGTCAGAATACAGCGCCTCAGAGGCGCCCTGGGCGCCTTGATGCCGCCGTAGGATCATTCGACAGCAACGAAAACGCGGTTTGGATGCAGTTCGCCCGCCTTGAAACGCCCCACGGCCACGGCCTGACCTTCCAGAGCGGCCCAGCATTCCTCTCCGTAGTCGATACCTGTGGCCATCACCATTCCGGGGTTGCCATTGCGCAGGCGTACTGCGGCCTCGGGCGTGCAGACGGCGCGCGGCAGGTCGGACAGACCAACCTCGAGTGGTTGGATGTGGGCATCCAGCGCCTCTGTCTTGGCCATCTCGTCGATTTTGTCGATCGACAGGCCATCCTCGGCCCGGAACGGCCCTGACCAAATCCGGCGCAGGGTCAGCACGTGTCCGTGGCAGCCCAGGGCTCTGCCCAGATCGCGGGCGATCGAACGGACATAGCCCCCTTTTCCGCAGGTCATTTCTAGCTCGACATGATCCGCGTCCGGGCGATCGGTCAGCAGCAGTTCTTCGACCCAAAGAGGGCGGGCAGCAAGGTCCATCTCTTCGCCATCGCGGGCGCGTTTGTAGGCGCGCTCACCGTCGATTTTCACGGCTGAAAATTGCGGAGGCACTTGTTCGATGTCGCCGACAAACCCGCCCAGCGCGTCCTTGATCGCCTCATCTGAAGGGCGCAAAGGGCTGTTCGCGATGACCTCGCCTTCGGCGTCGTCCGTGTTGGTTGCCTGTCCCAGCCGCACCGTGAAGCGATAGGCCTTCAGGGCATCGGTGATATAAGGAACCGTCTTTGTCGCCTCGCCAAGGGCTACGGCCAAAACACCTGTGGCTTCGGGGTCCAACGTGCCCGCGTGGCCCGCCTTTCGGGCAGACAGCGCCCAGCGCACCTTGTTGACCACGGCTGTCGAAGTCATGCCTGCGGGTTTGTCGACCAGCAACCAGCCCGAAATGTTGCGTCCCTTGCGTTTGCGTCCCATGCGCGTCCCCGTTTGAAAGAGCGCGCCGGTTAGCGCGCCGAGACAAGGTTTGTCAATTCTGCACCGGTGTAACTGTGCCGACAATCGGTCCCATCCGCCGCCCGCTGTCGGCGCGGCCCAGCGACGGCGCATACAGCCGGGACACGTTGCCATCGATATAGAGCGCCTGCTCCAGCCCCAGTACATCTCGGAAATAGCTGGCGAATTCGTGAAAGGTTACGGAATTGTTCGAGATCACGAAGACTGCCGTGGCGTGATCAGCGCTGGCGCCAACACCATTTCGAATAAACCGCGAGGTGCTCTCGGCGCGGAACTTCGGGTGCAACGAACCGTCTATCACCAGCATTGGGCCGGATTGGCTGGCATAGGCGCAATTTGGGGATTCGCGCTGGTAGCGCAGCGTCTCGATCACGCGAACCCAGTTCAGTCCGATACACAGGATCCCGTTTGGCAGCAGTCCAAAGTTGCCGGGGCCACTGTTGGGCACCACGCGCATGATCTGGCGGCCGCGCTCGATGTAATGGCCAACCGGTCGCCGGTCATCGTGATACATGCCGCCGTTGGTCGCAAAGCTGAGCTTCAGGCCCTGATCTGACAGCGATTGGTTGACGGCGCTGAACGAGCCGAACGGTTTCCCGTCTTCATCGTACAGAAAAAGCCGCAGATCGTCGCGTGTCAGGTCGGCAGAGCAAACGGTATAGGAATTTCCCAAGTAGCGATCGTCATGGCATTCCAGTGCCCAAACCGGCGTCCAAAGACCCAGCATGAGCAGGATTAGAGCGGCCTTAATCTTTGAGATCGCGTTGAACATCGGCCTGGGAAAATAGCCTTCGAGTTTCATCCATCTGGTCAAAGGTTTCGTCAATGCGGAACCGCAGATCAGGTGAGAACTTGAGAGTCAGTTTCTTGGATATCGCACGCCGCAGTTCGCCCTTGTTGCGCGCCAGCAGCGCGATGACGTCATCTTGCCCCTTGCCACCCAGTGGCAGCACATATGCCGTCGCGATCTTGAGGTCAGGCGAGGTCCGCACCTCGCCGACCGTGATTGAAAGACGGTTCAGATCGGGATCGTGGATGTCACCGCGGTTCAGCACATCCGAAAGCGTACGTCGGATCAGTTCACCAACCCGAAGCTGCCGCTGGCTGGGTCCGCCATCATCCGTGAATTTGTTCTTTGCCATTTCTTCCAATTAGGCGCTTGCACGGGCTTTGCCAAGTCGCTGTGGACAGGTAAAGAGGCCGAAAAGCGACAAAAGGACGGGTCAAATGACGGAATTGCCGGGCGTGGTGGTGACAGGTGTGTCGGGGCGCATGGGCCAGATGCTGGTCCGGGAAGTGATGGCAAGTGAGCGGTTGAAGCTGGTGGGCGCCTTAGAGCGGCCCGGCCATGACTGGATCGGACGGGATGTGGGCCAGGCAATGGGCGGCAGCGCACTGGGCGTTGTGGTTGAGGATGATCCGCTTGAAGCCTTTGCACGGGCGCAGGCGGTGATCGATTTTTCCGCGCCCGCGGCGACGGTGGCTTTTGCGGCGCTGGCGGCGCAGGCACGTGCGGTTCACGTGATCGGGACCACTGGTTTAACCGACGATGACATCGCCATGTTGGGTCACGCAGCGCGTCATGCGGTGATTGTCCGCGCCGGAAACATGAGCCTTGGCGTCAACCTGCTGACGGTTCTGACCCGCAAGGTCGCCCAAGCGCTGGATGCTGATTACGACATCGAAATCATTGAAAGCCACCACCACCACAAGGTTGATGCACCCTCTGGAACGGCTTTGATGCTGGGTGAAGCTGCTGCGCAGGGGCGCGGTGTGGCTCTGGCGGATGTGTCAGAGCGGGGCCGTGATGGCATCACGGGCGCCCGGACGCGGGGGGATATCGGCTTTTCGGCGATTCGCGGAGGCGACATCGTCGGCGAACATGATGTCCTTTTTGCCGCCGCCGGAGAGCGGATCGTGCTGCGTCACATTGCCAGCGATCGCAAGGTCTTTGCACGTGGCGCGTTGAAGGCGGCACTGTGGGGACAAGACAAGGCGCCGGGCGAATATGACATGTTGGATGTCCTGGGTCTGACTGACTGATCCAATGCCACCTGTTGCACGTAAACGGGTAAATTGGAGTGAGACTTATGCGATTGGTTGCCTTTTTGATCGCCTGCGGTGCGACAGTAGCGGGACCCGCCGCGGCAGACTTCGAACGTGTGACGGACAAAACCCAGTTCATTCAGTTGGTCGATGGCCGCACCCTGTCCCGTCCGCTGGTCAAGCTTGAGGTGCGGTCGGACGGGCGCATTGATGGCACCGGCATGGCACTTCGGGTCAGCGGCGGTTGGGGCTGGGAGCAGGGGTACTTCTGCCGGGATCTCGTGTGGGGTAGCGAAGACCTTGGGTACAATTGTCAGGTGGTCAGTTTCGACGGCAAACGGGTGCGATTCCACTCGGACAAAGGCACAGGCGACTACGCAGATTTCAGGTTGCGGTAGACCGCTTCGATTGCTGCGCGCGCGTCGTGGGTGTGGACTTCAGCGCGCTGGACGCAGATTTGTCGGATTTGGCCAAACTAGAGGTCATTGACCAGCCATAGGATCGCCGCTCTGCGGCCCGGCACTGGGGGGCTCACCTATCATTGCTGGCAATGTCGCTCGCAGTCCTTGATCTGCTCTGCCGTCAAAAATCGACCGCGAGCCCCTTCTTCTCCCAGTCACCATAGCGCACTGGTTCAGGTCCATCGCGCCCGCCCAATTCAGTGGGCAGTGCCTTGGCCTCGGCTTCGGCCTTTTTGCGGCGCTCTGCGGCCTCTGCCAAGGCGCGCTGTGCGGCGGGGGGAAGATCCTGTGGGATATCGTCCATCGGCATGTTTCCTTGCGACTGCCACCCTGATATACGCCCGTCGCGCGGCGGGGCAAGGGATCTCGGCGCCGCATCGGAGAGCTTTGATGCCGAATACCAAGATTACCGCCCGTCAGGCCGCCGTCGAATTGTTGGAGCAGGTGCTGGGTCATGACCGGCTTCTGAGCGAGGCAATGACCGGCGACCGCTGGACCAGCCTGCCGCCGGAAATCCGTGCGGCGGCACAGCGACTGGCGCTGGATACACTGCGGGGGCTTGAACGGGCGGATCGAATACTGAAGCCATTTCTGAAAAAGCCACCTCCGTCCAAAGTGATGAATACCCTGCGGTTGGGGGCAGTTGAACTGTCAACCGGGGGGGCGGCGCATGGTGTGGTGAACGACTGTGTTGACATTGTTGCCCGCGGCATGCGGACCCGACCCATGAAGGGGCTGGTCAACGCCGTCTTGCGCAATGTCGCCGACAAAGGCCCGACAGAGTGGCCGATCCTGCGTGTTCCACGCCTTCCGGTCTGGCTGCGCGCGCCTTTGATAGAGGCCTGGGGCCGCGAGGCCGTCACCGCCATGGAGGCGGCTCAGTTCCGTGGAGCTCCGGTGGATCTGACGGCAAAGACCGATGCCGAGGCTATCGCCAAAGCGCTTGGCGGCACGCTGTTGCCGACCGGTTCGGTGCGTTTGGCCGGGCCGGCCCAGATCTCGGCCTTGCCGGGTTATGACAGTGGCGACTGGTGGGTCCAGGATGCCGCCGCAGCACTGCCCGCGCGGCTGTTGAATGCCCGCCCCGGTGAGACGGTTCTCGATATGTGTGCCGCTCCGGGCGGCAAGACGATGCAGCTTGCGGCAACCGGGGCCAAGGTGACTGCACTTGATCTGTCTGCCAGTCGTTTGACACGTGTAGAGGACAACCTGAACCGGGCACAGTTGACCGCTCGGGTGATACAGGGGGATGCGTTCGACCATGCTGATGGGCCATATGACGCCATTCTGCTGGACGCCCCCTGTTCTGCCACTGGCACCATTCGCCGGCACCCTGATTTGCCGCATGCACGCCGCGGTGAGGCGATCGGTGATCTAATCGCATTGCAGGCTGCCATGCTTGATCATGCATTGACCTTGCTGCGGCCCGGCGGGCGGCTGGTCTTTTGCACCTGTTCGTTGCTGCCTGATGAAGGCGAATGCCAGATCGACGATGCGCTCTTGCGGCATCCTGGTCTTTTGGTCGCCCCGGCCCAGGCTCAGGGTATCGCACCGGACTGGCGCACCGCCGAGGGGGGCATTCGCCTGCGGCCCGACTATTGGACAGATCTGGGTGGGATGGATGGCTTCTACATGGCTGTTCTGCAAAAACCCGCTTGAGTGGCCGGGATCGATTTTCCAAGATGACTTTGCAGGTGCAGAAGGCTATTGTCTTCTTCCAAGACGCGCCCGAACAGCGCGCATGAGGCAGAGTACATGACGAACCCCGGCAGCCTTTCATCGCGGTGGACGCGCATGATGCACCGTGTGCATGCACGGGCCAGCGGTCGCGCGCGGCCTGCGACGGGATTCGTTTCGCAGCCAGAACCACGCACCGTCGGCGCCTTTGCCAAAGGGCGGCAGCTGACTGCCGGGAACCTGTTGTTTGCGGGGCACCTGATCGAAGCGCCGGGCGCTATGATCTGGGACCTTGATCTGCCAGATGCAGCATATGAAGAAGAATTGCACGGGTTCATCTGGCTCGACGATCTTGCCGCCGTCGGTGATTCCGGTGCACGTCAGGTCGCGCAAAGCTGGCTTTGGGGCTGGGTTGACCGCTATGGCCGCGGACGCGGGGCAGGATGGACGCCTGAGTTGACAGGGCGGCGGATGATCCGCTGGATCCATCACGCGCTTTTTGTCCTGCGGGGGCAGGACAAAGACGTCTCGGACGCGTTTTACCGCTCATTGGCACAACAGGCGATTTTCCTTGGGAAACGGTGGCCGTACACGGCACCCGGTTTGCCCCGTTTCGAAGCGGTGACCGGGTTGCTATATGCAGGGCTGTCGCTGCAAGGAATGGAGCATTTCATCGACCCGGCATCAAAGGGGCTATCACAGGCCTGTCGGTCGCTTGTGGACGACCAGGGGGGGATCCCAACCCGCAACCCTGAGGAGCTTCTCGAAGTCTTTACCCTGCTGACCTGGGCGGCCTCGGCCCTGCAGGAAAGCCGCAGACCACCCTCTGAGGCGCATTTGGCAGCTATTGAACGCATTGCGCCCACACTGCGCACCCTGCGTCATGCCGATGGTGGTCTGGCGCGGTTCCATGGGGGCGGGCGTGGGCTGGAAGGGCGGTTGGATCAGGCTTTGGCGGCAACGGACATCAAGGTGCGTCAGCCGGATGGCCTTGCGATGGGGTTCGCCCGTCTGTCTGCAGGCCGTACAAGCATTGTCATCGACGCGGCAAAACCACCTCAGGGCAGGGCCTCGTTCAATGCGCATGCGTCAACATTGGCCTTCGAGTTGACCTCGGGGCGCCGCCCGCTTTTGGTGAACTGCGGATCCGGCGCCGTCTTTGGCGAGGCCTGGCGTCGGGCCGGCCGCGCAACACCATCGCATTCCGCGCTGTCACTGGAAGGTTTTTCCAGCGCACGGCTTGGCAAACCCGGCCTGGTTGGTGCTGCCAAACGCGAGATGCTTGAGGACACGCCCGACCATGTGCCCGTGCAGATCACACATGCCGAGGACGGGTTTCGGTTCGAAGGCGGGCACGACGGTTATGTATCCACCCATGGGCTGACCCATGCCCGCATTCTTGAATTGACGTTTGATGGCCGCGGCATGGTCGGCGAAGACATGCTGATTGCGATGGAACCCGACCACAGGCTGTTGTTCGATCAACGCATGAATGCAGTCAAGCTTCACGGTCTGACGTTTGCCATCCGCTTTCATCTCCACCCCGAGGTCGACGCCGAGATCGACATGGGCGGCAGTGCTGTGTCGATGGCATTGCGCAGCGGTGAAATTTGGGTGTTTCGACACGACGGAAAGCAGGAAATGACGCTGGAACCCTCTGTTTACCTCGAAAAAGGTCGTTTGCAGCCCCGCGCGACGAAACAGATCGTTTTAACTGGGCGCGCGATGGAGTATGCGAGCCGCGTGCGATGGTCGTTGGCCAAGGCGCAGGACACCGCATTGGCGGTGCGTGACCTGGCTCGTGATGAATTGCCGCTGCCGTACTGACACACATAGCCTCGTTGGACCTGCCAAATATGACCGACCTTTTCCCCGTGCGCCGCGCGCTGATTTCCGTTTCCGACAAGACAGGCCTGATTGATCTGGCCCGGGCCCTGAGGGACCGCAATGTCGAGATCCTGTCAACCGGCGGTTCCGCCGCCGCGCTGCGTGATGCCGGGATTGCGGTCACGGACGTGGCCGATGTGACCGGGTTCCCTGAAATGATGGATGGCCGGGTCAAGACCCTGCATCCGATGGTTCACGGGGGCTTGCTGGCGCTGCGTGACAATACGGCTCATCTGGCCGCCATGGAGACCCATGGGATCGGCGGTATCGACCTCTTGATTGTGAATCTCTACCCGTTCGAAGCCACTGTTGCCAAAGGCGCCGACTATGACACCTGCATCGAAAATATCGATATCGGTGGTCCTGCCATGATTCGCGCCGCGGCCAAGAACCACGGATTTGTCACCACCATCGTCGATGTCGAAGACTATGGGTCCCTGCTTGTGGAACTCGATGCCAACGAGGGCCAGACAAGCTATGCCTTCCGTCAGCAGCAGGCGCAGATCGCCTACGCGAGGACTGGCGCCTATGACGCCGCCGTCAGTTCCTGGATGGCTCAGGCGCTGGGCAATCCGGCGCCGCGCCGTCGCGCTGTCGCGGGAACGCTGGCGCAAACCCTGCGCTATGGCGAGAACCCGCATCAGGCGGCTTCGTTTTACACCGATGGCACGGACCGTCCCGGCGTTGCAACCGCAACTCAGCATCAGGGCAAGGAACTGAGCTACAACAACATCAACGACACCGATGCCGCCTTTGAGCTTGTGGCCGAGTTCGACCCCGCCGATGGCCCGGCCTGTGCGATCATCAAGCACGCCAACCCCTGCGGTGTCGCCCGAGGCGCAACCTTGCTTGAGGCCTACAAGGCCGCATTTGATTGTGACCGCACCTCGGCCTTTGGGGGTATTGTGGCGCTGAACGGAACGCTGGATGGCGCGACCGCGCGCGAAATGTCGGGGATCTTTACCGAAGTGGTGATTGCGCCTGATGCAACGGAAGAAGCCAAAGAGGTCTTTGCAGCCAAAAAAAACCTTCGCCTTCTGACCACCGGTGGTTTGCCGGATGTTCGTGCCGGAGGCCAGACGCTGCGGCAGGTGGCCGGCGGTTTCCTTATGCAGACCAAGGATGTCGGATTTGTCGGGCTTGAGGATCTGAAGATTGTCACCAAGGTGGCCCCGTCTGAGGCCCAAATGGCCGACCTCTTGTTCGCCTGGAAAGTGGCCAAGCACGTGAAGTCGAATGCAATTGTGTACGTCAGAGATGGTGCGACGGTGGGCGTCGGTGCTGGCCAGATGAGCCGCGTTGACAGTGCCTTGATCGCCGCCAAGAAGGCTGAGCGTATGGCCGATGTTCTTGGCCTGCCTGCGCCGTTGACCCAAGGAAGCGCTGTGGCGTCCGATGCATTCTTTCCGTTCCCAGATGGTTTGCTAGAGGCAGCGGCTGCGGGCGCGACATGCGTGATACAGCCAGGTGGATCCATGCGGGATGATGAGGTCATCGCGGCTGCAGATGAGGCGGGGCTGGCCATGGTCTTTACCGGCATGCGTCACTTCCGGCACTAAGACCGGGGCCCTGCGCTGGTGCCTGTGCAGGGCAGGCCATGGGGCGTGGAGAGGGCTTTTATCCCGTCTCGCCACTCGATACAGGGTGTCTGGAAGGGAAATGTGGGGGAAATATGCGGTATTTGCTTTGGGCCACAACGGTGGTTCTTGTTCTGGATCAGGCGATCAAATGGTGGGTCATTCAGGTTCTCGACCTGAAAACGGTCTTTGCAATTGATGTTCTGCCGCCGTTTCTGAACCTGCGCATGGCCTGGAACCGGGGCATCAATTTCGGTTTGTTCGCCGGCGACGACAATGGCACGAGATGGACTTTGATCGCACTGGCCCTGGCAATCGTCGTTTTTGTGCTGTGGTGGATTTGGCGTGACCGTCCAGGACGCCTGGGGATGATCAGTGCCGGGATCTTGATCGGCGGCGCTTTTGGCAATGTGATTGACCGCGTGGTCTATGGCGCTGTCGCGGATTTCATCAACATGTCCTGTTGTGGGCTGACCAATCCTTTCGCTTTCAACCTGGCCGACATTGCGATTTTTGTCGGTGCTGTAGGGTTGGTGGTTTTCGCCGATGGAAAAAAGCCTGCGTGACCTTGGCGTCGTGATCCGCTAAGTCATAAGGCACAGACGGTTGGAGGGTGGCGATGAACCTGTCGCGCTTGGCATTTTTGATGGGGTTGACTGCAGCGCTTGGGGCTTGCAGTGCGACAGAGAACAAACGGACGCTGCATCGCCTGACCAGCGTTGGCACCTCGCCCGAGGAATTTTCGATTGTGCCGCTTAAACCTTTGGAAGAGCCGCAGGATTATACGACCCTGCCTGAACCGATAAAGGGCGGGCGCAGCCGTACCGACCCCACTCCGAAGGCAGATGTCGTGGCAGCGTTGGGAGGCAATCCCGCACGCTTGACGGCCACGGGCATTCCCGCGTCTGATACGGCACTGATAAACAGGACATCACGTTTCGGCGTCACCAGTGATATTCGCGAAAGCCTTGCCGAGGCAGACGAGGATTTTCGTCGCCGCAAGTCCTTGTTCACGTGGAAATTGATTCCTGAAGACGAATATACGAACGCGTACCGACGGGAGGTGCTTGACGGTTACGCGGAATTGCGCCGGTTCCGCCTGCTGGGCGTGCGGACGCCTGCCGCTCCGCCAAAACAGGGGCGATGAACAGTCACAAACACGTAAGCTGCGCTTGAACTCGGGCGGGACAGCCGTAGGTTTGACATGAACCAACGGGAGGATCCAAATGCTTCATCGGGCGCTTATGCTTGTTGCTGTCATGGTCTGTGCGGCCCCTGTCCTTGCGGCAGAGACCGCCAGCGAGCAGGTCACCACCTTTACCTTGGACAACGGGATGGAGGCAGTGGTGATCGAAGACCATCGTGCCCCTGCCGTGGTGCATATGGTCTGGTACCGGGCGGGATCCGCTGATGAGCCGGCCGGTGTATCCGGCATCGCGCATTTTCTGGAGCACCTGATGTTCAAGGGCACGGATACGATCGCCCCGGGTGAGTTTTCCCAGATCGTTGCGGCCAATGGCGGGACTGACAACGCCTTTACCAGTTTTGATTACACAGGCTATTTCCAGCGTGTGGCGGCAGACCGGCTTGAACTCATGATGCAGATGGAAGCCGATCGGATGGTCAATCTTACCTTGACCCAGGACGAGGTGCGCACGGAACGCGAAGTCATCCTGGAAGAACGCAACCAACGTGTTGAGAATGATCCAGGAGCGCTGTTCAACGAACAACGCCGCGCCGCTTTGTACATGAACCACCGCTATGGCGTTCCCATCATCGGCTGGCGCCATGAGATTGAAAGCCTTGATTTGCAGGATGCGCTGGATTTTTACGCCGACAACTATGCTCCCAATAACGCCATTCTGGTTGTTGCGGGGGATGTGGATCCGGCAGATGTAAAGCGCCTTGCCCAGACGTACTACGGGCCGATCCCGGCTGATCCCACCATTGTGCCGCGTCAACGACCCCAAGAGCCCCCCCAGCTTTCTGAGCGCCGCATGGTCATGAATGACCCGCGTGTGGCGCAGCCCTACATCATCCGTACCTATCTCGCGCCGGAAAGAGATCCGGGCGCCCAGGAAAAGGCAGCTGCCTTGGTCATGCTGGCCGAGGTTCTGGGGGGTGGGCAGACCTCGGTCCTGAACCGAAAGTTGCAGTTTGAAACTCAGACCGTTGTCTACACCAGTGCGTTTTACAGCGGCACCTCGCTGGATGATACGGGGTTCGGCCTTGTTGCCGTGCCAGCCGATGGGGTCAGTCTGCAAGAGGCGGAAGAGGCACTCGACAAGGCTGTGGCAGAGTTCATCACAGAGGGCGTTGATGCTGCGCAGTTGGATCGTATCAAATTTCAAATGCGTGCTCAGCAAATCTATGCCCGCGATAACGTTGATCGTTTGGCGCGTCGTTATGGCGGCGCACTTGCCTCTGGTTTGACGGTTGCAGATGTCCAGGCATGGCCCGACATTCTGCAAGCCGTAACCGAGGCGGATATCATCGCAGCGGCCAAAGAGATCTTTGATCGGAAGAAATCGGTCACTGGCTGGCTGATGGGCGCAGAACAGGAGGGCACGCTATGAAACTGATTTGGGGTACGTTGATCGCTGCGGTCATGGCGGTGCCGGCCTGGGCCGAAATCAAGATCCAACAAGTCCAAAGCCCGGGCGGCATCTCGGCGTGGTTGGTGCAGGAACCGTCGATTCCCTTTGTGTCGATCGAGATCATGTTCGAGGGTGGAGCCTCGCTTGACTTGCCCGGCAAGCGCGGCGCGACCTATCTTATGACGGGTCTTTTGGAAGAGGGAGCGGCAGATCTGGATGCGCGGGGTTTTGCGCGCGAAGTCGAAGCTCTTGCTGCGCAGTTCAGCTATGATGTTTCTGATGACTATGTTTCTGTCTCTGCAAAGTTCCTGACCGAGAACCGCGATCAGGCGGTCGACTTGTTGCGCAAGAGCCTGATTGAACCTGCGTTTGATGAGGCCTCGATTGCGCGGGTCCGCGCACAGGTTATCTCGGGGCTGCGGTCCGATCTGACCGATCCGGACGAAATCGTTGCGCGTCGTTTCAAAGAGATCGCTTTGGCGGGCCACCCCTATGGCACGGCGTATGAGGGAACGCAGGACAGCGTCAGCAGCCTCACACGTGACGATCTGGTGACCGCGCACAGCAATGCGCTGGTGCGCGATCGTGTCTATGTTGGCGCAGCTGGCGATATCTCGGCAGAGGACCTGTCGGATCTGATGGACGAGTTGCTGGGGGACCTGCCTTTGGCGACTACGCCCTTGCCGGATCGGATCGACCCTGTGTTTGATGGTGGTGTGACAGTGGTGCCATTTGACACGCCGCAATCTGTCGCCCAGTTCGGCCATATCGGGATCGCCCGGGATGATCCGGATTTCTTTCCCGCCTATGTGTTGAACGTTATCCTTGGTGGGGGCGGCTTTGAGGCACGCTTGATGACTGAAGTGCGTGAAAAGCGCGGTCTGACCTATGGTGTGTATTCCTATCTGGTGCCCAAGAACAGCACCGCGCTTTACCTTGGGCGTGTCGCTTCGGCCAATGATCGGATTGCCGAAGCGATCGAGGTCATACGCACCGAGTGGGAGCGCGCTGCGACGGAGGGCGTGACTGCCGATGAACTGGCCCGTGCCAAGACTTACCTGACAGGCGCCTATCCTCTGCGCTTTGATGGCAATGGGCCAATTGCGAACATTCTAGTCGGCATGCAGACGCAGGATTTGTCGCCAGAGTACATCGTGACGCGCAATGACAGCGTGAACGCGGTGACGCTGGACGACATCAAGCGTGTGGCGGCGCGACTCCTGCAGCCGGAAAACCTGTCGTTTGTTGTTGTGGGACAACCGGTTGGTCTGGATAGCGAAGACCAACCTCAGGACGGCTGAGCGCGGTTTGCGCCCTTTGGCTGCCGCGCGTCCCCGGGCTGGTGACGCGCGCCATGTTAGGGCTTGGGACATGCAGATTTGCCTCTGATCAAAGGCGTGTCTGCAGGCTTTGCCGATGAAAGCCGGTCAGCCAAAAGTCCTTTGGCCCGACCGACCTTTGGCCCGACTGATCGATAGAATGACTGAGCGGTAAGCTGGCTGTCCCCACACCCTCTGTCCTGAGGGCACTTGGGTGAGCCTAACTCAGCAGTCCGGCATGCCGCAAGGCACTGTCGACCTTGCCGCGGGTTGCCTCGGTCAGGGGCACCAGAGGCAAACGTACCTCTTCCTCGCACAGGCCCAGTTTGCTCATGGCGTATTTGACGCCGCACAGACCCGGCTCTGTAAAGATTGCCTGGTGAAGCGGCATCAATTTGTCCTGGACGGCCAGTGCCCTGTCGAACTGCCCCGCAGCGCAGGCGGTCTGAACCTCGGCGCACAGGGCTGGGGCCACGTTTGCCGTCACTGAAATGCACCCGACACCGCCCTGCGCATTGAAGCCATGGGCCGTGGGATCTTCGCCTGACAACTGCAGGAAATCCGGTCCGCAGGTGAGGCGCTGCTGGCTGACACGCGACAGATCCGCTGTGGCGTCCTTGACCCCCACGATGCGTGGCAGTTTGGCCAGTTCACCCATCGTCGCGGGTGTCATGTCCACCACCGACCGCGGTGGGATGTTGTAAATCACGATGGGCAAGTCACAGCAATCATGCAGCGCCGTGAAGTGGGCGATCATACCGCCCTGCGTGGGCTTGTTATAGTAGGGTGTGACCACAAGCACGCCATCGGCGCCTACCCTGTGGGCGAACTGCATGAACCGGATCGCCTCTGCCGTATTGTTCGAACCTGCGCCGGCAATCACCGGGACCCGGCCTGCAGCCGTTGTGACAACCGTTTCAATGACGGCTTCGTGCTCGTCATGGGTGAGTGTCGGGCTTTCTCCCGTGGTGCCGACTGGCACCAGACCGTGGCTGCCCTGATCGATCTGCCACTCAACCAACCGTTTGAGCGTCTCGAAATCCACTGCGCCATCCTTGAACGGCGTGACCAGGGCTGGCATTGACCCTTTGAACATCTCAAGCTCCTTTTTTGCTGGGTTGAAACCGTCGCATTGGTGGAATTCCGCCAGATGTCGCGAAAGTTAATTGAAGCGGCACCGGGCTGAAGTATCCTCTGACCTGTGTCTATCCTTATTCGTTTCGGAAATTGCAAGCTCATGGCGCGACTTCTGACATTCTTTCTGGTGATGATGACTGTTTCAGCCTCGGCGCAGACAGCAGACCGGCCGCTGTCGCGGGCGATGGATGCCATGCGTGCGGGCAATTGGGCAGAGGCGCGGATCGCGGCGCGGGGGGACGGCAGTATCGCCCAGGATTTGATCGAATGGCATTACCTGCGTGCAGGACGGGGCACATACCAGCAAACGCAGGCCTTTCTCGCACGCAATCCGGACTGGCCGGGTTTGCCCTACCTACGCGAAAAAAGCGAAGCCTCTTTCGTCGAAGCCTCACACGCCGAGGTCCGTGACTTCTTTGCCATGCGCACACCCCGCACCGGGACGGGGGCCTTGTCGCTGGCGCGTGCGCAGGCTTTTGTCGGAGATGACGGTCTGGCGATGGCGGGGATTGTGCTGGCGTGGCGCACCTTGCCGCTGGCCGCAGCAGAGCATGCGGCGTTTTTGCAAGACCACGCCGGGCTTGTCGGTCCGCACCACGTGGCGCGTCTGGACACCATGCTTTGGAAAGGCTGGGACAAAAATGCCCGGGCCATGCTGCCTTTGGTCGATGACACTCAGCAAAAGCTTGCCGCGGCCCGACTTGCGCTGCGCGATGCCACACCAAATGTGGATGGCCTGATTGCAGCTGTCCCCGACGCCCTGCAATCCCATCCCGGTCTGGCACATGATCGGTTCAAGTGGCGTTTGAAAAAGCAGCGCACCGCAGGCGCAATTGAGCTTTTGTTGGCACGTTCGGTCAGTGCAGATGCATTGGGCGAGCCCTGGGCCTGGGCGCGGGACCGGCGGGTGTTGGCGCGGGATCGCATGCGGCAGGGGGATGCGGCGCAGGCTTATGACATTGCCTCTTCGCATTTTCTTGTGGAAGGCTCTGACTATGCCGATCTTGAGTGGCTGTCGGGTTACCTTGCTTTGCGATTTCTTGACAAGCCGCATTTGGCCCGCACGCATTTCCAGGCATTTCAGCAGGCTGTGGAGACGCCGATTTCCAAGGCGCGCGCGGGATATTGGCTTGGACGCGCGCATGAGGCCGCCGGCGATGAGGCCGCCGCTGCGCTGAGCTATGCCTATGCTGCGCGGTATCAAACTGCCTTTTACGGGTTGATGGCTGCTGACCGGGCCAAGTTGCCGCCTGACTGGCGGCTGTCGGGGGCGGAAAAGTTCCCCCCCTGGCGCGAGGCAGCCTTTACGCGTTCGTCTACCTACAAGGCTGCCGTCCTGCTGATGGCGGCTGGTGAGATGTCCTTGGCCGAACGATTTTTCACACATCTTTCGGAAAAGCTTGACCGTGTTCAGATCGGGCAAATGGGGATGATGCTGGCCGAGGTGAACCAACCGCATATTCAGGTCATGTTGGGAAAGCGTGCTGCGCAGAAAGGGCATCAGGTCATGGCGCCGTATTTCGCCCTGCACCCCTTGTCGCGTGTCGCGCATCCGGTGCCGACCGAAATGGTCCTGGCCATCGCGCGCAGAGAAAGCGAATTCGACCCCAAGGTTGTCAGTGGCGCGGGCGCGCAGGGGTTGATGCAGGTCATGCCGCGGACCGCAAAAGAGGTCGCGGGATGGCTGGACATCGATTTCTCCAAGGATCGTCTGACCAGCGACTGGCCCTATAATGCCCGCATCGGCGCACGCTATCTGGCCGAGCTTGCAGCCCGCTACGATGGCAATCCGATCTTGATGTCAGCGGCCTACAATGCTGGCCCAAGCCGGGCGGATCGCTGGATTGATCTTATGGGTGACCCAAGGTCGGGCACGATCGATGTCGTGGATTGGATCGAGTTCATCCCGTTCCGTGAAACCCGCAACTATGTGATGCGGGTCACCGAAAGCCTGCCCGTGTATCGCGCGCGTCTGGGCCAGCCTCCGCATCCTGTCCCCTTTTCCCAAGAGCTGGCGGGGTCAACCCTTCTGCCGCGTGCGCCAGAGGGTGAATAGTCCTGCGAGAACGATCAACCCGCCTCCGAACAGAACATTGGCGCGCAGCGTTTCACCGAAAATCACCAGTCCGATGGACGAGGCGAATACCAGCTGCAAATAGGCAAAAGGCTGGACGGCACTTGCTTCGGCGACTTCATAGCACTTGATCAACAACCAATGACCCAAGGCCCCGCTGATGCACAAGCCCCCCATCCAGATCCAGTCTGCTCCGGTCATCGGTTCCCAGAACCAGATCCCGATCAAGGTCGCGAAGACAGCCCCAGTGGTGCCCGTCCAGAAAAAGCTTGTCGCAGCACTGTCACGGTGCGCCGCATATCGGGTCAAAAGGCCGTAGAGGGCAAACATCAGCGCGGCAAACAGGGGAATCACGGCATGGGGTGAAAACACGCCCCAGCCTGGCTCAAGTATGATCACCACGCCTAGAAAGCCGACCCCGATCGCGGCCCATCGACGCCAGCCCACCGTCTCGCCAAGGATCGGGCCGGACAGCGCCGCGATCAGCAAGGGATAGCTGGCAAATACGGCATGGCTTTCCACAAGGCCCAGATAGACAAAGCCAAGCACCATGACATTTATTTCGAGTGTCAGCAAAAGGCCTCGGAAGAGTTGCAGCCATGGCTGCGAGGTTGTTGAAACACGGCGCAGTCCTCCTGTCTCGCGCATCGACAGCGCGATCACGAAAGCGGCGAAAAACCAGTATCGGATCATGACGACAAGCGGCACGTTGTAGGCCGATGCCAAATGCCGCGAAATGCCGTCTTGCAGGGCAAACACCAGGGTCGTCGCGACCATCAGCCAAACGCCCATCCGGACGTCATTGCGCGCCATGTCAGATCTTTCTCGCGATGGTCATGTGGCGCTTGCGGCCAAAGCCTGCTGTCCGCTCGGTCAGCAGGCCGTTTGCACTCAGGGCGCGGCGAACGTGTCCGGCGGCAGTGTAGGTTGCGACAGTGCCACCGGGGGCGGTATGACATGCGACCTCGGCCAGCAGGTCGGGTTCCCAGAGTTCTGGGTTCTTGGCCGGAGAGAAGCCATCCAGAAACCAGGCATCGGCCGTCTGATCCCAGGCGCGCAGGGTGTCCCGGGCATCGCCCAAGATCAGCCGAAAGCGCAGATCAGCGAGGTCAAAGCCCCCGGGCGCGCCCCAAAAGGGCGCCAGTTCCTGGGCCAGTGGCGCCAGGGTTTTGAACCCGTGATGCGCGCGGAGCATGTCCTTCGGAGCAAGGGGAAAGGCTTCAAAGCTGGTGAACTGCAGGACACCGGCCTGACCTGATGCCCGCCATGACTGGAGCGCCGCCAGCAGGTTCAGTCCGGTTCCAAAGCCGAGTTCCGCAATGTGAAATCCATCCTGAAACCGATCAGGCAAACCGTTGCCAGACAGGAATACATGGCGGGTCTCGGCCAATCCGTCCTCAAGCGAGTAATAGGGATCGTCAAATTGTGCGGAGACAGGCACTTCGCCTGTGCGCCATTCAAGCTCTGCCTGCTGGTCTGCCATGTGATCTTGCCTTAGAAAAACACCGCGACAGTGCGAAGAAACGATGGGAATGGCAATGGCGGAAATCACCGTTCGTGGGGCGGGCATCTTTGGGCTGTCTATCGCTTGGGCCTGTGTGCAGCGGGGCGCGCGGGTCCACGTGATCGATCCGTATGGTCCGGGCGCTGGTGCCAGTGGCGGTATTGTCGGGGCACTTGCCCCACATGTGCCGGAAAACTGGAACGCCAAGAAAGCCTTTCAACTCGACAGCCTGGTGCAGGCTGAAGCCTTCTGGCAAGAGGTAGAAGAGATCGGCGGCCGCTCAGCCGGTTACGCCCGTATGGGGCGTCTTCAACCTATCGCTGATGACGCCGCGCTTGAGCTTGCGTTTGCCCGAGAGCTTACAGCGCGCCAACTCTGGCCTGGACATGTGACCTGGCAGGTCATGGATCAACAGGATGCAGGCCGCTGGGCGCCACCCTCTCCGACCGGTCGTCTGATCAAGGACACCCTGACTGCACGCATACATCCGCGTCTTGCCTGCGCAGCGCTGGTTGCAGCCTTGTCGGCGAAAGGTGTGACAGTTCAAACCGGTGGCACGCCGCGGGGAGAAACCGTTTGGGCCACAGGATGGCAGGGCCTGCAGGACATGAACAGGAGCCATGCCAGAAGTGTCGGGAATGGGGTCAAAGGTCAGGCGGTCCTGCTGGACCACGATGCCCGCAACCAGCCGCAACTTTTCATCGACGGTCTGCACATTGTGCCTCATGTAGACGGCACAACCGCCGTTGGCTCTACCAGCGAGCGTGATTTTTCCGATCCCGCAAGTGTTGATGCACAGTGTGATGTTCTGTTGCAGCGGGCCAGTGCCGCGCTGCCCGCGCTCGCCGTGGCACCGATCCGCGAGCGTTGGGCCGGTGTTCGCCCGCGGGCCAGGTCCCGCGCCCCAATGTTGGGCCACTGGCCGGATCGGCCCGGCCATTTCATTGCCAACGGTGGTTTCAAGATCGGCTTTGGCATGGCGCCAAAGATTGCCCAGGTCATGGCTGACCTGCTTATCGACGGTGACAATGCCATCCCGCCAGAGTTTCAGGTAGGTGCGTCACTTTAGGCCGCCGGACAGCGCCTTGATTTCATCGGCAATGATTGCGACGCCTTCGGCGATCCTGCCCGGCGCAATTGAGCTGTAGCCCAGCCGATAGAAATTCCTGGGGATGTCGGGCCCAAAAAAGAACGCGTGTCCCGGTTCGATCAGCACTTCACGGGCCTGCAGGCGGTGTGCCAGGATATCGGCGTCTATCCCGTCCGGCGCGCGCATCCAAACCGAGGACCCGCCATGCTCTCCTTTGCCGGTGATCTCAAGCCCGTGCGCGGCCACGGCCCTTTCCAGCACTTCCCGTCGTGCTGTCAATTCGCGGGCGGCGCGTCGGATCAGGCTGTCGTAATGCCCAAGGCGCAGGAAATACGCCGTGGTGCGTTGCATAAGCCCCGGCGGGTGCCGCAAAACTGACGCCCGCAAGGCACGGGCTTCGCGGATGAACGCTTTGGAACCAACCAGATAGCCCAGCCGCAACCCAGGAAAAATCGATTTCGAGAAGCTGCCGACGTAGATCACACGTCCATCCTGATCAAGGCTTTTCAGTGCGGGCATTGGTGGCTTGAGATAGGACATTTCAAATTCGTAGTCGTCTTCGACAATCAGGGCCTCCATTTCGCGCGCCCGGTCAAGCAAGGCCTGGCGCCTCTCCAGTGGCATGGTTGCCGAGGTCGGGCACTGGTGGCTGGGGGTCGCAAAAATCACGTCAGTGCGCGGCGGGATCATGTCCGGTGGCAAACCATCTTCGTCGACGGGCACCACCGCCAGGCGACAGCGCGATTGGTTCAGGATGTTGCGCAAAGCCGGGTAACAGGGGTTTTCAACGGCGGCTTGACGGCGCTGTGTCAACAGAACCTGAGCCGTCAGCCACAGAGCATTCTGGGCGCCCATCGTGATCAGGATTTCATCAGGCCGGGCAGAGATGCCGCGGCGCGGCAGCGTGTGGCGTGCCACAAACGTAATCAGTTCGGAATCGTCTTGATCAAAGTAATCAGTGGTCAGCGAGTCAAAGTCACGCGCGCCCAGCGCCGTCAAGGCGCACAAGCGCCAATTGGCGTTGTCAAAAATTTGCGGATCGGCTTGGCCATAAATAAAGGGATAGCGAAACTGCGCCCAATTGCGCGGCTTTTCCAAAAGACGGCTGTCTTCGAACCGTTGGCCGATAGCGCGACTCCAGTCCACGCGATCCTCAGCTTCGGGAGGAGGGGCAAAGGCGGGCGGTTCTGGAGCGTTTTCAGATACATAGTAGCCCGACCGCCCCCGTGACGTAAGATAGTCATTGGCCAACAATTCCGTGTAGGCCAGCGTCACGGTGATCCGGCTGATGCCAAGATGTGTGGCCAACCTCCGGGTTGAAGGCAGCTTTTCGCCGCGTTCAAAACGCCCGGAAAGTATCCCCTCGGCCACCATCTGCTGGATGCGCGCCTGCAACGTTCCCTGACTGTCAGGTTTCAGAAAAAAGGTTTCGACCGGAATGGACATATAAATGGTTAACCTGGACTTATTTGACGATCAATTTGGACCGATGTCGCACAAGCATTTTTTGCTTGCAGCGGGCTGCCAGAAAGGCGGTTCAGCGCGACGCCTGACTTATTGGTGGACAGGCGCCACCTGCCTGACGCTAGTCGGTGATCATTTCTAACTGTTTCACGATCACTTCTGCCTGCTTGATCGAGGCAATGTCCACAAGGCGCCCTTTGTAGACAGTCGCACCTTCGCCGTTTGCCTTGGCAGCCTCCATGGCTGCAAGAATCTCGCGGGCCTCGGCGACGGCGTCTGCCGAGGGTGTGAAAACTTCGTTGGCCAAGGCGATCTGCCTGGGATGAATTGCCCATTTTCCCACCATGCCCAGAGTTGCCGAACGCAGCGCCTGAGCGCGATAGCCGTCGTCGTCGCTGAAATCACCGAGGGGGCCATCGACCGGCAGAACGCCGTGGGTCCGGCAAGCTGCCACAATCGCGGCCTGTGCCCAATGCCACGGATCCGACCAGTGCTTTTGGCCCTCGTGAATCATGTAATAGTTTTCTTGGGTTCCGCCGATGCCGGTTGTGGCCATGCCCATCGACGCAGCAAAATCAGCGGCGCCAAGGCTCATGGCTTCAAGCCGAGGAGAAGCGGCGGCGATTTCTTCAACATGGGCGATGCCCGCCGCGCTTTCGATGATCACCTCAAAGGCAATGGGCTTGCGCCGACCCTTGGCGGTTTCGATGGCAGTCACCAGCGCGTCAACCGCATAAATGTCAGCCGCACAGCCGACCTTGGGAATCATGATTTGGTCCAATCGCTCCGTGGACTGTTCGAGCAAGTCAACAACGTCGCGGTACCAGTAAGGGGTGTCCAGGCCATTGATCCTGACGCTCAGTGTCTTGCGGCCCCAGTCTACATCGCCAATTGCCTTTATGACGTTTGCCCGGGCACTGTCCTTGTCTGATGGAGCAACGGAGTCTTCAAGGTCAAGGTTGATGACATCCGCTGCACTGGCTGCCATTTTTTCAAACAGCGCCGGCCGCGAGCCGGGGCCAAACAATTGACAGCGGTTCGGTCGGGCGGGGGCGGCGGGTTGTATGCGGAATGACATGGGCGGGCCTTTTAGCAATGAAGTTGCGCATTGTTGGAATTTTCAGTTATTAAATTGCGCGATGGCCTGCAAGTGCTTTCTGCAGATGCAGCATTTTTGCTGTTGCGCAGCATAGCGGGTTTTTTTGAGCTGTTCAGTGGGACAGGGTTCGCCCATTGTTCATGTGGATCGAAAAATCTTCGACGCATGCGCAAACTTTTGGAAATTTCTTGTGTGAATGTCGATTTTAGTGCCGAATTCCGAAAAAAATCCGATCGGGCTGATCTCAGTATGCGGCGGTTGAGATGAATCACTCCCACGCAAAGAGGACGCGCCATGATCGAAACGCCTTATCTGCTTTTTCTCGGTGATGCGCCGGATGCACTTGCTGCGAAAGTGGCGCAGGGGATCAAGGACTGGCGTCCGGAAAACTGTGTGGGACAGTTCCGCATGGAGGGGTGCCAGGCTGACATGAAGATCCCTGACATGACCCTTGCGGAAGCCAAGGCTGCCGGTGCAAAGACGCTTGTCATTGGCGTTGCAAACCGGGGTGGCGTGATCTCGGCTGCGTGGAAAAAGGTATTGGTCGCCGCGCTTGAAGAGGGCTTTGATCTGGCCTCGGGATTGCACAACCTGTTGCGTGACGAACCAGAGTTAACGGCCGTTGCGGATGCGACCGGTCGCCAGTTGCATGACGTGCGGATTCCAGGGGTCGATTATCCAATTGCAAATGGCAAGAAGCGCTCTGGAAAGCGGGTTCTGGCGGTTGGAACGGATTGCTCGGTTGGCAAAATGTATACCGGGCTGTGTATCGACGCGGAAATGCGGAAACAGGGTCTGAAGTCGACCTTTCGCCCGACCGGTCAAACAGGCATTCTGATCACTGGGGACGGTGTGCCGCTGGATGCGGTGATCGCTGATTTCATGGCGGGTGCTGTCGAGTGGCTGACCCCGGACAACGACGAAGATCACTGGGATATCATCGAAGGTCAGGGAAGCCTGTTTCACGTTTCGTATTCAGGTGTGACACTGGCCCTGATCCACGGCGGTCAGCCCGACGCATTGATCTTGAGCCATGAACCGACCCGGGCCCATATGCGTGGTCTGCCAGAGTATGATTTGCCGTCGCTTGAAGCGGTGCGCGATATGGCGCTGTCGTTGGCCAGGGTCGCCAACCCGGCCTGTCAAGTGGTAGGCGTGTCGATCAACACGCAGCACATGGGCGACGACGAGGCCGCAGCTTATTGCAAAGAGGTCGAAGAGCGCATGGGTTTGCCGACAGTTGACCCGTTCCGCCACGGTGCGGCGCGATTGGTAGAGGCGTTACAGGCTATCTGAGGCCTATTCTTTTGGCCCGCCGGGGCGCCTCCGGCGGGAGGTATTTGAGGAAAGATGAAGGGCTTGCTGTGCCCTCGAGGAGATCGCGTGCGGGTTCAGGTTTCGGCGGATACGTTCAAGCTGGCAGAGGTTTTCACGATCAGCCGGGGGTCGCGTACGCAGGCACATGTCTTGACAGTTCGGATCACCGATGGCGACCATTCGGGTTGGGGGGAATGTGTCCCCTATGCGCGGTATGGCGAAACTCTGGAGAGTGTCGCGGCTGAAATTGAGGCGTTGCCGGATCGGTTAGATCGCATGTCATTATATGAGTTGCTTCCTGCCGGTGCGGCCCGCAATGCCGTGGATTGCGCCCTTTGGGATCTTGAGGCCAAACAGTCCGGAGAGCGCGTTTGGGACAGGGCGGGACTTGCTGCCCCGGGTCCTGAAATCACCGCGTATACCCTGTCTCTTGCTGAGCCTGGGGCGATGGAGCTCTCGGCCCGCAAGAACGCCCATCGTCCGTTGTTGAAGATCAAACTGGGCACGCCCGATGATATGCCCAGGTTGGAGGCCGTGCGGCGCGGCGCTCCGGATTCGGAGATCATTGTTGATGCCAATGAGGGGTGGACAGCTGATGTATATGCTGATCTGGCGCCCCATTTGGTCCGGCTGGGTGTTGCACTTGTGGAACAACCTTTGCCTGCGGGTGCTGACGACCAGTTGATTGGCATGCGACGCCCTGTTCCTGTCTGCGCCGACGAAAGCTGTCATGACAGAGCTTCACTGCCCGGGTTGCGCGGGAAATATGACGTTGTGAACATAAAGCTCGACAAGACCGGCGGACTGACCGAAGCGCTGGCCCTGCGCGCGGCTGCTCTGGCCCAGGGCTATGACGTTATGGTTGGCTGTATGGTCGGCTCTTCTTTGGCTATGGCGCCTGCTACACTGGTGGCCCAAGGCGCACGGGTGACAGATCTGGACGGGCCATTGTTGCTGGCCGAAGATCGTGCACATCCGTTGCACTTTGATGCCGCGGGCGTGCACCCGCCACAGGCCAAGCTGTGGGGATAGGCCATGGCCGAGAGGGGGTCTGGGACTGCGCCTGCACCGGTCGGACGGAGAGCCCCGCCACTTTGTGGGACCTGTCACGCTGTCGGTGAAGCGACGATTTCGGTTTCAGTTGAGCAGGGCCAGGTCACCGCGTCAGGAAGCTGCGCGCGCCTGCCTTGATTTGCAAAACCTGTATGGAGCATGTCTGACAGCGCCGAACTTAAGGATATGCTGCTGCTTGCCTGGGGCATGTATGGCTACAACTGTCACGCTTCCGGTTCAAGTTGCATTGCGGGGGTTGCACTTTTGCGCGCACGCCGCAAAACAGGAAGTGAAAGCGTTCAGATCGAAAGGCACGCCATGACCCGCACTGTCTATGTCAACGGAGAGTATCTGCCTGAAAATGAAGCCAAGGTCTCGATTTTTGATCGAGCGTTTCTGATGGCGGATGGTGTGTATGAAGTCACCAGTGTCCTCGGCGGCAAGTTGATCGATTTCGACGGTCATGCAAAACGCCTGCAACGGTCCCTGGCAGAGCTGGAGATGCCCGTGCCCTGCAGCATGGAGGATCTGCTGGACATCCATCGTGAGCTTGTTCGGATCAATGAGATCGACGAGGGCATGATCTATCTCCAGGTGACACGCGGTGCGCCCGGCGATCGTGATTTTGTTTTTCCTGACCCAGAGACGACCAAGCCCACATTGGTCTTGTTCACCCAGAACAAGCCCGGTCTGGCGGACAATCCTGCTGCCCGCAAGGGCATCAAGGTCATCAGCATCGATGATGTCCGGTGGGGCCGTCGCGACATCAAGACCGTTCAGTTGCTGTATCCCTCGATGGGTAAGATGATGGCCAAGAAAGCGGGCTGTGATGATGCATGGATGGTGCAGGACGGTTGTGTGACTGAAGGCACCAGCAACAACGCCTACTTCATCAAGGGCAACAAAATTGTAACCCGTGCTCTGTCAAACGATATTCTGCACGGAATCACCCGCGCTGCTGTCTTGCGATTTGCCAACGAAGCCCAAATGGACGTGGAAGAGCGCGACTTTACAATTGCCGAAGCCCAAGACGCTGATGAAGCCTTTATCACAAGCGCTTCGACCTTCGTGATGCCAGTCGTTGAAATCGATGGTGTCGCATTGGGTGATGGAACTCCTGGTGCGCGCGCCTTGCGCTTGCGCGAAATCTACCTCGATGAAAGCCGCAAGGCCGCGATCTAGGCACCATCGATTTTGGCCCAGTCGCCGCCGGGACTGATCGAGCAGACCCGGTGGGACTGCTCGGGGTTCTGTTCGTTGGGCGCATGGTATGGGCCGCAAGTGTCGCCTGTGATGGTGTGATCCACCGCGTTTGATCCAGTCAAGCCAGGGCAAGCCCCGCGGAAACCGGCCAAAACCAAGAACGCGCAACTCGCGCGCATTGCAGACTGGCACAAAGCTTCTGATCGGGCGGGACGAAGGGCCACCCTATAGACGGTCGCTGCCGAATGACTGAAGGCCGCAGACACCAAATCCGCTGCGGACTTAGCCTGTGCCAGAGGGCCGGCCCGCCCAGAGACGACCCCGGCACGCCGCCGGCCCTGTCGATTTGTCAGCTTTTGTCAGAGACGTTTTCCTGGAACGCGACGTCAAAGGCGGCTTTTTGATCCGCGGTCGCCTCGGTCTGGTGTTTGGCTTTCCACTCGGCAAAGGGCATGCCGTAGAAGGTTTCGCGTGCGGCGTCTTTTGACATCTCGATATCGCGCGCATTCGCGGCCTCTTGATACCAGCGGCTCAGACAATTCCGACAGAATCCCGCCAGGTTCATCATGTCGATGTTCTGGACGTCCGGGCGCTCTTCCATGAGATGCTTTTGCAACCGTCGAAAGGCGGCAGCTTCCAGTTCAAGTCGGGTCTGATCGTCCATTGGGCTCTCCTATGTCTTTGAACCAGAGATGGTTTCTGCGAGCGCTGCTTCAAGCACCGGCGCCAGCCTTTCGCCCCAAGCCTGCTGGTTCCCCGGGGTTTCGATCAAGTCCTGGCGCAGCTCGATCAGCACATTCATCCGCCCATGGGACAGGGCGTGGCGATCGATGCCATCGCCTGGAAGGTAGCCGGCATAGGGCTGGTTGGCACCTACGACAAGATCGGGATCCGCATTGAGCAGGCGAATGAAGGGATCTGCCAGCCGACTGTCCCAGCCAAACAAGACGCCGACGTGCCACGGGCGCGGGGCGCGCGCGCGCAGTTGTCGCGTAAAAGAATGCATGGCCACGATGACCGTATCGCTGTGTCGGTCCGCAAGTCGAGAGACCGCATCGTGGTAGGGACTGAAATAGGCCGCCCGACGGCGGTCATGTTCCGCGGCGTCGACCGCTCGGTTGCCCGGGATCACCGAGCCATCATAAATCCGCATCAGCTGCGTTGGGTCCTGATTGCCGCGATTTGGGTCGATCACCAGACGGGAAAATCTGGACAGTACCGCAGGACAGCCCAGTGCATCGGCCAGCGCGCGCGATGTTCCCGCTGCGCCGATGTCATAGGCAATGTGCCTCTCCATGTCTTCAGCGGGCAGTCCAAGAGTGCCTCCGAGGCTGTCTGGAACCAGATTGCTTGCGTGATCGCAGGTGATCAGCCAGCGGCTTTTGCGGTCCTCGCCATGGATTTCGTAGGGGCGGTATGTCATTCAGGTGTCACCTCTTTGAGGCCGTGCATAGATCAGTTGCGCGCCGAAGGGAAATGGGCAATAAGCCACGCGAGTGTTAGCGGTAACTGAATTATTTCAAGCTGCTGCGCGCCCAAGTGAATAGCAAGGCGGGGGTGCCTCTGCCGCCAAAGATGGAAGGCGATATCTCTCATGAGACGTTTGCGCAATGTAAAGATCGTGGCCACCCTGGGGCCCTCGTCCAGCAGCTACGAAATGATTCGGGCGCTGCATGAGGCCGGGGCAGATGTCTTTCGCCTGAACATGAGCCACGGCTCGCACGAAGAAATCGCCGAACGGCACAAGATCATTCGCCAAGTCGAAGAAGATCTGGACAGCCCGATCGCCATTCTCGCCGACCTGCAGGGACCTAAACTGCGGGTTGATGTTTTTGCGAACGGTTCAGAGGATCTGCAAGAGGGCGCTGAATTTCGCCTGGACCTGCAGGACACCCCGGGTGATGCGACGCGGGTCCGACTGCCCCACCCCGAGATTTTTGCGGCGCTGGAGCCGGGTGCGCATTTGCTTGTCAACGACGGCAAGATCCGCCTGAAGGTCAAGGACTGTGGCGCTGATTTTGCCAATTGCGTTGTGGTCAATGGGGGCACGGTTTCAAACCGCAAGGGCGTGAACGTGCCCGACGTGGTCCTGCCGCTTGCCGCTTTGTCCAAAAAGGACCGTAAAGACCTTGAGTTCGTTTGCGAACTGGGTGTCGACTGGCTGGCGCTCAGCTTTGTGCAGCGCGTCGAGGACGTCTATGAGGCGCGGGCGCTGGCCAATGGGCGTGCTGCGGTCTTGTCCAAGATCGAAAAGCCGGCAGCGGTGCAGTCGTTCGACGAAATCCTGAAAGTCTCGGATGGTATTATGGTTGCGCGCGGCGACCTTGGCGTCGAGTTGCCGGTACAGAACGTCCCTCCGATCCAAAAGCGTCTTGTGCGAAAGTGCCGTGCGGCTGCCAAGCCGGTAATCGTTGCGACCCAGATGCTTGAATCGATGATTGAATCGCCGATGCCGACTCGGGCCGAGGTTTCTGATGTTGCCACCGCAATCTACGAAGGTTCGGATGCGATCATGCTGTCGGCGGAGTCCGCTGCGGGGGCCTATCCGATCGAAGCCGTGACGACCATGCATAACGTTGCGATGGAGGTCGAGAGCGATCCGACATACATTGAGGTGATGGAGGCGTCGCGCAGTGCCAAGCGCGAGTCCGTCGCCGATGGCATCGTATCAGCTGCGCGCGAAATTGCGGAAACGACCGACATCAAGGCAATCTGCTGTTACACACAATCGGGGACGACGGCCTATTTGACTGCGCGGGAACGTCCTCGCGTGCCGATCATTGCGATGACCAACCAGCGTGGCACAGCACGAAAGCTGGCATTGAGCTGGGGCACCAACTGCGTGATGACCGAAGAGCTTGACCGCTTTAAGATGGCCGTTGTCAACGCGGCCCGGGCCGCGCGTAAACAGGATTATGCAACCGAAGAAGACCAGATTCTGGTCACTGCGGGTGTCCCGTTCAATACGTCGGGCACCACGAATATTCTGCGTGTCGCGCCCTGTAACGAGCGTTTGATTTTCAATACCGATCCCGAATAACCTTGGCGCCGGGCAATCGGCGAGGGCGTGATGGATCCGGATACAGTGCTGGTGGCGGCGATGGGGGTGGCGGTTTTTGCCGCTCCGGCAGCTGTGGCTGCCTATGCTGATGGGCGCCGCCCCTGGGCGGGGCTTCTTATGCTGGCGATGGCGATGGGGCTGTTCTGGTACGCAAATGACCTCAAAGAGCCTGGATACAGCCTCCAGACGGCGGTCGAGGCGTTCTATGTGGTGATTGGTCGGATTTCACATCAGCTCTTTTGATCGCCTATTGCCAAACCTGACAGAGGGTCCTATACGGCTGTCTCTGTCCGCGTGGCCGGCCCAAGAGGCATGCCGAGTCGCGCATCAACCGTTAAGACTGGAGACGGAAATGCCCAAGATGAAGACCAAATCGAGCTGCAAAAAGCGGTTCAAGGTGACAGCGACCGGCAAGGTCAAGACCGCGCAGGCGGGCAAGCGTCACGGAATGATCAAGCGGACCAACAAGTTCATCCGCAATGCACGCGGCACGACAACCATGTCAGAGCCCGATGCAAAGATCATCAAGTCGATGATGCCCTATTCGCGCTAAGGAGGTCCTGACACATGGCACGCGTTAAAGGTGGGACTGTTACCCACGCCCGTCACAAGAAAATTGTCAAAGCCGCCAAAGGTTACTACGGCCGCCGCAAGAACACCTTCAAGGTGGCGTCGCAGGCTGTTGACAAGGCCAACCAATATGCGACCCGCGACCGCAAGAACCGCAAGCGCAACTTCCGCGCGCTGTGGATCCAGCGGATCAACGCAGCAGTTCGCATGCACGATGACGCGCTGACATATTCGCGCTTCATCAACGGTCTGAACCTGGCCGGTATCGAAGTGGATCGCAAGGTCCTGGCGGATCTAGCTGTACACGAGCCCGAGGCATTCAACGCCATCGTGGATCAGGCCAAGGCTGCCTTGCCAGCGTGATTCTGGCTTCAGCTCATGGAATGATACAAGCCCGGACGCTGGTGTGTCCGGGTTTTTTTTGGTTTGTCTTTGCGATAGTGGCCTCTGATGGCGCTGCACAGACCCGTCCCCAAAACAACGCCGTTGCAGCGAAGGCTGAGGCAGACATGAAGAGCGTGGGGCACCTGTCCTGACGGTTCCCGACACTGCGCCAGTCTTTCAACTGCCCAGACAGGCGCACGATTTTGTAGCGGCTTCCTTAAATCGTGGTGTCCTGAGGGAAGAGGTCCTTGCGGCCACGGCAGGATGGAATGTCGGGTTCGCTGCAGCCGTCTCGTAATCCTTCGTGGCACCTGTCCGCGTCAGCGCTGCGATCGGCTCACATCCAATGCGGGGTGGGTCGTGAGGGTATCATCACCTGTGCTTTGATGCCATTGCTCCCGCTGCCCGCTGCCCGCTGTCAGGAATGGTTGGGTTGGACTTGTCGCGGTTTGATGCCGCTCCTGTTCTGGCATTTATTGCAACAAAGAAGACGAACTATCGGACCAAAACGAACGGACGATGCGGGGACTTCGGCGCACGAAGAGGTGACACGCACCCCCCATGATCGCACCCGTCATCACCTATCACCTCCGCGTTGATGTCCTGTGTGAGGGCCAAATTTCACTTATGCCCACCATGCCGGGATCGGCGAGCCAATGCTTTGCCACGCTCATAAATACCCAAAGTGCCGCGCGCGTCTTCAAACTGCTTGAACAAGGCCCTTGGAACGTAGTGTTGGCGTTTGACGTTTGGCACAAGTCCGCCTGACCGTGAGAATTTGAAAAGTTGAAGGTCTAGCGATCCCATCGTCCTGTTTCGATCATTGGTGGACAACTTCACGCTGGCTTCATTTTGCCTATGGCTCTTGTCCCTTGGATCGAGGGCCCAACTCTCTCCCTCTGATGCGTTCGCGTACCGCGCTTTGGCTATCGTGTATGACACCCAATCTGCTTCCAAACTCAGCTTGCGGTAAGCCTCATGGTTCGTGCCCAGCTTGAGATGGCCCGAAGAGTCCCTTCGGGCCATTTTTTGACTACACGGCGCTTGTGACTGCGCGCTTTGCAACCACTGAAACCAGATGAGCCCGGTATTCGGCAGTGCCGTGGATATCCGCCATCATCCCGTCCGCGTCGAGGCTGGTGCCGTCAAGCGACCCGGCTGAGAAGTTAGAAGACAAGGCCGATTCCATAGAGTCAGCACGGAAAACCCCGTCCTGCCCTGCGCCAGTCACTGCCACGCGTGCGCCAGACCCGCCATTGGCGACGAAGACGCCAACCATTGCATATCTGGACGCCGGGTTCGGGAACTTTGAATAGCCGGCGCTGGATGGGATCGGAAACTTAATCGCAGTGATGATCTCATCTTCTTCGAGGGCGGTTGTGAACATGCCTTCAAAGAAATCGTCAGCCGCTATTTCCCGAGTGTTGGTCACGACCGTCGCCCCAAGACCCAGGACTGCCGCAGGGTAGTCGGCAGCAGGGTCATTGTTGGCGACAGAGCCTCCGATCGTACCCATTGACCGGACGGCAGGATCCCCAATTCCGCCGGCCAAGCAGGCCAGAGCGGGAATGGCATCGCGCACGACTGAGCTGGCAGCCACGTCTGCGTGCCGGGCACCGGCCCCTATGGTCAGACACCCATCGGAGACAGATATGTCCGCCATGCCCGAAATCCCGCCGACATCCACAAGGTCAGTCGGGGACGCAAGGTGCTGTTTCATCGTCGGTAACAGGGTTTGGCCGCCACCAAGTACCTTGCCGTCCTCTGCCACCGCCAAAGCGGCGACGGCATCATCTATCGAAGCGGGTTTGTGGTATTTGGTTTGATACATTGGGACGCTCCTTATTCTGCTGCCATCGAGGTTTTCACGTTCTGCAGGGCGGTCCAGACCGCCAGCGGAGTGGCGGGCATCTGCAGATCATTGTTGCCAATCGCATCGGTGATCGCGTTGATCACCGCTGGCGGCGACCCAATTGCGCCCGCTTCGCCGCACCCCTTGATCCCCAGAGGGTTCAACGGTGAGGGCGTCGCATTGTGATCCAATGCATAGCTTGGAACGTCATCAGCCCGTGGCATGCAGTAATCCATGTATGACCCCGTGATCATTTGCCCCGAGTCGTCATAGACCACCTGTTCCAACATGGCCTGTCCAATGCCTTGGGTGACGCCACCGTGCACCTGGCCTTCGACGATATTCGGATTGATAATGTTGCCAAAATCATCCACCGCGGTGAATTTCACGATGTCCGTCACGCCTGTGTCCGGATCAACCTCGACCTCACAGATCAGGGCACCTGCTGGGAAAGAGAAGTTCAGCGGGTCGTAGAAAGCGGCCTCTTTCAAACCTGGTTCCATGCCTTCAGGCAGGTTGTGGGCGATGTATGCGGCCAAGCCGATCTCATGCCAGGCCATGGATTTGTCAGTTCCGGCGACTTTGACCTCACCGTTTTCGATAACGATGTCATCCTCTGATGCTTCCAGCGTATGGGCTGCGATCTTCTTGGCCTTGGCTTCTACCTTGTCCAATGCCTTGACGATGGCTGACATGCCGACGGGCCCCGACCGAGAGCCGTATGTGCCCATACCGAACTGCACCTTGTCCGTGTCCCCATGTACGATCGACACGTTGTCGACAGGAATGCCAAGTCTGTCCGACACCACTTGCGCAAATGTCGTTTCGTGTCCCTGGCCATGGCTGTGACAGCCGGTCAGGATCTCAACGGATCCGACGGGGTTCACACGAACTTCGGCACTTTCCCACAATCCGACAGCCGCCCCGAGGGACCCGACAGCGGCAGAAGGTGCGATACCGCAGGCTTCGACGAAAGTCGAATATCCAAGTCCCCGAAGCTTGCCCCGCGCTGCGGCTTCTGCTCGGCGCGCGGCAAAACCCGCGACATCGGCGATCTCTTCGGCCATGTCCAACGTCTTGTGATAGTCACCCGAATCGTATTGTAGGATGACCTGTGTCTGGTATGGGAACTCATTGATGAAGTTCTTGCGCCGCAATTCTGCCGGATCCATACCCATTTCACGCGCTGCGGTTTCGATCATCCGCTCGATGGTATAGGTCGCTTCGGGGCGTCCGGCACCACGGTAGGCGTCTACGGGCACCGTATTGGTGTGGACGGCTTTGACGTTGCCATAGATGGCTGGCATGTCATAACAGCCCGACAGAAGGGTGCCGTGCAAGTAGGTCGGCGTCACCGTGGCAAACAGCGATACATACGCGCCGAGGTTGGCCAAGGTATCCGTTTTGAAGCCGACAATCCTGCCATTTGCATCAAAGCCCATTGTTGCCTTTGTCACGTGGTCACGGCCATGCGCATCGGTCAAGAATGCCTCGGTCCGGTCCGAGGTCCACTTGACCGACCGCCCTGTTTTCATTGACGCCCACAGGCAGGTGATCTCTTCTGGGTAGATGTAGATCTTTGATCCAAACCCACCGCCCACGTCCGGTGCGATGACCCGCAACTTGTGTTCAGGGGCGACATTGTAGAACGCCGAAAGCACCAGCCGCGCCACATGCGGGTTCTGGCTGGTTGTGTACAGGGTGTAATGATCCTCGGCTTCGTCGAAGATGGCCACCGCTGAGCGCGGCTCCATCGGGTTGGGGCTGAGCCGGTTATTGACCATGCGCATTTCGGTCACATGATGGGCGCCAGCCAAAGCGTCGTTCACAGCCGCTTCATCGCCGATTTCCCAGTCGTAGATCATGTTGCCCGGCACGTTTTCATGAACCTGGGCCGCCCCGTCTGCCAGGGCTGCCTCGACCTGGACCGTTGCGGGAAGTTCATCATAGGACAACTCAACCAGTTCGGCAGCTGCGCGGGCGATCGCCTGGGTTTCAGCAACAACGATTGCAATGGCATCGCCGACATAGCGACCATAGGTGGTGACCATTGGGCTCCAGACGCCGCATTGCATCGGGCTGCCATCCTTTGACGTGATCGACCAACCCGTGATCAAATCACCAATGCCATCTTCTTTCATTTCCGGACCGGTGTGGACGGCGATCACGCCCTCCATCGCCAAAGCCGCCGAGGCGTCGATGCCGTTGATCTTTGCATTTGCAACCGGGCAACGCACAAAGGCCGCATAAGCCTGATTGTCGACCCGGAAATCATCCGTATATTTGCCTTTACCGGTGATAAAACGCTTATCTTCCTTGCGCTCAACGCGCGCACCAATTCCGTCGCTCATTTTATCCCTCCTTATTCTGCGGCCTGCGCCATGCCGGACATCTCGTCGGCGGCGTCTTCGATTGACTTGACGATGTTGTGGTATCCGGTGCACCGGCAGATGTTGCCTTCCAGTTCGTGGCGAATTGCCTCAGCAGTAAGAGCCTGTCCCTCGGCTTGATAGCGGTTCACCATATCAATCCCCGACATGATCATGCCCGGCGTGCAAAATCCGCATTGCAGACCGTGATTTGCCTTGAAGGCCGCTTGCATCGGATGCAGATCCTTACCGTTCGCGATGCCTTCGATGGTGGTTACATCAGCCCCCTCCAACGAGGCGGCAAGGACGGTACAGGACTTCACGGCCCGTCCATCAACGTGCACCACGCAAGCGCCGCACTGGCTGGTGTCGCAGCCGACATGCGTGCCGGTCAGGCGCATGTTTTCTCTTAGAAATTCCGACAGCAGGGTGTTGTCTGGAACATCTGCCGTTGCGGATTTGCCGTTCACCGTCATCTTTATTTGTGTCATTGCTTTCCTCCCAGCATACGAAAAGGCGGCGGCTATCCAGCCACCGCCTTCGAAAAGTTGTCAAAGAATTGATCCGCCAGTTTGGCTGAAGTCGACTTCACAAGGCGCGACCCAAGTTGAGCAAGCTTGCCCCCCACCTGAGCCTTGGCGCTGTAGTCCAGCACCGTTTCATCGCCGTCCTGCGTCAACCTTACGTCAGCCCCACCCTTGGCAAAACCGGCGACGCCGCCTTTGCCCTCGCCAACAATTGAGTAGCTGTGCGGTGGGTTCAGATCTTGCAGCTTCACCCGCCCTGAGAACCGTGCCTTGACCGGCCCGATTTTCAGAGCGACCTTGGCCGCCATTTCAGTGTCTGACTCTTTTTCCAGCTCTTCGCAGCCTGGAATGCATCGCGACAACACCTCTGCGTCGTTCAGTGCTGCCCATACAGTGGCTACGTCCGCTGGAATCCGGTATTGGCCGGATAAGTCCATCGGTTTGCTCCCTATGCGTCATAACAGAGTGCAAAAACCTGTCCGCACCTGTCAATTTTCACGATCACCGCGGGCTGGATTTTCTTTGGCAATTTGTCTCAGGTCTGAGACACTTATTTTTTCAAGCCGTGACGATCCAACATCCGGTAAAAAGTCGCGCGGCTGACGCCCAGGTCCTTCGCGGCTTTTGACATGATCCCATCATTGCGCGCAATGGCGCGTTTGATGGCGCTGCGTTCCGCGGCCTCTAGCCCGCGCGGTTGTGCGGCGCGGTTCAGCAAATCACGCCGCGGTGTCCCACGTTCAAGAAAATCGCCTTTTATTTTCAGAAGCTTGCGTGCAGCTCTGTTCGCTCCCACAACCAGGTCATCATCATCTGCCGCCAAGAGGGGCGTGCCAATGTTTGAATACCCTTTTGCCACAAAGATATTTGCGGTTTCGAAGCAGGCTCGGAAGTATTCGCTTTCGATCCGGTTCGCTGTCGTCGTTATGATCGGCAACAGAAACTGTGCCGAAGCCACATCCGTGTCAGCACGCGCGCTTGTCACGTCCAGAACAGCCGTCACCTGCCCTGAGGGATCAAAAATCGGTGCGCCCACACAGGTCAGAGGCGTTGCTGAACACATGTAATGCTGGTCCTTCACGACCACCATCGGACGCTGTTCCACGGCCACTGTGCCGATCGCATTGGTGCCTTGGTGGCTTTCCGCCCAGACGGACCCCAACTTCAGACCCGCGCTTTGAAAGTCGGGCTCGTCATAGTCGTTCGAGATCTGGTCAATCAGCACGCCATTTCTGTCGCTCAGGACAACTGTAAACCCCGAAAGACCGACCGATTGAAACAAGTCCTCCAGGATCGGGCGGGCGACATACATCAGCCGATCTTGTGCAAGGCGGATGTCCGACAACTCGCTTTCGGTCAGAACATGGGCCGTCTTGTCACGCTCTGCCAGAATGCCATGGTGCAGCAGGCTGCGCCGCCATGAGGCCACAATGGCTGAGTGGCCTGCCAGGTTACCCTCGACGGCCGATTGTATCTTTTTCAGATGTCCGTCCGTTGCAATCGGATCGAAACCCATATGCTCCTCCCATGGATCAAGATGGGGCTCAGAGACGGACCTGTCAAATCATGCGCGGTCTGGAGTGTGGGAAATTGGTTTGCTGAGAACCATGGACAGGTCTTTCAGGCTATCAAGCGAGTGGCAAGCGCAGGTCTTATCTGCCTGATTATACAATATTTTCACACCACTGGCCCGTGGTTCGAAGCCGTCCCACCGCAACAGCGGATTCAACCAGATCACATGCCGTGCCGATCGGCGTAAACGCGCCGCCTCTCGGTTCAAAAGCTCTAGGTCGCCGCGTTCCAGTCCATCGGTGATCAACAGGACAATCGCACCCCGCGACAAAACACGCCGCGACCAGGCCTTGTTGAAGGTCTCGATTGCGGTGCCGATCTGGGTGCCGCCTTCCCAATCCTGTGCTGCGGTCCCAACCGAGGCCAGCGCAGCATCGGGATCTCCAAGATCAAGCCCGCGCGTGATGTTGGTCAATTGGGTGCCAAAGGTGAAGGCATGCACCTTGCCCCAAGACCGGGTTCGTGCATGGGCAAGGGCATGCAGATATCTCAACAAAACACGAGAGTAGGAGGCCATAGACCCCGAAATGTCGCACAGCGCGACCAAGTCAGGTGCGCGTTCCAGCGGGGCCTTGCGTGTGATCTGATCGATTTCACCCGCGCGTCGCATGGCAGCGCGCAGGGTCGCCCGTGCGTCTGGGCGCTGACCTGTCGTGCCAGGGCGGAACCTGCGGGTTCTGAGCGGCTTTACAGGCAGAGTCAAATGGCGCAACGCGTCATGCGCCTCTGACAGCTCAGAGTTTGACATCTGCTCAAAATCCTTGGTCGACAGAACTTCGGCGTCAGACCAGGTGAAAGCGGCGTATTCCACGATTTCTTCGCGCGGCTTTGGCTCTGCTTTGGGTGCGGTGCCGTCCCCCAGTGCATCGCGCGCACGACGATCGGCATGTGGTGATTTGGCCGGTTCCGCGTCGTCAGTCAATTCGGGTGACAACATGTACATCATTGCGTCCAGGAACTCTGGATCGCGCCAGAACATGGCAAAGACCTGATGATACAGCTCAAGGTCTGTCGCCCGCATGATCAGCGTAGCGCGCAGTGTGTGGTAGAAGTCTACCCGCTCGGCAAATCCGGTAGCGGCCACGGCCTGAATGGCCGTTTCAACCTGTCCACTGCCAACGCGCACACCTGCCTTGCGCAGAGCCCGAGCAAAATGGAGGATATTATCAACAAGTCGCCCGTCGGCCTGGGTGGGTGCCGTCATCACGCCACCGCGGCAAGTCGACTTTTTGCCTCGTCCAGGATCCGGGTGGTTTCGGCACCGGCAATGCGTCCGATATCGTCTTGATATTTCAAAAGCGCTCCGAGTGTGTCAGTGATCACGTCGGGCGACAGGGCAACCGCGTCTAGGGCCACCAGGCAGCGGGCCCAGTCTATGCTTTCTGCCACGCCGGGGGCCTTGAAAAGGTCCAGCTCGCGCAGACCTTGCACGAAGGCCACGACCTCGTTTGACAGCCGCCCTGCGGCATCGGGCACGCGGGTTTGCACGATTTCAAGTTCACGCTCGAAACTGGGATAGTCGACCCAATGATACAGGCACCGGCGCTTTAGCGCATCGTGGACCTCACGCGTTCGGTTCGACGTCAAGATAACGATCGGAGGATCTTGGGCTGCAATGCTGCCGATCTCGGGGATCGTCACCTGATAGTCCGACAACACCTCCAGAAGAAACGCCTCAAAGGGTTCGTCGGTTCGGTCGATCTCGTCCATCAACAGCACGGGCGGCCCGTCTTCTTGGGGCTGCAGGGCCTGCAGCAAGGGCCGCCGGATCAGGAATTCGTCTGAAAACAGCTGCGCCTGCAACGCCTGTCGATCGCTGTTGCCCAAAGCCTCGGCGGTGCGAATGGCGATCATCTGGGCGGCGAAGTTCCATTCATAGATTGCCGAGGCGGCATCCAGACCTTCGTAACACTGCAGGCGGATCAATGGACGATTGAGCGCCGAGGCAAGGGCCTTGGCGATTTCTGTCTTGCCCACACCGGCTTCGCCCTCCAGAAACATGGGTTTGCCAAGTTTCAAGGACAGGAAGGCGACAGTCCCCAAATCTCGCCCGCAGGCATAATTCTGCGTCGACAGAAGGTCGATGGTGGCATCAATGCTTGTTGGTAGGTCTTTGGTCACGCGGGCCTCCGGGTCATTTGCTTACAGATAGGCGGGGAGGGACACTCTGTCCAATATGGCGCCGTCTTTACCCAAGCGCGGCTTCGTCGACCCTTGCTGCCCGGCCTGCTGCCGTGATCTGGTAGGTCAGGGGATCAGACCTTGAAACGCAGACTCCTTTGCGAAACACCTTTAACCGATGAGCACGCAGGCGGATTGCCTCGATCGTGTCCTGTGCCTGAAGCAAAACGAAGTTGGCATCACAGCCTTTCGACAGACCATAGCCGTCAAGCCCCATGATGGACGCCGACGTTTCGGTCACCGCGTCAAAACACCATGCCATGTCGGCCCGGCTTGAAAGCTGCCCGACATGAAGTCCCATGAAGGCGACGTCAAGCATGTCGGCCTTGCCCAGCGAATACCAAGGATCCATCACGCAGTCAGAGCCAAATCCCACAAGGATCCCGGCATCACGCAATTCGCGAACACGGGTTTGGCCTCGTCTTTTGGGATAGCTGTCATGGCGCCCTTGCAGCATGATATTGATCAGGGGGTTTGGGATCGCATGGACTTGGGCCTCGGCAATCAACGGGATCAATTTTGAGACATAGTAGTTGTCCATCGAATGCATTGAGGTCAGATGAGAACCCGCCACGCGCCCCTGCAGGCCCAGGCGTTGTGTTTCATAGGCAAGCGTTTCTATGTGGCGGCTGTGGGGATCGTCACTTTCGTCACAGTGCATGTCGACCATAAGGCCACGATCGGCGGCAAGTTCACAAAGAATACGAACGCTTTCGGCCCCGTCAGCCATCGTTCGCTCAAAATGGGGTATGCCGCCCACCACGTCGACCCCCAGGTCAAGCGCCCGGATTGTGTTTTGCAGGGCTGTGGGGTCCCGCAGCACACCGTCCTGCGGAAAGGCAACCAGCTGAAGATCGATATAGTCCTTGACCCGTTCGCGCACCTCAAGCAGGGCCTGCACCCCTTTGAGTGCATCATCGCAGGTGTCGACATGGCTTCGGATGGCACCGATGCCCTTGGCCAGCGCCAGGTCGCAGTATCGCATGGCGCGTTCAATGATGTCGTCGACCGTCTGAACCGGCTTCAACTCGCCCCAAAGCGCGATCCCTTCCAACAATGTGCCCGACACGTTCATCCGCGGTGTCCCCAGAGACAGCGTCGCATCCATGTGAAAATGGGGATCGATGAAAGGGGGCGACACAAGGTAGCCGCCCGCATCCACGCTCTCTTTGGTATCCGCTGTAATTCCTGCCTCAACGGCGGCAATCTTGCCATGCAAACAGGCGATATCCATGCCCGTGCGCCCATCCGGCAGGGCGGCATTCTTGACGATCAAATCGAACATGGGTGTCTCCTAGCGTTGGCCTTTGAACCAGGGGGTCAGCAAGGCCCGCGGATAGTCGGCTGAGCGTGCTGCGATGACAAGGGCGATGATCGACAGGATATACGGCGCCATCAAAAAGACCTGACCGGGCACCAGCGCCCCCATCTCGGTCTGAAGCCGGACCTGCAAAGCATCGAAAGCACCGAAAAGCAGTGCGCCTAGCAAGGCTTTGCCCGGACGCCATGAGGCAAAGATCACCAGCGCGATACAGACCCACCCGCGGCCGTTGACCATCCCGAAGAAAAACGCGTCAAAGGCACTCATGGTCAGGAAGGCCCCACCAAGTGCCATCAGCGCAGATCCCGCGACAATCGCCCAGATCCGCAAAGCATAGACTGACAGGCCCTGTGCGTCGACGCTGTCGGGATTGTCTCCGACCGCTTTGAGCGCTACGCCAAGCGCGCTGCGGTTCATCACGTACCAGACAAGTGCAACCAACAGCAGGGCAAGCCATGTCAGTGCCGTTTGCTGAAACAGCACCGGCCCAAGGAACGGCAGATCCGAGAGCAGCGGTACATCAAGCGGCTGAAAGGGCTCGATCCGCGGCGGCGAAGACACGTTGGGCAAGGCGGTGCGATAGGTGAAATAGCTGACCGAGGTTGCAAACAAGGTGATGCCCAGCCCCGAAACATGTTGCGACAGCCCAAGGGGGACGGTCAGAATGGCGTGCAGCAGACCAAAGACACCACCGGACAGGGCTGCTACGATCACGCCGCCCCACAATCCGGCGCCAAGCCACACGGCCATCCAGCCGCACATCGCACCAACCACAAAAATTCCCTCGATCCCGAGGTTCAAAACGCCGGCACGCTCGCAGATCAAGGCGCCAAGAACACCGAAAATCAGCGGTGTTGCAATACGCAGCGAAGCCGCCCAGAAGCTTTCGCTGAGCAGGATATTCAATAGGTCCATCATGATGCAGCCTCTGCCCGTTTTGTGCGCAGGATGCGGTACTTCGCGAGAAACCCGCCAACCAGCACGCACAGAAGCGCCATCGAGACGACCAAATCAGCCAGAAATGAGGATACGCCCATGGCCCGGCTCATGCTGTCGGCGCCGACAAAGACCGAGGCGATGAACACTGCGGCAATCACCACGCCGACCGGCGACAGCCCCGCAAGCATCGCGACAACGATCCCGGTGTAGCCAAAGCCGGGCGACAGATCCGCCGTCAAATACCCTTTGAGTCCCGCAACCTCGCTGACGCCAGCCAGTCCGGCCAGCCCGCCCGAGATCGCGGCCACACCAAACAATGATCGTTTGACGTTGATCCCGGCATGCCGCGCGGCGGCTGCGTTTTCGCCCACGGCACGCAACTTGAAGCCCCAGACGGAACGTATCAGCATGAATTGGGCACATGCGGCCAGCACCAAGGCGAGGATCAAGCCTGAATGAACCCGCATCCGATCCATCAGGGGCGGCAAAACGCCTTGATCGAGGATCGGCGCGGATTGAGGCCAGCCCAGGCTCATCGGGTCTTGCAGGGGGCCCTCTAGCATCATTTGAAGGAAGATCAGGATGATGAAGTTCAAAAGAAGCGTCGTGACCACTTCGTCGGCGCCGAAACGCACTTTCAGATAGGTTGGCGCGACCATGCCCGCCGCCCCGGCCGCAGCGCCGACCACAATGACAAGTGGAACCAGAAAAAGCCCCGGAATGTCCAACGCACCCGACCCGATGGCGACGGCTGCCATGGCGCCAAGGTAAAGCTGCCCCTCGGCGCCGATGTTCCACAGTCTTGCGCGAAATGCCAAGGCGGCGGCAAGGCCTGTAAAGATTAGCGGTGTGGCGCGTGTCAGCATTTCCGAAACAGCGAAGACCGACCCAAAGACCCCCCGAAGCATTTCGCTGTAGGCGCGGATCGGGTTCGCGCCGGCCGCCATGAGAGGAATGGCGGCCAATGCCAATGCCACTCCGGCGGCCAGCACCGGAACGCCCAAGGCAAATGCGCGCGAGGTTTGTTCCCGCGGCTCAATACGGATCATGCGGGTTCTCCTGCCATCATCAGGCCAATTTTGCCTCTGTCTTGTGTGCCAGCCTCCAGCAGCGCTCCATCGCGGATCACCATGACCCGGTCCGCCAGGCCAAGGATCTCGTCCAGGTCCTCAGAGATCAGCAATACACCTGCGCCCCGACTGCGGGCCTCTAGCAAACGGCGTCCGACTTCGGCAGCCGCGCCCATGTCAAGACCTCGCGTCGGTTGGTTTGCAAGGATCAACCGCGGTGATTGTTCAAAGACACGCGCCAGAATGAGCTTTTGGATGTTGCCCCCCGACAGCAGGCGTGCAGAGGCTTTTACGCCTGGTCCTCGCACGTCATAGGCCTGCGCCAGCGCCGTGGCGTTATCCTGAATCGCATCGCGGCGCAGCAATCCATGAGACTGGATTGCAGGGTCGTCCAAACGCTCGATCACCATGTTTTCAGCGACACTCATTCCGCCAACGATGCCCTCGTGGTGGCGGTCCTCGGGGATACGTCCGATCCCGGCTGCGACCATGGCGGCAGGGCTGGGACGGGTGATTTCGGTTGTGTCTACGCAAAGCGTGCCCGAGGTTGGCACCGCGAGACCGGAAACGAGGTTGGCCAAGCCAGATTGCCCGTTCCCCGAGATCCCCGCAACGCCAAGAATTTCATGCGCGTGGACTGTCAGATTGATGGACCGGAGTGTGTCCCGCTTGGATCGGCCTGCCAACGATACGTCCCGCAAGGTCAAGACCGGCGCGCCGGGCGTTGCGACCTGTCGCGCCACTTTTGGCGTGTCGGCCCCGACCATCATACGGGCAATCGTGGCTTCGTCGGCTTCAGAGGTCGGCATCTCGCCGACCTTGCGACCGTGGCGCAGCACGGCGATCCGGTCAGAAAAAGCCAGCACCTCACGCAGCTTGTGACTGATGAAAATGACCGAAAGCCCATCGGCTGTCATAGCCTTGATGTTGGCAAAGAGCGTATCAGCCTCTTGCGGTGTCAAAACGGCAGTCGGTTCGTCAAGGACCAGGATCCGAGCGTCGCGATACAGCGCTTTCAGGATCTCGACCCGTTGCCTTTCGCCTACGGAAAGCCGTCCGACAGCCACATCCAGCGGTGCTGTCAGTCCGCTGCGCGCCATGATCTCCTGGACCTTGCGCTGGGCTGCGCGTCGATCCCGTCGCACTGCGAGCAGCGGTTCAGAGCCCAAGGTAATATTGTCGAGCGCATTGATGTTTTCGGCAAGTGCAAAATGCTGATGCACCATGCCCACGCCAGCTGCCAGTGCGGCCTGCGGATGGCCCAAAGCCAAGGGGTGCAGGGTTCCGTCGGCATCTGCCACCTCGACCGTGCCTGCGTCGGGCAGGTAGTGCCCGAACAGCATGTTCATGAGTGTCGTTTTACCTGCGCCGTTCTCGCCCAAAAGCGCGAGAACCTCACCCTTTGCAAGGGTCAGGTTGACATCTTCATTCGCCACAACAGTGCCAAATCGTTTGGCCAGCCCGTTGAGCTTTAAAACTGTGTTGTTTGTCATGGAACGTCGGGGCCGGCTTTGTCGCCAGCCCCTTGGGTCTTAGTTGTCAGATACGGGGCGCTGATCGTTCACGTTTACCCGGAACAGCCCGTCAAGGATCTCTGCCTCACGGGCCTTGACGGCTGCGACGGTGTCCGCATCCACCAGGCTCTCGTCCAGAACCAGCGATCCACCACCATAGGCCATAAAGCTGAACTGACCGTAGTCTGCCGCCTCGAAGGCGCCCGATGCGACCCGCTCGACGGCCTTGTCGATGGTCGCTTCCATGTGCCACAGAGCCGATGCCATAATGGTGCCCGGGTAGTCGCCCGACGTGTCGATCACGTTGCCAATCGCCTTGACATCCCGTTCAACGGCAGCGTCCGACACACCGAAGCGTTCAGCATACATGACGTCCGCGCCTGCATCCATCATCGCAAAGGCGCTTTCTTTTGCCTTGGGCGGATCGTACCAGCTGTCAATGAAGTTCACCAGGAACTTGACCTCTGGATTCACTTCGCGTGCGCCGTCCATAAAGGCATGCATCAGGCGGTTGACCTCCGGGATTGCATAGCCACCAACCATGCCGATCAGGTTGCTTTCGGTGGCTGCGCCGGCGACCATGCCGCTCAGGTACGAAGGCTCGTGTATCCAGTTGTCAAAAACCGAAAAGTTCGGCGCCACCGGGCCAAAACTTGATCCCATAAGAAAGGCTGTTTCGGGATAGTCCTTGGCGACCTTGCGCGCGGCCCGTTCCAGTCCAAAGACCTCACCCACGATGAGCTGCATGCCCTGTTCGGCATATTCCCTCATCACCCTTTCATAATCGGTGTTGGCGACGTTCTCAGAGAAGACATAGTCGATGTCTCCACGCTCGGCCGAGGTGTTCAACGCTTTGTGGATCCGGCTGATCCACTGCTGTTCCACCGGCAGCGTGTAGATCGCCGCAACTTTCAGCTTTTCGGCGGCAGCCAAGCCCGCAGACATGACCCCCATCGATGCCACGGCTGCTGCCAGCAACACCCGTCTTGTTGTTGATTTTTTCATTGGACCTCTCCTGTTTTCTATGAGTGTGACGGACTTTTTACCGATCAGTCAAATTTTTTCGCTCCAATATCGGTCGGAAAGCGAGAAGCGCCTGAATTTGCGTCGCGCGGCCCAACAGCAGTCTCGTCCGCCGTGGGCATCGGCAAACACCCGGTCAATCCGGCCGGCAGAACCAGGCGCGCCCCATGCTCATAGAGCCTGCGCGCAAAGCTCTCTTGATCGGATATCAGCGTAACGCTGAGCCCTGAGGCCGATAGTATATTGGCATCATCGGGCAGATTGGCAAGCAAAGCATCTGACGGGAAAACAACAACATAAGCGGGGGCCTGGTCTGTTATAACGGCCACTGCCGCAAGTGTCGCGAGCCATGTCAACACCAGCAAGGGCAGGGCGGCCAGCAGCGGTCTAGTAGTCATGGATATGCTCCAAGTGCAGGCCCTGCTGGGCCAAGAGACGCAAGTTTTCCGCCAGGTCAGAGACCTTTACCAGAACCAGGTGGCGGTAATCCTTGGCGCCTTGCCTGGCGCTGCTGTAGATTGCGCCCTCGATCGTTGGATCCCCTGATATCGCCGTGAACAGGATATCGTCATTGCCGGCGATTTCGACAAAATTGGCATTTTCGGCGGCCAGGTTGTTAAGGATATGCGTCAAGGCACGGTAGCGCGGGGTTTCGATTTCCAGTCCTTCGGAGTGTGTGGCAATGATCGTGACATTCGTGATGGCGTTCAGCCGTACAGGCAAAACGTCTTGCACGATCATGCGGAGTGTCAGGTCGTCTTTCCCAACGCGCGCCACTGCACCAGCGACAACGCGGGCATAGGCCGCCTTGGCACCATATTCGATACCCAGCGCGATCCGGCGCTCTTTGTCCCGCAAGCGTCCCGTCGCCCTGGCGGCAAGTTCCTTTGCATCGTCGCGGAACCGCCATTTGTACCAAGGGACCTGCTGAAGAAATGTGGCATAGTCCGCAGCCTGACGGGCCGAGACATCATCCAGGGGCGCGCGTGTCGGGCCGCGCAGGCCGGCAAAGAGCCGCCCGAGGGTTTCTTCATAGACGGCTTTCAGCAGCAGTTCGACTGTAAAGCTGGTGCCGATGACATAGACCATCTGCTTCGTTGCGGTGTCGATCTTGCCATGCGCGGATGAGAGTTCGGTCAGCGAACACAGGGATGACCAAAAGCCCCCGATGGCCTGCAGATAGGCGAAATGATGGGGGTCCTTTTTGCCGATGACACGCGCGTAGTCGTCATAGGCATGAACGATGTACCACTCGGGATAGGTCATCAAAGTGCGCGTTTCGGGTCGGTGATGCTGTGGTGCGACCAGCGGCCTGTAGTCGATCTGTGTGCTGTGGCCGTGGCATGTTGCCTCGACATAGACACTGGGCGCGGCCAGTCCCGCGATGCAAATCATGGCAAGCAGAAAAAGTCGCCTTGTATGACGCCACAGCGGTGTCACGCGGGATCAGAGGGACTGCGAATACCGGCAAAAACCGCGATGCCGCCAAGCGCGAGGTGGGGCAGGTTGGCCAGGAAACGCGGCAGCGACCAATCCGTTCCAAGCGTCGCATTGGTGAAAATGCCCAGATCCAAAAAGCCGTATCCGCTTATGAGTCCGACAGCCCCGTCACCCAGGTAGGCCAGCCCGAAGAGGATCAGGAAAAGGCGCGCCGCACGCGGCGATGTGACCGCGGCGATCACCGCCCACAGCGCCGAGGCGACGTGCAGTGCATCATCAAAGACATCAAGAGCAAAGATGCCAAACACCAACCCATCTTTATCCGTCATACCCGGGATGTAGTTCAGTGAGGCTGCGATCATCAGTATGACGAAATAGCCTAAACAAAGTTTCTGCAGAGTGCTCATAGCTGCCCCAAATATTGGTCCCAAAGATTGTTGCGCAGCAGCAGATCCGGGTCCAGCCTGCGTTTGGCCTGTGCAAAGTCGCGGGCTTGCGGGTAGGCACCCGTCACTTGATCCAGCCGTGCATGTGGGCGGTAGGGCAGATAATAGGCTCCGCCGATCTCGATCACCCTGTCGATCAGCGCGCGGGTCATACGTTTGTGATCGGCTTCGGCGCGACTGGTCAGCTCTTGGCTGAACGACATCACGGCCGCAATCCGGGGCACGCGCGCATAGGACAGCACAGCTGTATCATCCGCCGCAACATAGCGCAGGGTGACGTTCAGGAACTCTTGGTAAGAATCGGGTATCACCTCGCGGCAGATTTCTACGAATGTATCGAAGGCATCAAAGCCGACAAAGTATTCATGCAGAATGTCGGTGCGGTCAGGATTGCGATCATCAAGCGTCGCAACCGGTTCGTTGATCAGCGCATTGCGTGTCACGGCTGTGCTGCCCAGGGCCGGTCCAAGGGTGGTTTCGGTCCACCAGCGAAGGGCCTTGACTGTCTCGTTCCCCAATTGCGCGCGATAGATCCGGCTTGCGGCGTGGGCCATCCAGCCAGATCCCGTGGCAGCGGGCAGGTCGCTTTGATCCTCGGTTTCGCGGTAGGTGACCAGCATCGCGCTTTGAAAAAAACTTTCGCGATCCACGTTGAGTCGCCCATAGGCCATAGTGACTGCGGGATCTGCAATCGCCGCCTTGAACCTTGTCGCATAGTCAGGGGTTGGCATCACCTCAAAGCTGGCAACAAGCCGGGTGTTTCGAACCATCTCGATGTCCATGTCGACGACCACGCCGACAAGGCCATAGCCGCCCATGCCCAGATTAAAGAGATCTGAGTTTTCGACAGGCGAGCATGTGACCAATTCCCCAGAGGGTAAAACCATTCGCAGTGATCGCACTGTCGACCCCATGGGCCCGAAAGGCACAGCCCAGCCATGGGCGTTCACCGAATAGGTCGCGGCAACGCCGAAGTCATTGTTCGATTGCATCACCTTGGGTGACCAGCCCGCTGGATCAAGCGCAGTGATGACGTCAGACCAGCGTGCCCCCGCATGAGCACGATAGCTTTGCGTTGCGCTGTCTATCTCGATTCTTGCGCTGTCAAAGGTGAGTGCCGTGCCGTTCCGCGGTATGGCTTGCCCCCCCATCGAATGGCGTGCCGCGCCGACATTCAGTGGGCGGCCCGCCGCCCGTGCCTCGGCGAATTCGCGACGAATGACATCGATCAGGGCCTGATCAGAGTCGCGAAGTGTCAAATGCTTGTGTATCGGCGTCGCTGACAATCCGCTGGCATCGTTGAGCAGGGGCGCATCGCTTGCCGCTATGTCCCGCTGTGTTCCTGCATAGGTTGGCAGATCGGCGCGAAACAGGCCCGACATGCCCCACCCCGCCAGTCCACCGGCGGCCAATAACGCAGAACGTCGCGAAAGTTTCCTCATGGTGCAGCTCTCTTCCCAGGCTCGGCAGTCACCGACCCGCATACATCAGAGACTGGCATCATGGATTGGGATCGGAACATACAGAGTCATCCAATCAGACCGGTCTGGCCCATGACGACAAGGATACGCGCTGAGCAGGGACACCAGCAAGGTCGGTATATCCTGACCTGCCTTTTATAGCTGCAGACCGTGGCCTGGGCCAAGCCCTCGGGGCCGTTCAGCGCATCACGTCTGTATGGCAGGCGCTGCTGGCAAGGGATTTCAGCAAGGTCTGAAGTTCGGGCTCATTGACCAGTTTGGACGCCTTCTTGAGGGAAAACCAATGCCGTTTGCGTTGGCCGCGTTCCTTCCAGTTCGACTTCAACTTTTCGACCACCATTGGATAGACCGTCACCCGGCAAGGAATGGATCGCCCGCCGGTGAGTCGCTTGTCGTAATGATAGCGCCCGATCGATTTGGCCGAGATGCTGCCCAGTGCACCGGCCTCTTCCAAGGCCTCGATCTTGGCGGCTTCCCAAGGCTTTTTGCTGTCCATCGTCCAACCCTTGGGCATCACCCAGCGACCTGTATCGCGCGAGGTGACCATCAAAACACGCAGGCGCCCGTTTTTGTCCCGCCGCATTGGCAGGGCTGCGATCTGCTTGGCAAACTTGGTTTTTTTGCTCATGTCGTGACACCCTTCTTTGCCGCAGGTGCCAAACGGCTTTTCAACAAATCGCCGGTTTCCTCGGCGATCGGGTAGGCAACGTAGCTCATCGAGGCGTTTACCTGTTTCATCAAACGCAACATCTCTTGGTGAATATTGGTCGTCTCGACGCTGGCAGTCTTGCCATTTTGCAACCGTTGCAAATGCCGCTTTTGTAGGCGTTGCTCTTCACGGCGGATTCTGTCCTTTTCACGAACAAGCTGACGCGCCGCTTCGGCGTCGCCGGTTGTCAGAACCAGCAAGGCAAGTTGCCCGTTGGTTACAACTTGATCATGAAAGCCCTCCAGATCGCTTCGCCCTTCATCGGAAAACGCCAGCGCTTCGTCGTGCATTTTTCTTGCGAGGGCCGCAATGTCTACAGCGACCCGGTCGGCCGCATCTTCAAGGCTGTTTGCCATGGCCACAAAGTCGACTGTCTTCTTCTCGTGTTCGGGGCTCAACTCCCGTTGTCGCAGTTTCGAGATATAGATCTTGGTCTCAAAGTGCATCCTGTCGACGCTGTCTTCGCGGCGACCAATGGTTTCGGCAACTTCGGGGTCCCAGGCGCGAAACAGACCCATCGAAGGCACAAGGATCGCCTGGACAGTTTCCGCCATGCGCAGCAGCTCTCGTTGTGCACAGGCCAGCGCCTGAGGCGCATGATCCAGCGCCCGATCGTCCAAGGCGGTTACGGGAGTGTTTTCGGTCGTGTCCTGCCGGGGCAGAAGGGCCGAGGCTAGGCTGATCAAAGACATTGCCACAGGCAGACAAAGCAACAGCAGCATCGTGTTGAGCCCGACATGCAGCAGAATCGCCTGCTGCGCCGGGCTGACGACGTTGAACAGCGGGGTAAACACATCCAGCATCAGAGCAGCCAGAAAACCCAGAGCCACTGTGCCTCGTGCAAGCAGGTTGCCGGTTGCCACAATGCGGACGTCACGGTCTGCCCCGAGCAACAGGACAAAGGGGACGATCGCGGCGCCTAGGTTGGCGCCGATAACCATCGCGGCCGCGACCTGCGCCGAAACGAGCCCGGTCGCTGCGAATGTCGCAAATGTCAAAACGGCGGCGAGGCTGGAGTGCATGATCCATGCCAGCAAGGTCGCCAGGACAAACGCGCTCATCAGATCACTTTCGAAGTAGGCTGCAATGGATTGGACAATCTGATTGTCTGCGATGGCTGCAGTGGCCTGACCGATCATCTCAAGCGAAGTCAGAATCAGCGCAAAGCCGATCAGAATGCGTCCAAGCTGTTTGACCTTGCGATTGCGCCCCCGAAAGAACGCCACGATACCGGCAAGCAGCGCAAAGGGAATGATCCAGTCGATGGGCTGATACAGCACCTGTGCCATCAAGGCGGATCCAAGATCTGCCCCCAGGATCAAGGCCAGCGCCGCAGTCGGTGCCAATACGCCTGATGCCACAAAGCCCGATCCCAACAATGTCACTGCCGTGGCACTTTGCAAGATCATGGCTGACAAAAGCCCTCCGGCTGCGGCCGAGGTCCGGCTGCCTGAAAGTCGCCGCATGACCTGCTTCAACTCTGGCAGAAAGGCCCGTTCAACGCCTGTACGCACGTGGCGCACCGACCAAAGCAGCAGAGCCACCGCTGCCGCAAGATGTGTGGCAAGGACAATCATGCGGGTTGTGTGGCCACCGCCATGTGGTCGTCGAAACCCAGCCAACGAATGCCCTGATCGGCGAGGCGCCTCTGCACACGTCCCGGATAATCCGTCACGATCGCATCAATCTGAAGCGCGATCATCCTGTCGATGTCGGCGATGTCGTTGACCGTCCAGACAGCGACAATCAGGCCAAGCTCTTTGGCAAGGGCCACGTTTGAAGGGGTCACATCATCCACGTAGGGACACCAAAGCGCTCCGCCATGCTGCGCAACCATTTCGGGGATCTGCTCTGCTTTTCCGGTGAAATCAGGGCTTATTGCCTTGGCCGAGTCTTCGCCCACGTCGTCGGCATTGCTTGGCAGCTGTGTCAGGAACGAGGTTGGCATTTCAGGCGCAAGCCTTCGGCACTCTGCCAGCAAGCCCCAGTCAAAACTGTGCAAAAGCGCCCTGCGTGTGGTTCCTGTCTCTCGCAGCTCGGCCAGAACTGTCTCAACCAGATGTGCGCGATAGGCCTGATCCTTGGCGAAATCGGGGTCTGACTTGATCTCTAGCATCAGATAAGCCTGCGAATTATCAGGCTGCGCAATGAGCCGCAGAAGATCGCGCAGGCGTGGCACGCGGATGCCATCCAGCTGTGCCTGCTCTGGAAACCGCTGACCATAGGCGCTGGTTCCGTCAGTGCTGCCGATGTCATACCGTTGCAACTCAGCCCAGGTCATCTCGGCGACTTTTGGCTCTGTGGTGATGTACCGTCCGTCCGGCGCTCTGAATGTCGGGGCGTGCAGCCGGTGATTATGGGTGATGACGGGCACCCCGTCCGCACTCAGGATCACATCGAATTCCAAAAGCGGCGCGCCAGCCTTGAGTGCGAATTCAAACCCGATGATCGAGTTTTCGGGCAACAGGCCCCGTGCGCCCCGGTGACCCACCACGCGTATCACATCCGGGCCACCTCGAAATGCTTCGACCGCAGGATGCTGGGTCATGACGACAACCGGAGGCCGCTTTGTGGGTCAAACAGGTGGACGTTGTGTGGCTCTATGGCAAATCGCATGCCCGTTGACTTGCCGTCGACCGGATGCACGCCGGGCAGGCTGACCGTGATTGGCGCGCCAGACGCGAGACGCCCGTGCAGCAGTGTATTGGCTCCCAAGGGTTCGGACATCTGGATCGTCGCGTCGATCGGGCCTTGTGGATCTGCCGACAGGTGTTCGGGCCGCAGGCCAAGCTTTACGGCGCCGTCTGGTGCCGAAACAGGTGCGACGGGCTGCCCTTCAAGGACCACCTGACCGCCGCTGACTTTGGCGTCAAAGACATTCATCGCAGGGCTGCCGATGAACTGAGCCGCAAAAAGGGTACGCGGCGTTTCATAGACCTCAAGCGGAGTCCCGATCTGTTCTGCCACACCGGCGTTCATCACGATCATGCGATCTGCCATCGTCATGGCTTCGACTTGGTCATGGGTTACGTAAAGTGATGTAATTCCTAGCTTTTCCTGCAGTTCCCGAATTTCTAGTCGCATCTGCACGCGCAGTTTTGCATCCAGATTGGACAGGGGCTCATCAAAGAGGAACACCGCAGGTTCCCGCACAATGGCCCGACCCATGGCAACCCGTTGGCGCTGACCGCCTGACAATTGACGGGGTTTGCGGTCCAACAGGGGTTCAAGCTGCAGAAGCTTGGCGGCGTCCTGAACCTTGGCCTCGATCTGGTCCTTGGGCATTTTGGCGATCTTCAAGCCGTATCCCATGTTTTGACGCACCGACATGTGCGGGTACAGCGCATAGTTTTGGAAGACCATCGCAATATCGCGGTCCATGGGTTCCTTGTCGTTGGCGCGCTTGCCACCAATGTTGATATCACCGTCACTGACAGTTTCCAGTCCGGCAACCATCCGCAGCAGCGTGGACTTTCCACAGCCCGAGGGTCCGACGATCACGATGAATTCGCCGTCTTCGATCTCCATGTCGATCCCGTGGATCACATCCGTTGGACCAAAGCTCTTTTTAACGTTTTCAAGTGTTACGGTCGCCATGATTATTTCTCGCTATCGACAAGGCCGCGGACAAAGAGCTTTTGCATCGACACGACAACGATCACAGGAGGGATCATCGCCAGGATCGACGTTGCCATGATCACAGGCCATTCGGCCACGTCATCGCCAGATGGGAACATCTGTTTGATGCCCATGACAATGGTGTTCATGCTGGGGTCCGTGGTGATCAGAAGAGGCCAGAGGTACTGGTTCCAGCCATAGATGAAGAGGATGACAAAGAGTGCCGCGATATTGGTGCGACTCATCGGAATGACGATATCGACGAAGAACCGCATGGGCCTGGCGCCATCAACTCGCGCCGCCTCGGCCAGTTCATCAGGGATCGTCAGAAAGAACTGGCGAAACAGGAATGTTGCCGTGGCCGACGCAATCAGAGGCAGGATCAAACCTTGATAGGTGTTCAGCATCCCAAAGCCCGCGATGACTTCGAAGGTCGGAACGATCCGCACCTCGACTGGCAGCATCAGCGTCAGAAAGATCATCCAGAAAAACGTGTTTCGCAGAGGAAAACGGAAATAGACGATGGCAAAGGCCGACAGCAGCGAGATGATGATCTTGCCGACGGCAATGCCGATCGCCATCACAAGGCTGTTGAACAGCATTGTCGCCACGGGCACATTGACACCCGCAAAAAGAGCGGCCTTGTAATTTTCCCAGAACAGGTCGCCGGGCCATATGGGCATCGGCGGGCTGACGATTTCGGGTTGCGAGACGGTCGAGGCCACAAAGGCCAGCCAGATTGGAAAAAAGATCACAAGGACGCCAAGGATCATAAGCGCGTGGGTCATCCATAGACCCAAGCCGTGTTTTTCGACCATGCCGGATTGCTGCGCCATCAGTAATGTACCCGCTTTTCGACGTATTTGAATTGGATCACGGTCAAAAGTCCCACCACGAACAGCAAGATGACTGATTGGGCTGACGAAGACCCCAGATCCTGCCCGACAAAGCCATCCGAAAAGACCTTGTAGACGAGGATGGTGGTGCTTTGCTGTGGCCCGCCGGCGGTGATGGTGTGGATCACGCCAAAGGTTTCAAAGAAGGCGTAGACGACATTCACGACCAGCAAAAAGAACGCGGTCGGTGTGATCAAGGGCAGAACGATGCTGAAAAACCGCTTCCAGAAACGGGCGCCATCAATGGCGGCTGCCTCGATCACAGAGCGCGGGACTGACTGCAGAGCTGCAAAGAAGAACAGGAAGTTATAGCTGATGCGACCCCAGGCTGATGCCACCACGACAAGCCCCATTGCTTCGCCGCCATTCAGCACATGGTTCCAGTCATAGCCAAGTTGGCCGAGGTACCAACTGACCACGCCGACGCGTGTGTTGAACATGAAAAGCCACAGCACGCCTGCCACGGCAGGTGCCACTGCATAAGGCCAGATCAGCAGCGTCCGATACATGCCCGATCCCTTGATCAACCGGTCCGCCAGAACCGCGAGGAAAAGCGCCGGGATCATGGAGCACAGCGTCACCAGAATGGAAAAGACGGCCGTCGTGATGAACGAGGCCCTGTAGAACCTGTCACTAAGAAGGAATTCAAAGTTGCCAAGACCGACAAATTGCGCCGACAGTCCGAAAGGGTCCGGTATGAAAAGCGACTGCCAGATTGCCTGGCCGGCCGGATAAAAAAAGAAGATGCCCGATATGATCACCTGCGGAGCGATCAATAAAAGCGGCAGGGCCCAGCCGCGGAATATGACGCGTTTTTCCATTGCTCGTCCCTGCGAGAAGCGCCGCCCCGGCCTGTGTGCCGGGGCGGACCATGTGTTTGGGTTTAGCGGTTGGCTTGCTCAAAGCGGCGCAACAGCTTGTCGCCACGCTCTTTCGCGCTGTCCATGGCTTCCTGGGCGGTCTTGTCACCGGACCAGATCGCTTCCAGTTCCTCATCGATAATGCCGCGAATCTGGTCAAACGAGCCCAGGCGCAGACCTTTCGAATTTGCCGTCGGCGCTTTGGCCGTCATCTGGATCACGGCAATGTCGGTTCCGGGGTTTTCCTCATAGAAGCCCTGCGATTTGGTCAGGTCACCTGCAGCAACTGTGATCGGCAGGTAGCCAGTGTTCTGGTGCCAAGAGGCCTGAACGTCCGACGTGGACAGGAAGCTCAGGAACTCGCCAACGCCTTTGTATTCCTCGGCGTCATGACCGGACATGACCCACAGGGATGCCCCACCAATGATGGTGTTCTGCGGCTCATTAGCAACCGCCTTCCAATAGGGCAGCGGGCGCACTTCGAAGTCGAACTCTGCTTCCGAGCTGATGCCCGCATAGCCGGCCGAGCTTTCAGTGAAGAGCGCGCATTCGCCTGCGCGGAAGTTGGCACCACCTTCGTTGCGGCGGCCTGTGTAGATGAACTTGCCATCCTGTGCCCACTGACCCATCGCGCTCAGGTGTGCGACCTGCGCAGGACCGTTCAGCATCAGTTCCGTGTCCAGACCGGCAAAACCATTGTCCTGGCTGGCAAACGGCACGTTGTGGTAGGCTGAGAAGTTCTCAAGGTGGATCCAGCTTTGCCATGCTGTGACCAGCGGGCAGTCCTCGCCACCAGCTTTCAGCGCGTCCAGCGCCTCGCCGACGTTTTCCCAGGTCGACAGATCCATGTCGGGATCCACACCCGCCGCCTTGAAGGCATCGCGGTTCACCCACAGAACCGGCGTTGACGAGTTGAAGGGCAGCGACAGCATATCGCCATCAGTGGTGGTGTAATAGCCTTTGACCGACCCGATGTAGACTTCGGGGTCGAAGGAGGCACCACTTTCTGCCATCACTTCGTAGACGGGTTTGATCGCGCCGCCAGCAGCCATCATGGTCGCGGTGCCGACTTCAAATACCATCAGAATGTGTGGCTGTTCCTGCGCGCGGAATGCGGCGATGCCCGCGTTCAGCGTTTCAGAGTAGTTGCCCTTGTGGCTTTGCACCACTTTGTAATCGCTCTGGCTTGCGTTGAATTCGTCAACCTGAGCCGCCACCAGCTCGCCCAAGCGTCCGGTAAAGGCGTGCCAGAACTGAACCTCGGTTTCTGCCGCAGCTGCAATTGGCGACAACGCAGTCGTGGACGCAATTGCGCCCAGCAAGAATTTCTTCATGACTTCCTCCCTAACACCTTTTCGGTGATATTTCATATGACGCGGAAAATGGACTTTGCCGCGCGATAACGCTGTCAGAGTAACGTGAAGAAGTTATAATGATAAGTGACATTCTTTTTAAATCGAATAACATGGCATTATGTTCGCAACCCGTAATTGATCGTTTGAAAAGTATGCCCTCTCGTTCCATCCCACGTGTCAGACAGCTAGAAGCACTTATGGCCGTGATTCATAACGGTTCCGTGACAGCGGCTGCGGCGGATCTTGGAATCAGCCAGCCGGCAACAAGCAGGCTGCTCTCGGACCTTGAGAAAGAGTTTGATTTTCAGTTGTTTGACAAACGCGGCGGGCAGTTGGTTGCTTCGCAGGAAGTGCAGCTCTTGCAGCCGGATATTCAGCGCGTCATCGAGCTCTTGCGCCAGATTGCAGATGCCAGCCAGGACATTACTAGGCGCAAGGCGGGCCATATCCGCATTGCCTGCCTTCCGGGATTTGCAACCAGTCATCTGCCTGATGTGGTCGCGTCCTTTTTGCAGGATCGGCCGGGGGTCAGCATGACGATAGAGCCAGACCGCCCGGAACGCATCCTCGAGTGGATGGTGAATGAACAGTATGATTTTGGAATCACTGACGGGTTTTTTGGCCATCCCGCCGTGGATCATCAGGATGTCTTGATCCGGACCGTTTGCATTTTTCCCGATGGCCATGATTTGGGTGCATATGACCAGATCTCGGCTGCTGAGCTGACGGGGCAACGAATCGTGCACACGCGCCGCGACAGCGAGTTCTTTCTTGGTTTGGCCCGACGCTTTCAAGACGCGCAGGTTGACCTGAACTCCCTGATTGAGGTGCGCCAGTTCACCGCTGCCTGTGAATTGGTTTGTAACGGCGTTGGCGTGGCTGTGGTCAGTGAAATGGATGCAGCGCAATATGCGCAGGCGGGTTTGGACTATCGCCCATTCGTGCCGCATCTGCCCCACACGCTTTCGTTGGTGCGCCCGACGCTGAAACCGCCGTCTTTGGTGACCCTTGAATTCATCGAGCATTTCCGGGACAGTCTTCAGCCCTACGTCGACACCCGCGGAAAATAAGGGAGTCCGTCTAGAATATCCCCATGCTCAGGCCGGCGGCCATGGCGGCGCCAATTGTCCGGCATTGGGCGAGCTCTGTGTCCAAAAGGCTTTTGGGGGCCAGGATCTCGTCTGGTGTTTGCGCCTTGGTGCAGATGATCAGCGGTGGCTGCACCTCTTTCAATCGCCAGCCAGATGCAATTCGGTTCATCTGCCGAACAGCCCCCTGGCCGTCTGAGCCAGCGCAGACCATGACGGCATAGGCGCGCCCCTCGATCCGGTCGAGGACGGGATAGTAACAGCGGTCGAAAAAGGCCTTCATTTCTCCGGACACTGTGGCCAGGTTTTCAGGTGCGCAGAATACGTAGCCGCCAGCCGCAAGCAGATCCTCGGGCCCGGCGTCCTCGGCCCGCAGCAAGCGGGCCGCGCCGTCCTCGGAGGCGCCGGCATATGCCGCTTCAGCCATTTGCTGGGCGCCTCCGGTGCGGGAATGGAAGATGATCAACAATGAGGACATGACGCCTGTTCCTGCACCAAATTTGGGCAAAAAGACTGTAGAACTGAAGGACTGGTCAGTCTATTTACTCTGTTTGTTCTTCGGTAACGCATTGTTAACTCACGCTTCCTTAGATGCCGGCAATCCGCCCGCGCATGCAAGGAGAAAGTCGTGTTGGATACAACCATGGAACCTGACTGTCCCGGCATTGCCTTCTCGTTACCGGCCCCGTCGCATGAAGCATGCTCTGCAGGGATCGTTTGCGTCAACAGGTTGCAATGCCGCTATTCGGCGGCGGATTGGATTGCATGTAACGGGGGCGGCCGCGCTTGCCTGATCCGGCAGACAAAGGTCAGCGGTGGTGCGCGCGGCGTTGCCAGCGACCCTCTTGGGCCGGCCTTGACTTTTTCAGACGTCGGACCGCGTTTGACCTCCCTCTTCAAAGATCGGGACACAGGGTCATGAAAGCGCAAAGAACCTGGGCAACCCGCGCGCCTGTGGGCGGTATCTTTAACTATGTCAAACCGGCTGTCGGCGTGGTGGTAAAGGCGTGCAGTATCGCGTCGTTGTTGCAGGATGCAGATCTGAAGCAGTCCCGGGATGAACGCGCTTTGCGACGCAAACTGTGCCTTGGACCTTCGGTGGATCTGGGGCCAGTCGCGCTCATGCAGGATGAGGCGGGTGTACTTGCGGTTAACCTCTCACATGCACAAAACGTTGATCTGAGCGTGCTCAATCCGCGCGACCCCTCCACCTGTCTGACCGCGACGCTGGCGCCTGAACAGGCTTTTATTTTACCTTCTGCGCTGTTTGAAAATGCGGGCTCAGATGCGGTGGAATTGCAGTTTGTGACACTCAATGATGGGGGCATCGGACTGCAGGACGACAAAGGATACAATTGGGTGATTTCAACTCAACTGCGAAGTCTGAGACTCGGAGAGGCTCGCGCGGTTGGGCATTCTGCACTGCGATTGACGTCAACCCAGATTGTCCTGGACACCGCGCTTGCGGCAGACGGATTTATCATCACCGACGCAAGGTTTGCTGTTGCGGGCAAGGCTGGGCCGCGGTTTGCTTTCAGTTTCCTTTACGGGGAACGGAGCGCGCAAAACTGTGTTGCGGGCCCCGCACAGAGCGCAACCTGGGAGTTTGATTTGCCCGAACACCTCAGCGATTATTCCCTCGATGATGTGACCGAATTCGATCTTGAACTTAACATGCAGTATACAATGTGTGGTGACCAGGCTGTTGCCTCTGCGGGACTGGGTATCGGCCCGGTCGCGGCCAGCCAAGCGGCGCTGCACGCACTTCGCAGCATTCGAGGTTTTCGCAGGCGAAAACTTGACGTCAATTCTGCCGTATGAGGCTGCTCCGGCCCGGCCCGGCCCGGCTTGGCGCACAGCCCACGACACAGGCAAACCTGTCAAATTTGGCTTCGCAGCGCGCAACCTCATGGGGTCACGGTCTGGAAGCCAAAAGTCAGGGGCGCTCTTTGGATGAACGGGCACGCCCGGACAGAACAGGTTCCCGTTTTGTCAGCTCTTTCCGGGCGCCGGGTGACGACCGGACGCCAGACAAAGACAGAACCTCAAACAAAAAACGCCGTCCCATGGGACGGCGTTCTGGTGTTCAATGAAGACCGGGTTAGAAGCCGAGGCCTTCGTATTTTTTCTTGAACTTCGACACGCGACCGCCAGCGTCAAGGATCCGCGAGGTGCCGCCGGTCCAGGCGGGGTGCACGGATGGGTCGATGTCCAGAGCCAACTGGTCGCCTTCCTTGCCCCAGGTGGACTTCATCTGAACAACGGTGCCATCGGTCATCTTGACGTCGATGAGGTGATAGTCGGGGTGGAGATCTTTTTTCATGAACCCGCTCCTTACGCGTCTGCGCCCTTGAGGGGCTTGTAGTTGGTAACCTCTGCGATCCGGGCGGATTTGCCGCGACGCGAGCGCAGGTAGTACAGCTTGGCGCGGCGCACGCGACCGCGACGGACGACTGTGATGTTGTCGATATTGGTGGAGTACAGGGGGAACACACGTTCCACGCCTTCCCCAAAAGAAATCTTGCGAACGGTGAACGAGCCGGCGATGCCCTTGCCGTTCTTGCGGCTGATGCAGACACCCTCGTAGTTTTGGACGCGGGTGCGTGTGCCTTCGGTAACCTTGTAGCCGACGCGAATGGTGTCACCGGCTTTGAAGTCGGGAATGTCTTTCCCCAGCGCAGCAATCTGCTCCGCTTCGAGTTCTGCGATCAGATCCATCTGACCATCTCCTATGTACGTCACGGTTTGCCCGTGGATAATGTCTGGTCAGAGCTTCGGCAGGCCGAAGAATGCACCAGCTGTTCTTTGTTGTGCGGGATGTGCCCACGTGTACCTTGGGCCGACCGAGTCGCCTCGACGCCCAAAGATGCTCTCCGTTACCTGCGGTCGGCACGTAAATCAAGGTCCAATTCAAGTGTCGCGAGGACAGTTCTGTCATCTATATGGTAGGGTGCGATCTTGCGCCAAGATGATGTCTGCCAGCGCACTGCGCGCTTTGATTGACACGGTGTGGCTCCGCAATCGCCACCGCAGGGGGGCAAAGCTGACCCTGTCCCAGAGCACCGCCTGCCCGGGTGTTGCGCATGACAGGTTCGGTCCCTGCTGCTGGTGTCATCACATCTTGCGGATCAATCCCGCCGCTTTGCCCAAAGATCGGGGCGGCGCGCCTGTGTCAGGGCCTCGGACTGAGCCCGCCGCCATTTGGCGACTTCGCCGTGATGACCGGACATCAGGACGTCGGGGATTTGCAGCCCTTCCCACTTGGCGGGGCGCGTGTATTGAGGATGTTCCAGCAGCCCTGCCGAGTGACTTTCGTCGACGGCGCTTTCGGCATTGCCAAGGACACCGGGCAAGAGGCGTACAGTGGCGTCCAGCATGGCCTGTGCAGCGATTTCGCCGCCAGTCATTACGAAATCGCCCAGACTGACCTCGGGTATCCGATAATGATCTAGCACGCGTTGGTCGAGACCTTCGAACCGTCCGCAGATCATAGTGATTCCAGGCAGGCCCGCCCAGTCGTGCGCCATGGCTTGATCAAACCTTTGCCCTCGTGGCGAGAGGTAGACCAAGGGGCCGGGCCCTCGCCGGATCGCGTGCTCGATGGCGCGCCCCATGACATCAGGTCGCAACACCATACCGGCGCCGCCACCCGCGGGCGTGTCATCGACATTGCGATGTTTGCCTTCGCCAAAATCGCGTAAATCGATTGTGCCCAGCTGCCAGAGCCCGTCTTTCAGAGCCCGTCCAGTCAGGGACTGTCCCAGCACTCCGGGGAAGGCTTCTGGAAACAGCGTGATGATCTGCGCCCGCCAGGCGCCCTTCAAATCCGGGGTGTGCGACATCAACTCACGCGGTTTCACCATCTGGGAAATTGTTTTTCGACCATGCGATTTCGAAGGCGATCCGGTCATGCGATGGCTCCGTTTGCTTTGGCGCTTTCCTTAGCGAGCAGACAGAGCAAAGGCAAACAGGCACAGATCTAAACCGCGTTATCGCCGAAATAGTCAGCCTCACGCGGTGGAGCGATCATCTGGCCAGTCCGAAAGCACCAATTGCTGCGCGCCTGCGCGGACAGGCCGCCGCCTGGGGCGAACAGACCTTTGGGATAGGGCAGGTCGACACCTAGTTTTTCTGTCGCTGCCCGAAACCGCATATCAAAACGTGCAATGTCATCGTCAGAAATTTCCCCTGACGCGATCTTGTTGGACTTGTAATAACCACATCGCCAACGTCGTAAAACCGATACAATACGCGACACATCGTGGGCCGCGCCGAAATGCGTTTTTGTCCGTGCGGCAAGCACTTCAAGATGACCTGATAGAACCACACGGCGCAAATATGCCGCAGCCGTTCCCTGATCGCAGGCTGGCTGAGCCAAACACCAATGCGCGGCGTTGTTCTGGGCCGGATCATCCATTTGGCAACTGGTCACGACATGATGCCACAGATCTGGATCGGTCAGCGCATAGGACTGCAGGGCAGACTGCAGGTTTTGCGCTTTGCCCGGGCGGCGCATGATCCACAGTGCTTGGGCTGATTCAAACAAGGCACTTTGTCGTTCGAAAACCTGCCTGATCGTGGCTGCGGTTTGGACAAGATCATGAAGTTTCGACACGGCTTCGGGGTTGCAAAACCCTCGCGCCATGTCGCCTGCTTGCTGCGGCGTCGCCTGTAAAAGCTGCATCAGCATGTGCAATTCAACTTTTTGCGCGCGATTTGCGTGGCTGACCAGCGGAATCCGCATTTGCTGCATGGTGCTGCGCAGCAGGTTTGCAATAACGCGTTCTTTGGTTGTTGGACCTTCGGGGTCATCCATGGGCACGTTCGGCCGTGCCGGGTTCAAAGCTTGCGTCAGATCTTGCTCCAGATGCCGATCGGCAGGCGCCGTTCTGAGCTGTCGGGCGCGCTCTTTTTCCGGCAGCAGGCAGTGTACCTGGTGCAGGTCTTTTATGATCGGGTCCTTGCGTTTCCCTGGCAGCAATTGAGCCACTAGTACCGGGACCAACGCGATAACGGCAGATGCCATCACGATGCCCGGAGCGCCTCCGGCAAGCTTGGCAAACTGGCCCATCTGTACAGGGGAGACCAGCTGCAAAAACAGGGCGGGACTTAACGCAAGGCCCGACAAAACCATACGAACAGTGAAAGCACGCACTCGCTTTCCTTCTGTGTTACGTGCCCCCACACGCTACATGCCCTAGATGGTCGCGCAATGAGGCGGGAATGTGGCGCAAGGCGGGCGCTTCTGTGCCCTGGGTCATTAAAATTTACGAGGCTTTTGGGCTGATGCCAGGTAACCCGTTGAAATTTAATAATTGCACCTAATGGTAGAATCTGGCCTCTCCGCCGCAATGATCTGGCCTGCCCATTAGGGCCTGTTATTGTTTGTGACCATTCTGAGAAGGCTGCGCTTTGCGCTTCTTAGGTCCTTGTCGCTTAGTCGACTGCGATTAAGTGCAAGGAAAACCTCCTCCAGGCCCAGATCTGGCCGAACATTTGCCGGTGGTTGGGCAATAAGCGCCGCGCGCAGGGCGGTGGACACGCCAACCAATTCGAGCAGTGGCATCAAGGGACCGTGGGGCAGGTCTTGGCACTCTTCAAGGCTCAGGCTGGTTACCCGCACGGGGTACAGTGCCTGGGCAATGTCCCGCAGAGCGGTCTCGTGGTCGGAGGCGGTGCACAGTCGGGCGGAATAGGTGGACAGATCTTCGGTCAGACGCGAACTGCGCAGGTTCTGCCACCAGGTGCTGCGCAACCAGTCTGCAGGGCTGCGGGTCGAAAAGAAATAGACAAGGTCCAGCTCGCTTCCGAAAGACGATTTGGCCGCGCGACTGATGCGCGACAAGATTTCGGTCGTTCCGGCGTAGCCTGTCACAGTCAGCCGCCCGGGGATCGTACCAGCCAAGTCTTCGCATGATACCAGAATAGGGCGCGGATCTGCCGTGTCACAGGTCTTGAAGAAGCGAAAGGCGCGGCGCGAGATCTTCTTGAGCCGGTCCGCGCCGTCCAGCAGGGGATACGCGCCCGTGATAGAGGCAAGACTGTCGATATCTTCGCGCAAGACCACGCGGATTTCCGCGGCCAATGTTTGGGCATTGGCCCGCAGCATGGCTTGGACGCTTGAAGTGGCGGTCTTGTGAAATCCTGCGTGAATGACGACCCGCGTCATTCCGGCAGCGTGCCTTCGGGAGGGTCGATCACAATGCGGCCCGCCGTCACATCCACGGTGGGCACGGCAGTCAGAGTAAAGGGCAACAGGATGGTCGCCGAATGCCCCGGCAGCTTGAGCTCGAGCAGATCATCAGCGCCGTGGTTTTGCACGGCGTGGACTTTGCCAATCTCTGCACCGCCGGTGTCAAAAACGGACAGGCCTATCAGGTCGGCGTGATAAAACTCGTCATCTGGCAACGAAGGCAGCCTGTCGCGCGGTGCATATAGGCGGACCCCCTTGAGGGCGTCAGCATCTTCCTTGTTGCGCAGACCCGACAACCGGGCAGCGAAGCCCTGCTTGATTGCCCGTGTGATTTCAACCTCGAAGATGCGCGCGCCGTCCTCGGTTTCAAGCGGCGCGTAATCCTCGATCGCGTCAGGTTGGGCGGTAAAGCTTTTCAGGCGCACCTCACCTTGCACGCCAAAGGCGCCCGCAATGGCACCTACGCAGATACGGGCGCTCAAAACCGCACCCGGGGACAGAAAGGATCAAATCCGTTGAACATGCGGAAATAGGCTCCTTGTTTGTCTTGGCACAGCGTTGCGTGACGTTGCACGAAGCCAAATTTTTCGTATTGAATGCCCAGCCAGAACGTTGCGGTGACCAGCACGGCCAGACCGATGCCACGTCCGATGCGCGCATCGACGAAAAGCACCAAAAGCCCTCCCCCAAGCAGCGTGGCAATCACGCCCCCCAAAAGAGCTGGATACAGGGTCATTGCTTCATCCTTTCGCAATAGGCCGGCGCCGCAGTCAGAGGGGTGGTCGGACAGGCCTCTTGGGCCCGCGCCCGTTCATACAGGATGCCGCACACGAAGGCGAGGATCGCCACGATGATCAGACGGATCAGTCGAAACATGTCAGACCCTTCGAACAAAGGGGCACAGGTGGCCCGACGCAATCGGGCCACCTCTCCGAAACTTATTCGGAAGCAGCTTCCGCAGCTTCTGCGGCCTTCGCGGCCTTTTCTTCTGCGCGCTCTTGCGCTTTCTGGCCGGGGACGGCCTTCTTGGGGTTCGAACGCTCTTTCTTGGGCAGCTCGCCCGCGGCTTCGAGGAAGCGCGACACGCGGTCGGTGACCTGTGCGCCTTCGCCCAGCCAGTACTTGACGCGATCCATGTCCATCTTCACGCGCTCTTCGCTGTCTTTCGGCAGCAGCGGGTTGTAGGTGCCCAGCTTTTCAATAAAGCGGCCGTCACGCGGCATGCGGCTGTCAGCTGCAACGATGCGATAGAAAGGACGCTTTTTTGAGCCGCCACGGGCCAGACGGATTTTGATTGCCATTGTGTTTCTCCTTTTCGAATGGCGGACAGGGTGCAGATCGCCCCCTTATTCTTGGTGTTTCTCGTGGTGTTTGATCACTTCGGCGATGATGAAATTCAAAAACGCCTTGGCGAATTCCGGGTCTAGATCTGAATCCCGCGCGAGTTGTTCAAGGCGTTCAATCTGGCTGGCTTCACGGGTCGGGTCGCTGGGCGGCAGATCATGCTCTGCCTTCAGCTTGCCCACCGCGCGGGTGTGTTTGAAGCGCTCGCCCAGCGTATAGACAAGAATGGCGTCCAGACGATCAATGCTGGAACGATGATCTTTCAGCACCTCTGCGGCGCGGGTCACGGCATCAGTCAATGGCCCATCCTTTCGGCTTGAACAGCGGGTCAGAGTAGTGTGAGATTTCCATCTCGATCCCATGCGCCAGCTGGCTGTTGACAAGCTGTGCCGGAGAGGGGTGGCGATAAACGGCGTCATGTCCGTCAATTGAGGGGGCGGTCGGGTCTTTTTTGGCCCCCAGCCGTTCGGCCAGGCGAATACTGTCCAGGTTTTTGGGATCGATGTAGCTTACCGCGCCATTCCAGCCGTTATCATAGTAATAGGCGCGCACGGCATGGGTCGCTTCCAGCGCATAGCCCTTTCCGGCGCGATCTGGCCAGATGATCCAGGCGATTTCGCGTTCAGGCCATTTTGCCGGATACCATCCACCGGCCATCCCGACGGTTTCGTCTGTGTCTTTCAGGTGGATCATCCACATGCCAAAGCCGCGGATCTCCCAGTGCCCGATTTCAGCTGCATAGAGCATCCAGGCCTCGTAGGCATTCAACGGGCCGCCCATGAAACGGGAACGGTAACTGCTGAAGGTGGCCTTGAAGTCGGGGTAGTCTTCGGGTTCCGGCGCACGCAGAACCAGGCGTTCGGTTTCCAGAACGGGAATATCACGATGCACCATCAGAGAGCCTCTGATCCGGGATGACGATAGACCAGGCAGGGATCGCCCAACAGCGTGGTGGTTCGTTCGCGCGTTGCCCCCAAACGTTCAGCCAGGGCGATAGAGCGCTGGTTGTCCGGATGTATCTGTGACATCAACGGGCCAAGGCCATGTGTTTTATGTGCCCATTCACGGACCGCAAGCGCAGCCTCGTAGGCAAACCCCTGTCCTTCAAAGCCGTCAAAGAGGTGCCAACCCAGCTCTGGCTCAGGCCACATTTCGTGATTGATCACGCCGACACGTCCTGCGAGCGCACGGGTGTCGCGGATTTCGCAGATGAAAAACCCGTACCCGCGCAAAGCCCAGTGGCCAAATTGTGCCAGGAAACCCCGCCAGGCCTCCCATCGGTTTGCATCTCCGCCGCCAATGAATTTGGTCCGTGGCGAGGCTTGAAACGCCAACACTGCAGCAAAATCGTCTTCTTTCGGCGCACGCAGGATCAGGCGTTCGGTTTCAATCTGTGGTGTCATGCCAGCACCACCTCTGATCCGGGATGGCGCCAAAGCTCATCCACGCCCATGTTTTCGTTGGTATAGGTGCGTTCGTACCAAGCGCCCAAACGTTCGGCGAGCACTTTTGATCGTGTATTGTCGGGCACGATGTTTGAGGTCAGCGTGGTCATGCCAAGCTCGGTATAGGCCCAACGTCGCGCTGCTGTCGCGGCCTCAAACGCCACGCCTTTGCCTTCGTATCCGTCGAACACCACCCAGCCCAGTTCTGGCTCGGGCCAGGTTTCGGGGTTCCAGATGCCGCTGATGCCTGCAGCGCAACCAGTGGCCTTATCCTCGATCACCAGATAGCCATAACCGTGAATATGCCAATGTCCGATCAGCAAGGCAAACCACCGCCAGGCGTCGCCACGGGGTGCGATATGACCAAACCCAGCCGCGCGCTCTGGATCCATCAGAAAGGTCATGATGGCCTCGGCGTCTGTGGTCTCTGGGCCGCGCAGGACAAGCCGGTCTGTTTCCAAGCGGGGGGCGAAAGGGACGAGACGGTTCATGCCGAGAAATCCCCTCGATGACAGGCACAGTTTTGAGAAATACAAACAGAGCGCACCCGCGAAGGCCTCAATTCGACGCCTGTATCATGCGTCAGCAATGGATCCGTGGCCTTGTCGATGCGGGCGAGACGGCGCACGGGTCCTGCAACCTGCAGGCCGCAAGAGTGCAGTGCAGATCGATGCAGGCCGGGCATCGGCAGGATATCAGCGGCGCACAGTGTCACGTCGTTGTCACTTCTTTTTGCCAAACCCGCTCAGACCCGGGGGCAGACCCATACCCGGGCCGCCAAGTCCAGGCAGCCCGCCGGGCATGCCGCCCTTGCCACCCATTGCCTTTGCTGCCGCTTCAAGCGCCTTGGGATCCATCCCCTGAGCCATCTGTTCGGGTGAGGCGCCGCCTTTGCCGAACATGCCCTTCATGGCTTGTTTCAGCATGCCGCCTTTGCCCATCTTGCCCATCTTTTTCATCATGTCGCCCATCTGACGCTGCATCTTGAGCAGTTTGTTCAGATCGCTGACCTCCATGCCTGCACCGGCGGCGATCCGCTTTTTACGGCTGGCCTGAAGCACCTGCGGGTTGGCGCGCTCTTTTTTCGTCATCGACTGGATCAGCGCGATCTGGCGTTTGATCATCTTGTCATCGATGCCGGCGCCTTCCATTTGCTTGGCCATCTTTCCCGCACCGGGCATCATCGACATGACGCCTTCCATACCGCCCATCTTTTGCATCTGCTCAAGCTGCATTTTCAGGTCGTTCATGTTGAACATGCCTTTGACCATGCGCTTCATCATGCGCTCGGCCTGTTCAATCTCAAGCGTTTCCTGCGCCTTCTCGACGAGGCTGACAATGTCACCCATCCCCAGGATGCGCCCGGCAATCCGGTCAGGCTCAAAGGTCTCGATGGCGTCCATTTTTTCGCCCAGACCGACAAAGCGGATCGGCTTGCCTGTGACGGCACGCATCGACAGGGCGGCACCCCCGCGCCCGTCGCCATCCATGCGCGTCAGGACAACGCCCGAGATGCCAATGCGGGAATCGAAATTTTCTGCCGTGTTCACGGCATCCTGGCCGGTCAGACCATCAACCACCAAAAGTGTCTCGCGCGGGGTGGCGACGTCGCGCACGGCCTCGACCTGACGCATCAGGTCTTCGTCGATCGACAAGCGCCCCGCGGTGTCCAGCATGTAGACGTCATAGCCAGCCAGCCCGGCCTGTGTCTTGGCGCGTTTGGCAATGGCCACGGGATCTTCGCCCTTGACGATCGGCAAAGTATCAACGCCGATCTGCTTGCCAAGGATCGCCAGCTGTTCCATCGCCGCCGGTCGGGTCACGTCAAGCGACGCCATCAGGACGCGCTTGCCCTCTTTTTCGGTCAGGCGTTTTGCAAGTTTGGCGGTTGTCGTTGTCTTGCCAGAGCCCTGCAGCCCGACCATGAGGATCGGTGCCGGCGGATGGTCGATCTTCAACGTGCCGGGGTCGGCGTCACCTGACAGAACCGCGATCAGTTCGTCGTGAACAATCTTGACCACCTGCTGACCGGGTGTGACCGATTTGGTCACGGATTGCCCGGTTGCCTTTGCCTGCACCTTCTTGATGAAGTCGCGCGCAACAGGCAGCGAAACGTCGGCCTCCAGTAGCGCAACACGCACCTCGCGGAGCGCCGTCTTTACGTCATCCTCGGACAGCGCACCCTGCTTGGTCAGGCGATCAAAGACGCCAGAGAGGCGTTCGGATAGATTTTCAAACATGGCGCTCGGGCTCCTTGACCTTTTTGCAGGGTAGGACCCAGATTTATGAGGTCCCGGTGGATTTGCCAACATGGCCCAAAGGACAAAGCGCGAAAGCCCCCGTGGGCGCAACGCGCTGACGGAGGGCGATCCCGGGAAAACCCATGGGACCGGAAGCTTGACGGACTTCCGGAGTTGGCGGTGTCGTATGGAGATCAGACGGCTGAGTCAAGGGCCAACGAAAAAGGCGCACCCGTAATGGGCGCGCCGATTTCAGGCTGCGATCCGTTTGCGTTCTATCAGATGGGCAGTTGGTCGCGATGTCTCCACAGCAAAACGGCTGACAGCGCGCCCAGCACCAGAGCCGGTACGGCCGAGGGGCCAAGGATGACCAAATGCGCCAGTGCTGCACCGATCATCGTGATCACCAACAGGCCAGCGCCAAAGACTTGACGTCCGGGCACCCAAAGCAGCCCTGCTGCGCCAACCTCGATCACGCCTGTCACATAACGGAACCACTGGCCAACGCCGACCGCCTCAAAGGTGGCGACCATCATGTCGACACCTGCCAGTTTGGCACCACCTGCTGCCACGAAGGCGACCGTCAAAAGGCCGCGGACGGCCAGAAAGATATAAGTGTTCATTCGAGACTCCTTGGTTGATGATTTCTGCCGATCACGCTGCAAGCTTGGCGACTGCCGCGTTGGCGGATTGCATCACTTCGTCGGCGTTTGAATTCAATTGAGCCGCTGCAACAACGTCGACATCCGTGATGCCAATAAAGCCGAGAACATGGCGCATGTAGTCGGTTGCGAAATCGTAGTCCGAGCCAACCGGAACACCGCCAGAGGCTATAACCAGAATGGCACGCTTGCCCTCAAGCAGGCCCACCGGACCGGATTCTGTATATCTGAAGGTCACGCCCGCCCGGGCAACCTGATCAATCCAGGCTTTCAGCGCGGCCGGGATCGAGAAATTGTACATCGCGACGCCGATCACCAATGTGTCTGCGGCCTGCACTTCGGCGACCAGTTCATCAGAAATCGCAAGCGCCTCGTGTTGCTCGGGCGTACGTTCTTGCGGGTCGGTGAAGCTGGCGCCAATCCAGGTTTCCGTGATCAACGGGATGGTATTGGTCAGATCCCGGGTGACCACGGTGTCAGGGGCCAGGCGATCGACCACGGCGCGGGTCAGATCGCGCGAATATGAGCCATTGTGCCGGGCAGAGGTATCGATGTGCAGAACTGTCTGTGTCATGTCGGTGCTCGTAAAGATGTGTCTGTGATGGCTGTAATTTGAATATTGCAAAAACAAACGCAATGGCATCATATGAACAAGATATGTGAAATTTTGCACAAGGGGATTGCCGTGGACAATTGGGATGAAGTGCGCACCGCCTACCATGTTGCGCGTTTGGGGACCGTCAGCGGCGCTGCCGAGGTCATGGGCGTGCACCACGCCACCGTGATCCGTCATATTGATGCGCTCGAGGCGCGGCTGGGTGTCAAATTGTTTCAACGCCACGCACGGGGCTACACACCAACCGAGGCAGGGCAGGATCTAAGCCGGGTGGCCCAAACGACGGACGACCAGTTCCAGCAATTGGTGGGCCGGATCCGAGGCCGAGGTTCTGATGTCTCAGGCGAGCTGTTGGTGACCTCACTGGTGGGGCTCGCGCCGCTTTTGGTGCCTGCGCTGACGGAATTTCAACATGACAACCCAGATGTGATTGTGCGCTATCTCACTGGCGATCGGGTGTTTCGGCTGGAATATGGCGAAGCACACGTGGCCCTTCGCGCTGGGGCTGCGCCGCAGGAGCCCGACAACGTGGTGCAACCTTTCATGCGAGAGCCCGTGGCGCTGTATGCCAGCTCGGCCTATCGTGATCGATATGGTGTGCCCAGCGGTCCTGAAGAATTCGATCGGCACCGTTTTATCGCCCATGACAACCTGGAAATCCGCGCGCCGTTTTATCGTTGGCTCAAAGAGCACGTTCCCCTTGACAACATTGTCTTTCGCAGCGCCGACGCACGTGTTCTTGACAGGGCCGTGGTAGATGGGGCTGGGCTTGGCTTTCTCATGGTCCGTGATGCGCGCGATCGTGACGGATTGGTACAGGTGATGCCGCCGCAAGAGGAATGGACCAGTCCGCTTTGGTTGGTGACCCATGTTGATTTGCACCGAACGGCCAAGGTTCAGGCCTTTCTCAAGCACCTCAAGGACTATGTGAAACGGTATGAGCCGGAATGACAGGGGCGGCACGCGGCCACCTGGCTATGTTGGCGTTCTCCGCCCTGGTTGCCGGATCGTTTTCCCTTGGCGCGCTTGCTGCGCCGCACATATCGCCATCGGCGCTGAACGCGGTGCGCTTCGTCCTCGCGGGTGCGGTGTTGGCGATGATCGCGCTTGCCACAACAGGTGTGCCAAGATCCGCAACGAAAGCCCCTTGGCGATATCTTGTGCTCGGCGGGTTGTTCGCGACCTATTTCGTGCTGATGTTCGAAGGGCTGAAAACGGCCGAGCCTGTAAGCATGTCAGCGGTGTTCACCCTTACACCGGCGATGTCTGCGGTGTTTGGCTATGTCCTGTTGCGGCAGATCACGACGCCGCGCATGGGTCTGGCACTTACCGTCGGCGCCGTCGGCGCGCTCTGGGTCATTTTTCGGGCAGATTTGGCCGCGCTGAGCGCTTTTGAGATTGGCGATGGAGAGATCCTCTATTTCTGGGGCTGTATGGCCCATGCCCTTTATACGCCGATGGTACGCGTGCTGAACCGAGGCGAAACACCGTTGGTGTTTACCCTGGGTATGTTGATAGCCGGAGCGATCCTGATGATGATCTGGGGGTGGAATGATATTGCAACCACCCAATGGTTGGCACTGCCAGCTATCGTGTGGATCACATTGGTTTACGTTGCTGTCGCCGCCAGTGCGGCCACTTTTGTTCTCTTGCAGTTCGCAGTCTTACACCTGCCAAGTGCCAAGGTTATGGCCTATACGTATCTGACGCCAACCTGGGTCATTCTCTGGGAAGTGGCCTTGGGGCGCGGAGTGCCATCAGGGATGGTCGCGATTGGGATTGTTCTGACCGGTCTGGCCTTGGTGCTGCTGTTGAAAGGTGAGGTGCGCCCAGACCCGCGTGTTTGATCGAACCGTTGGGGCCTGTTTGGCGCGCCCAGCCCAGGGCGACGGTGGCCAGGTTCAGGGGATCTTCGTCGTTTTTGCCTGCCCGTTTCTGATCTGTCGTTGATCCGTTGCTGGCCTGCCAAAGCGATGTCCTTGGGTCAGTCGTCTTCGCCAGCGCCAAGAACGCTTTCCAAGAACCTCTCAAAGGCGTCAAGGTTCACGGCCTCGAACTGGCCAAAGCTTTGCATCCAAACACTGGCGTTGCGCAAGGAATCCGGTTCCAGCTTACACCACTTGACGCGTCCGCGCTTTTCCTGACTGATCAGCCCCGCTGTGGCGAGGATCGTCAGGTGTTTCGAGATTGCGGCCAAAGACATGTCGAATGGATCCGCCACGTCTGTCACGGCCATATCATCCTCAAGCAGCATCGACAGGATGCGGCGCCGGGTCGGGTCGGCGAGAGCGGCGAACACCGCATCAAGTTCAGAACTTTTGGTCACGGTGTCGGGCCTACCGGGGGTAGGGCGGTAACGTCAAGAGCGCATATAGCGGCCCCATCCACCCTGTTGTCGTCGCAAGCCGTCGCTGCCGGTAACTGTCTTTGATGTGGGCGCGGGGGACGCAGCTTGCGTTTCACGGCAGGACTGGACCACATCGGTTGCCATGTCTCACATCAGGCTGATTTTTGACGCCTTTGTGCGAGCCAGTTTGTACAGTTTTGAAATCATCAACCATTTGGTTGAATATGCGCAACCGTGCCACTCGTGCGGAAATCTGGGGGGCGACGGCCAGATCTGAGCCACTAGATGAAATTGATTCACAATAATAACAGTACGTTAGATGGAATTCTTCGCCGCGACACCAGTGCTTGACTCGCAGCGCCGTGCCGCATAGCACAACGGCAAAGATCCGACTGGAAAGATTGCGTGCGGGACCCCGATACCAAGGACAAGCTGCAAGAGCTAAGCGCCAGGATTGACGCGGCCAAGGCAGCGAAGGACGGCGGCAAAGCGCACCAGGAGGAACACTATTCGCAGGCGCAGATGGGTTGGCGGATGGTAACGGAACTTGTGGCCGGTCTGATGATCGGCTTTGCCATCGGATACGGTCTGGACATTGTGTTCGGCACCCTTCCAATCATGATGGTGATATTCATAGTGCTGGGTCTGGTGGCCGGTATACGCGTCATGCTGCGCACCGCCGAAGAGATCCAGACGAAGAAACACGCGGCCGAAACGGCTGCAAATGATGAGGGACCCGAGGATGGCAACTGACTCGCATGACAAGGCCGCAGAAGCCGGAAGCCTGACCTTCCACCCGATGGATCAGTTCATCGTCAAGCCATTGTTCGGGGAGGGCGCGATTGGTGTCTTCACGATTACCAATGTGACGCTGTGGCTGTTTCTCGCGGTTGTGGCAGTGGTGCTGCTAATGGTTGTTGGCACGGCGCGTCGTGCGATTGTACCGTCCCGCAGCCAGTCGATTGCCGAGCTGGCGTATGGGTTTGTGTACCAGATGATCGAGGACGTGGCTGGCAAGGATGCCATCCGCTTTTTCCCGTATATCATGACGTTGTTCATGTTCATCGTGTGCGCAAACTTCCTGGGGCTTATCCCGACTTCGTTCACGACAACATCGCACTTCGCCGTGACACTTGTTTTGGCATTGGCTGTGTTTTTCACCGTCACGATCCTTGGATTTGTCAAGAATGGCGCCAAGTTTCTTGGGCTGTTTTGGGTGACTGCTGCACCATTGCCTCTGCGGCCGATCCTTGCCGTGATCGAGGTCATTTCCTACTTCGTGCGTCCGGTCAGCCACTTCATCCGTCTTGCCGGCAACGTCATGGCGGGCCACGCGGTGATCAAGGTGTTTGCAGGCTTTGCACAGGTGACCGCCGTGGCCCCTCTGGCCGTGGTTGCGATCACTGCGATGTACGGGCTGGAAGTGCTGGTGGCCTTCATTCAGGCCTATGTCTTCACAATTCTGACCTGCGTGTATCTGAAGGATGCACTGCACCCGTCCCACTAATCTAACACTGTGGCAGCGGGACATCCCGCTCCTCACACACCAACGCAACTTCCAATCGTAAGGAGATATCACAATGGAAGGCGATCTCGCACACATCGGCGCAGGCCTGGCAGCAATCGGTTCGGGCGCAGCAGCCATCGGGGTTGGCAACGTGGCCGGCAACTTCCTGGCAGGCGCTCTGCGCAACCCGTCCGCGGCTGCTTCGCAGACCGCAACCCTGTTCATCGGCATCGCGTTCGCGGAGGCACTGGGCATCTTTGCCTTCCTCGTATCGCTGCTGCTGATGTTTGCCGTCTAATCTACGGAACCTGATCCTTACGCGCGGGCGGTTTGCAGGACCGCAGACCGCCCGATGTAACGACCACCGTTCTTCCGGAGAAAGACATGGCAACCGAACCAATTGCTAAAGAAGTGGCTGGCACCTGTGTCGACAGCTATGGCAGTGCCGTTGGCATGCCTCAGCTCTGTTTCGACTGGTTTCCCAACCAGATCTTCTGGCTGGTCATCACCATAGTGGTGATCTTTCTGGTCCTGTCACGCGTCGCTCTGCCCCGCATTGCAGCGGTTCTGGCGGAACGTCAGGGGACCATTACAAACGACCTCGCCGCAGCAGAAGAGCTGAAGCGACAGGCCGAAGCGGCCGAAGAGGCCTATAACAAGGCGCTGGCTGACGCCCGTGCCGAAGCGCAAAACATCGTGGCCAAGAACAAGGCCGAGCTGGACGAGATCGTCGAAAAGGCGCTGCGCCGGGGTGCGATCTGGG